>DASWMZ010000140.1:0-1876 GCA_036399495.1 Pedobacter sp.
CTGTAAAGGCCATACAGTTTAGGTAATGTCTGAACCAGGATTTATGGAATTATTAGGAGATGGGATGGAAGAATTCTGAACGACCTTATTCGTGATGTAATTTGTTTTAATAATACCAGCGTTGGTTTTCATAGCGTCATCACTACTGTCCGGTTAACTTAAAAGGTAAATAGGTAAAACTATTGCTGGTAAAGGTTTTGACATCAGTTCTTTGATTTTTCGATTTCAGCTCAAACTTGATTTTTTGCTATTTAAGTTAGCAAATGAATCATGGTAAATATGTTTTTGCTCAAATCTTCGACTTGGTGAAGTCTTATGATTTTCACAACTGCGTTAAGCTTTACAAGGGAGACTATCGGCTTAAGACTTTTAAGTGCTGGGAGCAGTTTCTTGTGATGAGTTTTGCTCAGTTTTCTTTCAGGGAAAGTCTTAGAGATATAGAATTCTGTTTGGCAAGTGTTCAGCCGAAACTCTATCATTGTGGAATTAGATCTGTTGTTCCAAAAAGCACTATTGCTGATGCCAATGAGAGAAGAGATTATCGAATATATGCAGACTTTGCTAAAACCTTAATGCAAGCTGCTATCCCTTTATATAAGGGAGAAAATGCATTGTCGAAGGAATTGGGAAGCCTTATATATGCATTTGATAGTACCACAATTGACCTATGTCTTAACTTATTTCCATGGGCAACTTTCAGGAAGACAAAAAGTGCAGTAAAAATGCACGTTCTACTTAATGTAGAAGGCTCTATCCCGGAATTTGTAACTATCACTAAAGGTCATGTGCAGGACGTAACAATGCTTGATGAAATTTCCTTTACTGCAGGAGCTTTTTACCTGGTGGACAAGGCTTATGTGGACTTTGAAAGACTATATAGGATTGAAACCAGCAAGGCGAATTTTGTAACGAGGGCAAAAGAAAATATGTCTTATGATGTTGAGCAAGAGAATGCAATTAATAATAAGGAAACTATTATAAAAGATGAACTAGTAAAGCTTAAAAGATGGCACACCCGAAGGTGGTATCCAATACCAATAAGGAGAATAGAATTCATTGATCCGGATACCGCATTAGAGTTAACGTTTCTAACAAACAACCTTAAGCTAGAGGCTGAAATTATAGCAAGATTATATAAAGAAAGGTGGCGTGTTGAATTGTTTTTTAAGTGGATAAAGCAAAACCTAAGAATAAAGAAATTTTATGGATACAGCGATAATGCAGTCAAAACACAATTATGGATAGCAGTATGCGATTATTTAATTATAGCTATACTAAAGAAAAATCTTAAGACAGAATTGACGCTCAATCAAATGTTACAAATATTAAGTATTAGTCTATTCGAAAAAGTAGACATAAGACAATTGTTTGGAATATCAGTTGGTCAAGAAACTAAAGATATTAGTAATCAACGATCACTTTTTGAAAACTTAACCGGACAGTAGTGTAGCATCATCGTTGCGTCGCAATCACTTCATCCGTAGTAAGAGTGGCATCTCCAGGTTTAGAATCAAAATGGCTAATTGAATTTGGACAGCTTTTCGTCCTGCCAAGGTCTCCTTTAAGAGCCTTGTGAGTTAGTAAGGAACCGGGGCATGTAACGCAGGTTTTCATGCCAACACACAAATGCCATGCTATGAAGACTGCGCTAAGACCAAATGCACAGAGCTTTGCTATGAAGACACGGATACGACTAAAAAAGTGCATTAGCTACTCATTGGCTTTTTCAAATTCAATTTTTTAGAGAACAACATTTATCCAGAACTCAATGTGCCCCCCAGGGAACACCTTGAACAACTCGAATGTTTGGTTCACCTTCGGACTATTACCAGATATAATACTTTATCGCTTGCTTTTGCCAAGAATTTTCATTATT
>DASWMZ010000141.1:0-7578 GCA_036399495.1 Pedobacter sp.
TGGCAACCGGCCACCATGTACAATAGAATTGGTGGAAAAATAGGATAGATGTAGTAAACAAAATTCCCTTTTCAGCATTTAGCTAATTTATAATCTTTGTATACTTGCAAGCACATAACATTCCTTAAATCAAACATAAAATATGCACGAATTAGAGTCCTCTGTATTAGAAAAAATCAACACCTGGCTTCAGGGAAGCTATGATTCTGAAACCAAAAGCAGCGTGCAGAAATTACTGGACCAACAATCGTACACAGAACTAACTGATTCATTTTACAGAGACCTTGAATTTGGAACCGGCGGCCTTAGAGGACTTATGGGGAATGGTTCAAACCGGATCAATAAATACACTATTGGCACTGCAACGCAGGGATTGAGCAATTACCTGTTAAAAAAATATCCGGGCGAAAAAATTAAAGTTGCGGTTGCGCACGATAGCAGAAATAATTCGGATCTATTTGCTAGAATCACAGCTGAAGTGTTCTCAGCAAACGGAATCCACGTTTATTTCTTCAAAGAATTAAGGCCCACTCCTCTCCTTTCCTTTGCCATAAGAGAATTAGGCTGTCGCAGCGGTGTGATGTTAACCGCCTCACACAATCCTAAAGAATACAATGGTTATAAAGCTTATGGTGCGGACGGTGGCCAATTCGTATCGCCCGACGATAAGATGGTGATGGATGAAGTTGCGGCAATTAAAAGCATAGACGAAGTTAAATTTAACCGAGTTGAAGAAAATATAGAGCTTTTAGGAGAAGAGATTGATACACTTTATTTAGATCAAATCGCGAAACTTTCGGTTTCACCGGATGCTATCAAGCGTCAGACAAATCTGAAAATAGTTTTTTCACCTATCCATGGCACTGGCATAACCCTGGTTCCAAAAGCCTTGGAACAGTTTGGTTTTAGCAATGTGATTTTAGTAGAAGAACAAATTAAACCTGATGGAAACTTCCCAACCGTGGTTTACCCAAACCCTGAAGAAAAAGAAGCGTTAACTTTGGCGCTGGCTAAAGGAAAAGAAACAGATGCTGATTTGATTTTAGCTACAGATCCAGACGCCGACCGCGTAGGAATTGCTGTTAAAAATGATAAAGGTGAGTTTATTCTTTTGAACGGCAATCAGACCGGAAGTTTATTAATCAATTATTTACTAACCGCCTGGGAAGAAAGCGGCAAGCTTATTGGAAACGAATACATCGTTAAAACCATCGTAACTTCTTACATTATTGATGCTATCGCGAAAGCCAAAAACGTGGAGTGTTATAATACCTTAACGGGATTTAAATACATTGGCGAACTGATGACGAAACTATCAGGTCAGAAAACCTTTATTGGTGGCGGAGAAGAAAGCTATGGCTATTTAATAGGTGAATTGGTGCGCGATAAAGATGCGGTAATTTCAGCTGCATTTATAGCCGAAATGACTGCCTATTACAAAGACAAGGGAAGCAGCCTTTTCGAAGCGATGCTGACGATGTACGAGCGATATGGTTTTTACAAAGAAAAGTTAGTATCGGTAACTAAAACCGGAAAAAGCGGTGCCGAAGAAATTAAATCAATGATGGAACGCTTCAGAAATAATCCACCGGCAAGTCTTGGCGGCTCCAAAGTGGCATACCTTAAAGATTATGAGTTAAGAAAGGAAACAGATCTAAGCTCAGGATCAACCAAAGAATTGGAATTTCCAAAATCTGATGTTTTACAATTTATTACTGAAGATGGAAGTATTATATCAGCCCGCCCATCAGGCACGGAGCCCAAAATAAAATTCTATTGCAGCGTTAATGCTCCGCTAGCTAATAAGACCGATTATCCAGCCGTAGAAAAAGAGCTTGATGAGAAGGTGAACGCTATCATGAGCGATTTGAATGTCTAAGATATTAGCAATGGGGTGGGTCTAACATCCCATGCTTTATATTATTCTTCCCTCACAAACCTTGCTATCAACGTAACGCATACTCCCATCATCGCGATTACGAAAAAAGATATTCGCAAATCAAAAGCACCGGCAATAACTCCAATAACGGGCGGACCAACTAAAAACCCAATAAATCCAATTGACGAAACTGTTGCTATTGCCGTTCCAGGTGATAAAATTTTAGACTTCCCTGCGGCGCTATAAACGAGCGGAACCACAGAAGATATTCCAAAACCTACCATCGAAAATCCGATCATGGCGGTAACAAGAGTTGGAAAAAAAACAGAGATTAATAAGCCTGTAGCTGTCATCACTCCGTTAATCTGGAGCATTCGCTTTAAGCCTAATCTGGCAACCAATTTATCGGCAATAAACCTTCCTGTTGCCATAGAACACATAAATATAGCGTAGCCTGCACCCATCCAGTTCCCTTGCGCTAATACCACTTTTTTGAAGTATACACCACTCCAATCGAACATAGCGCCTTCGCAAACCAACGAAAAAAAGGAAATTAAACCCAATAGCACCAAAGGCCTGTCGGGCCAAACGAATTTGTCGCCGGACTTTGTACCACTATCTGAATGAATTATATTCCTGGCAAAGACTGCCAGAATCAGCAATGATAAAGTGGCAGCTATTAAAAAATGATAGACCGGCTCTACTTGCTGACCAATCATTAATGTACCGATTGCTGCACCCGCAAAGCCCGCAAGACTCCACAGACCATGGAAAGAAGACATAATTGTTTTTGAGTACAAAGCTTCTACGTTAACAGCCTGGGTATTCAAGGAGATGTTTACCATATTTCCAAACAGCCCGAATGCGAACAAAGCCATTACAAGCTGTATGATAGAAGATGATGAGCCAATAAAAACAAGTGTTGCAAAATAACAAACTATAGATGCGATGACTATCTGCCTGCTTCCGTACCTTGAGATTAGCCAGCCGCTAAAGGGCAACGAAAACATTAAACCCACCGGAATTATAAAAAGAACTAATCCTAATTTGGTCTCACTTAAATTTAATTTATCCTGAATAGTTGGAATACGAGATGCCCAGCTTGAAAACCCAATACCCTGCACAAAGAACAGAGCACCTATGGCAATACGGTGTGTTGACCGCGACTTTATTAAAGACAATATATTAAATTAGAAAAGCCAGATATGATCTGGCTTAATTATAAATAATGCTACGATTAAAATTGATGCCTGGTTAAACGCAGTCAAATTTACATTTATATAGAAATCTTACGCGTTCAATGGAACGCGTTCAAACAGCTCGTAGAATACCTACCAGCGATTCCCGTCTTCCTTGTTACGGTCTCTGTTGCCAGATTTGTTAAAATCTCCGCGACCAGAACCACCGCTTTTGTTATAACCGCCGCCACCGCCGTTTCCGCCTTTATAACCCCCTCCGCTGCTTCGGTCAGGGCTTGAAAAAGACCTTTGAGGACGAGGGCTGCTTTCGCGTTTATCTTCTGCTTTAGATACAGAGATATTGCGGCCGAAAACTTCCAAACCATTCAGTTCGGTAATTGCTTTCTGAGCTTCTTCGTCGTCTGGCATTTCAACAAAACCAAAACCACGTTTCTTTCCGGTTTCTTTATCCAGAATTAACTTTACTGAAGAAACGGTTCCAAATTCTTCGAACGTTTCTTTAACATCTGCTTCTTCAAGCTGATACGGGAGACTAGCAACAAAAATATTCATGAGAAATTAATTGGGTGATAACCAGGGGGATTAGATTGTTTGTGAATGATTTTTTCTTAAATATATCAATAAATAATAATACAAACGAATTCTTACAATTGTTCGGGAAAATTAAAAAAATATTCCATTAATAGAATATTAAGATACTGTAACCTACTTATTAGATAAAATCAGGTAGAATACAGCTATTATTAAGTTCATGCACATTGTTCAAGTTTTGCTAAACAATAATATCAAAAATCCTTAGTTCTACGCTTATCATAACAATATCTTTGTTCCACACAATTAGAATGAAAAGATTTTTTTTCCTACTGTTTACATTTACATCCTCCCTGACTTATAGCCAATCGAAATGGAATATTGAAAAGCCAACCGACCAAACTAAAGCCATTTCTTTTACGACCGACGAAGGCACCTGGATGAACCTGGATGTAAGTCCGGATGGAAAGGAGATTATATTCGATTTGCTAGGAGACCTTTATAAGATGCCATCTTCAGGAGGCAAGGCAACAATTCTTGCTGGTGGTGCTGCCTTTGAAGTTCAACCCCGTTTTAGCCCTAACGGGAAAATGATATCTTATACCAGCGATAAGGAAGGTGGTGATAACATTTGGGTGATGAATGCCGACGGATCCAAAAAAAGATCGGTTACGAAAGAGAGTTTTAGACTATTGAACAATGCCGTTTGGACACCTGATAATCAATACCTGATTGCACGTAAACATTTTACAAACACCCGTTCTTTGGGTGCGGGCGAGATGTGGATGTACCATTTCTCCGGCGGAGAAGGCGTGCAGCTCACCAAACGCAAAAACGATCAGCAAGATTCGGGAGAGCCGGAAGTATCTCCCGATGGAAAGTTCATGTATTATAGCGAGGATGTGAGTCCAGGCCCATTCTTTCAATACAATAAAGATCCTAACGGAGAAATTTACGAGATAAAACGCTTAGATCGCGAAACGGGCGAAATCGTAACCGTTACAGGGGGGCAAGGCGGTGCAGCCCGGCCACGTGTTTCACCCGATGGTAAACTTTTGGCTTTCGTTAAACGAGTTCGTTTAAAATCTGCCCTTTTCATTCATGATTTAACCAGCGGTGAAGAATGGCCCTTATATGATGAGCTTTCACGAGATCAACAGGAAACCTGGGCGATTTTTGGCGTGTATCCTTCATTTGCCTGGATGCCTGACAGCAAAAACCTCATTTTTTATGCAAAAGGAAAAATCAGGAATATCGATATCAACTCATTAGATACATCTATCATCCCATTTGAAGTTGCCTCAAATCATATTATTACTGAAGCCGCACGGTATCCACAAAGAACTTTTACAGAGGATTTTGATGTTAAAATGATCCGGCAGCTTACTACCTCTCCCGATGGCAAATTGGTGGCTTTTAATGCAGCGGGCTTTATTTACATCAAGAGTTTGCCCAATGGTGTTCCCGAGCGCATAACATCAGGGACCGACTTTGAATACGAACCAGATTTCAGCCCTGACGGTAAATCATTAGTGTATGTTTCCTGGAATGATGAGAATAAAGGCTCTCTTAATAAGATCGATCTTAAAACCCGGGAAATAACGCTGCTTACTTTTGAAAAAGGCTTCTATTATTCACCAAAGTTTTCGGCGAGGGGTGATAAACTAGTTTTTCGCAAAGGTAGCGGCAATACTACGCTAGGATATTCCTTTGGAAAAAATCCGGGAATATATCTCTTAACATTAGGTGCTGGCAGCCCCGTTAAAATATCAGATACCGGGGTCAGGCCAACGTTTGGCAATAATGATTCGCGGGTTTATTTTCAAACGGTTGAAAGCGGTAAAAAGGCTTTTAAAAGTATGGACGTTAACGGGAATCTGATTCGCACGCATTATGTATCTCAGTATTCAAACCAGTTTGTACCCAGTCCGGATGGAAAATGGCTGGCTTTTATTGAACTATTCAACGCTTATATCACGCCTTTGGTAAACTCTAACAGCTCTATTGAATTATCATCAGCAAATAAATCGCTTCCACTTACCAAGGTAAGTCAGGATGCTGGAATGTACTTGCACTGGAGTACTGATAGTAAGAAACTTAACTGGACAGAGGGTGGCGAATATTTCTCAAGGGAAGTAAAAAATGCCTTTAATTTTCTGGAAGGCTCGCCCAACAAAGTACCGGCTGCCGACAGTACAGGTATTGCTCTGGGTTTAAAATTAAAGTCTGATCTTCCTCAAACCAGCTTTGCTTTTACTAATGCACGCATCATTACCATGAAAGGTGGTAACGAGGTAATTGAAAACGGAACTCTGTTAGTTGAAAAAAATCGCATTACAGGTGTTGGTTCTGCCGAGCAGGTGAAAATCCCTGAAAAGGCAACCGTAATAAATGCTCAGGGAAAGACGATTATGCCTGGCATTATTGATGTTCATGCGCATATTCCAACGAGTACCGATGGGGTATCACCTCAACAAGATTGGCCCTATCTGGCAAATCTGGCTTACGGAGTTACTACCTCACATGATCCGTCAAGTAATACGGAAATGGTATTTAGCCAGTCGGAAATGCTTAAAGCAGGAAGAATGGTTGGCCCCAGACTTTTTTCAACCGGAACGATTCTTTATGGCGCTGATGGTGATTTTAAATCAACTATAAACAGTCTTGAAGATGCACGATCACATTTGCGCCGGATGAAAGCAGTTGGCGCATTTACGGTAAAATCTTATAATCAGCCTCGCCGTGAACAAAGGCAGCAAATTATGCAGGCCGCCCGTGAATTGAAAATGGGCGTAGTGCCCGAAGGCGGGTCAACTTATTTTCATAACCTGACCATGATTCTAGACGGGCATACCAGTATCGAACATAACCTTCCAACTGTTCCAGTCTATAAAGATGTAAAAGCCCTATGGAATGCCAGTAAAACATCTTACACTCCCACCCTGATCGTAAGTTATGGGGCACAATCCGGCGAAAATTTTTGGTACGACAGAACAAATGTTTGGGAGAATGAGCGCTTATTAAACTTTGTTCCGCGGGCTATTGTAGATGCGCGCTCAAGGCGGAGAACTACCTCAGAGTTTGCCGATTACGGGCATGTTGAAGTAGCTAAAGCTGTAAAGCAACTGGCAGACGGCGGCAGTAAAATTAATCTAGGTTCGCATGGTCAGCTGCAAGGCCTCGGAGCTCACTGGGAACTTTGGATGCTTGCACAAGGCGGCATGTCGCCCTTACAAGCTATAAAATGCGCTACTTTAAACGGAGCCGAACATTTAGGTATGTCGAGAGAACTCGGTTCCTTAGAACCGGGTAAATTAGCCGACCTGATTGTGTTGAATGAAAGCCCTCTCGACGATATTCGTAACTCCGAAAAGATAAAATTTGTGATGATTAACGGGAAACTTTACGAGGCCGAGACCATGAATGAATATGGCGCAGAAAAAATAAGACCAAGGTTCTGGTGGCAAACCGCACGTGGTGAGAGTTTTGGATTTAGTACCGATACAGAAACACAAAGCTTTACAACCCCAGAGTGCGATTAATGCAAACAAACCACATATTTTTCTAACTTTGACGAGCAAGACTTGGTAGCTCAGTTGGTAGAGCAACTGACTCTTAATCAGTGGGTCGAGAGTTCGAGCCTCTCCCAGGTCACTTAAAATCAGCGATTTACAAATTAAAATTTGGTCGCTGTAAAAATTTGCAGAAAGTTTGACTGCAAATGGTTGAAAGAAAAATGAGGCTGTCTCAAAAGGATAGTCTCTTTTTTATTTACGCCTCTTTCGTATTTTAAAGGCATGGGAACAACGCCTGTTTTTAAGCCCTACTATTCCGATCAGTTGCAGTTACTTCCGCCCAGCCTGGAAGAACTGGTATCGGTCAACCACCCGGCCCGTATTGTAAAGAAAGTTATAGATGAGATCGATATCCGTCCGATCAATCGTAAATATAAAGGCGGCGGCGCCTCTA
>DASWMZ010000142.1:0-3255 GCA_036399495.1 Pedobacter sp.
AAGAAAAGGTTTATTTCCTGGTAGATGAAATGCTGCGCGGAACGAATTCGGTGGATAAATATCGTGGTTCAAAAGCGGTAATTGAAACTTTGGTTGCCAAAAATGCAGTTGGCATGGTTGCCACGCATGATTTACAGCTCGCCGAGCTTGAAAATAAATACCCCGCCTACATCCGGAATTTCTACTTTGATATCCAGATTGTAAACGGGGAAATGTTGTTTGATTATAAGTTGAAAGATGGCGAATGTAAAACCTTCAACGCCTCAATTTTGCTGAAGCAGATTGGAATTGATGTAGAGGTTTAAGGATATTATAAACCTATAAGGTTTTTCAAAACCTCATAGGTTTGGTTACCAAATCTACTTTGCCTGAGCAAATTGTAGCTTTAAATCAATCTCAACTTCTTTTCCAAGTGTAGCTCCGCCAGCTTCGGTTAACGAATTGTATTTCAATCCGTAATCATACCTGTTAATAATGCTTTTTGCCTTAAAACCAGCTTTAGTGTTTCCGTAAGAATCTTTAGCTGTGCCGCCGTAGGTCACATCAAACTTTGCCGGTTTTGTTATGCCGTGTATAGTAAGGTTTCCGTTCAGAACATATTTATTTCCGGATACTTTCTTTAAGGAAGTGCTTTTGAAAGTCATTTTAGGGTATTTCTCAGCTTCAAAAAAGTCAGGAGATACCAGGTGTTTGTCTCGCATGTCGTTGTCGGTATCAATGCTTTTAACATCTATATCGAAGTTAATCGCCGCATCAGATAAATCCGGCTTAGCAGCAGAAATGGTTCCGTTATAGGTTTTGAATTTTCCTTCCACTTCAGAAATGACGAGATGTTCAATGTTGAAGTTAACCGAAGAATGGACAGGGTCTATTACCCACTTAGTTTGAGATTTTAAATTTAGCGAAGTAGCTATAATAGCGGCAGAAATTAATAGTCGTTTCATTTTTTATAAATTTAATTGATGATTATAATGACAGGAAAAATTTTGCTTTTGGAGTTCTTACTTTAGGAAGCGGGAGTAACCAATCCTGACTGGCATCGCGGTAGCCAAGCGGTAAAATGCTTACGCTTTTCAATCCCTTTTCAGGAAGTCCTAGTAAATTGTCTAGTGCACTTGCATCAAAACCTTCCATTGGCGTTGCATCTACTTCCTGCGAAGCAGCAGCTAGTAAACCTGTACCCAAAGCGATGTATGCCTGGCGAGCCGCCCAGTTGAAGTTCTGATCAGGCGTGTTTTTGGTCAGCGCTTGCAAATAACTTTTAGTTGTTGCCAAAGAACCCAAACTTACATTTCTCTCTGTCGCAACAAGGTTCAGGTGCTCTGCTATCGATTCTTCTGTCACGTTTGTCCATGCGGCAAAAACTAACACATGGGAAGCTTCTGTAATCTGTGGCTGATTATAAGCGATAGGCTTAATTTGCTCAAGAAGGTTAGAATCTGTAATAACCAAAACCTTGTAAGGTTGTAGGCCAATTGATGATGCGGATAACCTGATGCTTTCTAGAATTACATCTATTTTTTCTTGAGGGATTTTCTGACCGTTCATGCGTTTTGTCGCATATCTCCAGTTTAATAATGATAATATGTCCATAGCTCTATAGTTACTTTTGATAACTCAAATGTATTTAGTAACTTAGTATCGAACAATATGGCACAAACTAATCACTCAGTTATATGGAAGTAACTATTGCGAAAGAAGGCTCTAAAGGCCTAAATAAAAATACAGGTAAGGCTAAATCTGACACTCCTTCTACAAATCCTTATTGCCCCATAACAGATATTATAGACAGGATTAGCGATAAGTGGTCCGTTCACGCAATTATAGCTCTTGGAAGAAATGAGAAATTGCGTTTCGGAGAACTTAAAAAAGGTATTCACGGCATCTCCCAAAGAATGCTCACGGTTACGTTAAAGCATCTGGAGCAAGACGGACTTGTTACGCGAAAAGTTTATCCTCAGATACCTCCGAAAGTAGAATACCAGCTTACAGACGTGGGCCAAAGTTTATTAGGCCAGTTGATGCAATTATCTGACTGGGCGTCAAAGAATATGACACAGATTCTTCGCTCTCGTGAGGACTATATTTTAAAGAAAGAAGATTAAATTGCAACATGATTGAACCCAGACATCCTTTGCCGCCATTCAACCTTGAATCAGCAAAGAAGAAAGTACAGGCCGCAGAAGACGCCTGGAATACCAAAAATCCCGAAAAGGTAAGTATGGCTTACACTGTTGATACCGATTGGCGCAACCGTGCCGAGTTTTTTAAGGGCAGGGAAGAGGTGAAAAAATTTCTTACACTGAAGTGGGAGAAGGAAATCGACTACAAATTAAAAAAAGAGCTTTGGGCATTTATCGATAACAAGATTGGCGTCCGCTTTGAATATGAGTGGAGAAACGCAGCCGGACAATGGTTTCGTTCTTACGGCAACGAAATGTGGGAGTTTGATGCGGATGGGTATATGGACAAGCGTTTTGCCAGTATTAACGATCTGGAGATTAAGGAAGAAGATAGGAAACTGCTTTAGCCCAAACCAAAAATATCCCACAGGCAGCTGCAGGATATATTGGAACCATTTCAAAAATTAACTCAGATTTAGCTTATTTGTATTAAGCAAGTACGTATAAACTTTCGAAACCGAATTGCACCCAGATGCCTTAATAGCGCTTTTGATGGTCTCTTTTGAAACCCCCCATTTAAGCGACCAAAAATTTAATTCATCTTCTGCAAATACACTGATCAAGTCGTTTTCGCGTTTGGTGTTTTCTTTTAGCTTATTCATAGGCTTTAGCTTTTTATAAATACAAATTTAAATTTGTTAGGTTTTATACGAAATTTTTTTTCGCTGGTTTTATTTATTAAAGATTTTTTTCTTAGTCGTGATATATCAGGCATTTAACTAATTTTGCGCCTCCATAAAGCCAGCTAATTATGGAGATGAGTTTAACTAACGTCTTGTATCAATACAAGGCTCTCTTATACAAATAGATATAAATGAAGATTTTAAAATTTGGTGGTACATCGGTAGGAAGTCCGGAACGAATGAAAAGCTTATTGGATATTATTAATCCTAAGCAAAAGCAACTAGTTGTTCTTTCAGCCGTTTCCGGAACTACAAACGCTCTTGTGGAAATTTCTCAGGCTTTTTTAGATGGCAATAAGAAAAAAGCAAAAGAGCTTACAGATGCACTGCACGAAAAATATAATGTTTTTGTAAAGGAGCTTTTTTCGACAAGCGAAGGTGCTAAAAAT
>DASWMZ010000143.1:0-4957 GCA_036399495.1 Pedobacter sp.
AACAGTATTGTAAAACCGCCTTCGGCAGAATTGCGGCCCGGACAAAAAGATAGCGACTCCTTGCCAGATTACGATGTTCTCGACAAGCTTCTTTATCAATATATAGAATTAAAGAAAAGCTCCCGCGATATTATAGCACAAGGCTTTGATGAAGAGTTGGTAAGGAAGGTAATTGCCATGGTGAATAAGGCAGAATTTAAACGCTATCAAACCCCGCCAATATTAAGGGTGTCGCCAAAAGCTTTTGGTATGGGAAGAAGAATGCCAATTGTAGGTAAATATTTATCGTAAGCATGATCCTAATAAATCGTATCAGATTAAAAAGATGATTTTAACCGATACGCACACACATCTTTATTACGAAAGAGATATCGAAAAGCGAGCAGAGTTAATGCAGCGCTGTTTCCAAAATAGCGTCACCAGACTATTCCTTCCAAATGTTGATTCTAATTCTATAGCTATGATTTCAGAATTGACATCCGAGTATCCCGAAAGTTGTTTTGCAATGCTTGGCTTGCATCCATGCGATGTAAAGGACGATTTTGAAACACAGCTGGCATTAATTAAACAAGCGCAATCAACATTCACAATTTATGCAATTGGCGAAATAGGAATCGACTTGTATTGGGATAAAACTACCCTCGAAATTCAAAAACTGGCATTCCGAAGCCAAATTGTATGGGCTAAAGAATTAAACTTGCCAATAGTTATTCATTGCCGAGATGCTTTTGATGAGGTTTATGAAGTGCTCCATTCTGAGATGGATGAAAAGTTAAGAGGCATTTTTCACTGCTTCACCGGAACGATTGATCAAGCACAATTAATTATCGATTTGGGATTTTATTTGGGAATTGGAGGAGTGGTAACCTATAAAAATTCCGGCCTCGATAAAGTGATTCAGCAACTAGACTTAACCAATATTGTTCTTGAAACGGATTCGCCTTATCTAACGCCGGTTCCCTATCGGGGAAAGCCAAATGAAAGCAGTTATTTGAAGTTTGTTGCTCAAAAGATAGCTGATATCAAGGAAACTTCACTTGAGCAAGTAGCTGAAATTACCACCGGAAATTCAAAATTGATTTTTGGCATCTAAGAACGCCTTACCTTTTATATCTTTAGGGAATTATCACTTCAGATGACAAAGGTCTTAATTATTTACACCGGTGGAACCATTGGCATGGTTCAGGACAAAAGTACGGGTGTATTAAAGCCTTTAGACTTTGAACATATAACCGAAAACGTTCCTGAGCTTCAGCGGCTCCCTTACCAAATAACTGTCCATTCCTTCGATGAAATCATCGATTCTTCGAACATGTCGCCATTAATATGGATACAGCTTGCCGAATTGATCGAGACAAATTATGAAATATATGATGGTTTTGTAATCCTCCACGGATCAGATACCATGGCCTTTACCGCTTCAGCATTAAGCTTTATGCTCGAAGGTTTAAACAAGCCAGTTATCTTCACGGGTTCGCAATTGCCTATCGGGGAGATCCGAACGGATGCTAAGGAGAATTTAATCACCGCTCTTGAAATTGCGTCTGCAAAAATGGCAAATGGTAAAGCCAGAGTTCCTGAAGTTTGTATCTATTTTGATTTTCAGCTTTTTAGGGGGAATCGTGCCTTCAAATACAATTCAGCGAAATTTGAGGCATTCAGATCTCCCAATTATCCGGTACTGGCAGAAGCAGGCGTACATTTACGTTTTAACGATAGCAGTATCCGCAAATGCGATGATTGCATATTCAAGGTTCACAAAAAGCTCAATAATGCAATTGCTGTATTAAAGCTTTATCCTGGAATTAGTAAGGAAACAGTAGCGGCAATTGTAAGTTCGGCAACCGATGCTATCATACTCGAATCCTTTGGTGCAGGTAATACCACTACCGACAAATGGTTTATTGACTGTTTGTCCACTGCTATCAAGGGTGGCAAAGTTATACTTGATATTTCACAATGTAAAGTAGGAACAGTTGAGTTAGGTCGGTACGAAACAAGTCGCGACTTGAAGAATATGGGAGTTGTAAGCGGTTTTGATATGACCTATGAAGCCGCAGTAACCAAACTTATGTTTCTTCTTGGCCGGGGATTTACCTACGATCGTATATCAGCCTTACTGGAAACTGATTTGCGTGGAGAATTGAGTAAGGTAAGTGCAATGAACTGGACAAAGGGGGTGTTTTAGTTGATTGTGCTAGCAACACCTAAAGGAATTCTAAGATAATATCATCTACTAATTAAAGCACCTAATAATTTATATAAAAAGCCTTCTAAATCGTATAAAAGGCCAAATTAAGATTTTATTGCGGAGATTCGCAAGTACCGAATCACTTGCGAATGATTTCTTTTATTTGTATATGCTCGATCGAGATTGAAGTGTATTCTGTTTGTTGATAAATAAAGTAAAAACGAATAGGGTCTATCATTGAACACCGGTGTTTTTCGATTGTAAATCGTCCGGTGTAAAGGCAGTTCCAGCAACTATCCATCCGGGGGCTTAGCTCTAGTACAACAACCGATCTTCAGCTTGCCTTTCCTGAGCGTTGCCTGAAATTGTAGAGGCGACTAATAAAAAGCATCAATGCATGCTTTAGTGCAGTATTAATAAAGATGCGTAGCCTAACAAATCGTTAAAATTTTTAACAATAGCTTTTACACAGGAACCACCGCGTTATAAGCCGCAAGCACCAATTGGTAAGTAGTGCTGTCGAGCTTCTTGTCGGGAGGTTCTATAGGCTGCGATGGGCTGCCTTCTTCCTTTTTTATGGTAAACATGTAAACAAACTCATCTTCTTCGAACTGAGCTTTTAATGCTTCATGGCTTTGGTATGTTTTCCGCAGCTCATCCCGAAACTCTTGTTCTATCTTATGCAAATCCATGGCAGTGTTGTAGTTATAGACAAATTCAAAAGAATATAGGTTTTAGCTTTTTTATATCCGGTGGTCTTCGATCCCGATTGCTCTGGAGACAGTTTATCCATAAAAACGCTAAAAGTCTTGAAAAGCTCAGGCCCGTTCGGGCCGGAACAAGAACTTCACGGGTGCTTTTATTTGAATAACTCATATTAAATCGGGAGTTTGTTAAAAAAAAGGCCTACAAATTACTTGCAGACCTTTACGAACCAATACTAATTATTGTCCGATTTTATTACTAACCGTTCTGGCGTGTTTGAGGTGGGATCTCAGTACCGGTAAGGTTTGAATTGCAAATGCTCTTACCTCTGCATCATCTGATTGAGATGCGCTGGTAAATAAAGCAACAGCCTGCTCATGATCTCTTACCATCATAGCTATATAACGCTTATCAAATGCCGTTCCGCTGAAGTTGCGTAAGGTAGCCAGGTCTTCAGTCAGTGAAGTTCCGCTACCAGCAGTGTTTGATGAAGTGCCGGTGACTGTGCTTCCCATGGCACCTCCAGAAGCTGCAGTGCTTGCAGAGCCAGCATTTCCCATTGAGCCCCCAGTGCTTGTGGTGTTTCCATTCCCCATGCCTATGGTGCTGCCACCAGAGTGATTTTGACTTCCTGTTGCTGTTGTGCCCGATGAACCGACAGTCCCTGTATTACCGCTACCTGTTCCTGTTGTGCCGGATGAACCGCTGGTGCCTGTGCTACCTCCAGATGTTACTGTTGTACCTGATGAACCGCTGGTTACGGTAGTGCCAGCGCCCGTGTTCATCGAGCCAGACGAGTTGTTGGTTCCCGCACCTGTTGTACTGCTGCTTCCGCTACCTGCGCCCATAGCACCAGAGGAGCCACGTCCTGTACCTGTTGCCCCGTTGCCGCTCATCGAAGTTGAGATCGTTACGTTTTTTGAAGCGGCTAATGTCATTAACTGCTTGTTATTCTTAGAGTGGTCACTAACCATCATTTGCGCGAATGCTTTGACATCGGCACTTCTTGCTTTGGTTAATGCCATACGGCTAACCTCAAGCTCTTTCATTCCTATCTGTGCCGCCATTGGAATAAAAGCCTGAGGCGACGCGGTGCCTGATAGAGAGCCCGATGTGGTATGGGTATTTCCGATGCCTCCTGTGCCAGACATAGTAGTTGAGTTTTGTGCCTGGTTATCTGTTGTTGCCCGTGTAGCCGAACTGGCTTCGGTGGTATTACCTGTGTTTCCTGTTGAGCCCGCCGCCGTTCCGGTACTTCCTGAACCACTTGTTCCTGTGTTTCCAGCGCTGCTTCCGCCGGTAACAACCGAGGAGCCCGCCGCCGTTCCAGTACTTTCTTCTGCTGTTGCTGTTGTGCCTGTGGTAGTTCCTGTGCCGGAAGTTCCTGAAGTGGTTTGGTTAGATCCTGCCCCGGTACCTGTTCCGGTAGAAGCTCCGGCACCTGTCCCGGTGCGTGTGGTGGTACAGCCCGAAGCGATTGCCGAGACTAATAACACAAAAGATAGTTTTTTAAAATTTTTCATAGTAGTATTCAAATTAGATGTAATGCGTTTTTCTAACACTCGAATAGGAACAAATAATGTTCCTCAATTGCGCGAACTAATACCCGTTTAGGAGGGGTAACTACGGTTTAAATATGTTAGAACATACCTGTGAATTATTTTTGCGAGGGTGTATGCCTCGGCGGTTGTATCCAAACTGTTAAAATTACTCCAGCCCCTTAGTAGAAACACCAGGCGAGTTGTTCAAATACCTGTTTTTTAAGAACCTGCAACAAGGCTGTTAGTGTGCTGTTGCACTTGCTAACATTCTTAATTATCTATTATGAAAACTTTAAAATTTATCGGATTAATGATGATTGCAGCCTGTACGTTTCAGGCTTGTGAGAAAGACGACAATCAGGATGATATCGACAAGGGCGAGGAAGCTGAATTCGTGACAAAAGCATCTGCAAGTAATCAATTTGAAATTCAGGCCGGGCAGCTTGCCGTTACAAAAGGAATGAGTGCTCAGGTGAAAGCTTACGGAGCTCATATGATTATGGATCATACCTTGGCGAAT
>DASWMZ010000144.1:0-11030 GCA_036399495.1 Pedobacter sp.
GCCCTTTTTTATACCGAAATCGGGCTCGCAGTCGTCTATTTGGGATATTATACTAGAGATAGAAACTTTCTGATTAAACTTAATTTTATCTTCGGTAGAAATAAACGACAAGAACTCGTGTAATAGACTCCAGTTAACATAATCCAACTCTCTACAGTCATTTTTGAAGTCTTCATTTTGCCAAGCATAACCATTTGAAAACTCTGATTTATCAAAATCAACTCTAAGCTGCTCCGTAATATCCCAATACTTGCTTATTCTATTAACATTCTCAGGTGTATAATTTTCAGGAAGTCTCGTTTTTACAAAAAGACTTTTAAACGCCTCTGCGAAGCCAAAGTATTGGTAAACTCGTAATGGGCCATCAATAAATCCTTCGAGCTTAAAGAAAGCAGCATTTATACTATTAATTAACTCGGGATAAGGTACTGGAATATACTTTTCCGACTCGATGAGATTGTTATCGTGGCCGCAATATTTACAAAGTAAAATGTTAGCTGAAATAAATGCATCGCACTCATAACAATTCATCAATAAAGGTAGTTCAGCCATATCAAACCACTTTTAAATGAACCGGTGCACCCCACGCCTGCTCCATCACTACTTTCTTGCGCTTCTCAGTAATGTTGACATATCGCTTAAAGCTTTGATAATCCTCCCATCCCCCTATTTTCATAACCTCTTCTGCACTCATTCCTTTTTCTAGCGAGAGCGTGGCGAAGGTTTTTCTTCCAGTATGAATTTTGATAAGTTCATGCTTCTGATAAACTTTAACAATTCGTTTGGTACCGGAAAACCTTACTATCTCAATAGGCTGATTAATGCCGCAGAGTTCGGCAATCTCTTTCACGTAATAATTCAGATTCTGCGAACTAATCATCGGCAACGGGCGGTGATGTTCCTTGTATTTATCAAGTATTCCTGCAGATATTACATTTAGTGGAATAGAGAGATCTTGTTTGGTTTTAGTAACCTTTAAGGTGATGGTGTTATTATTAATATGCTCTCGTCGTAATTGCAGCATATCTGACACGCGGAGCCCGGTCGTGCAGCTAAAAATGAGAAGGTCGCGAGCTTTTTCCAACCTAGCATTTCCGTTAAAGTCTTTATTTAAGATAGCATCGAATTCATCTTGATCCAGTGCTATTACCTCCAGCGATTGCTTTTTTATTTCAAAGTCTTTATATGTTCCATTAACCTTAATACCACTCTTTCTTGCATAGCCTAGGAATGTCTTAAGAGTACTTAAGGCTTTTGCAATCGTGGTGTTGTTAAGCATGGGGCTTATATTGCCAGCCTTATCACTTTTAGTGCGTTTAATAAGGAAAGTTTGGAACTTCTGAAAGAAGATATAATCGATGGTTTCGAACGTAACTTTATGACCGGTAGCGTACTGATAAGCCTCTAAGTGATTTTTTACTGACTTATAAACAGAAAGGCTTCCTTTCTGACGTGTAGCTTCATGATCCTTTATATATTGATCCATAAAGTCGAAAACAAATCCCGTAGGTTCCTCTTTTTTCGTGACCTGGCCTTGGCTAGCCAACAGCTCATTTATCACCATATCTGAAGAAAAAGGCTTTTTGTTAGCCTTAAACTTATCTTCAATCTCAGAAATACATTGTTTTAATTTACCTATCTCTTTGTTGATGTCTTTTATTTCGACTTCAGTAAGCAAATGGTTAACTGGTATTGCAGGTAGTAACTTTCTAGCATCTTTTACGGGAATGAAAACGGCTAGTTGTTGCTTTTGCTCCCAGTATTCAGGATAGATGTTGAGATTCAAGCTGTATCGCTTTCTTGCGCCTTCTAAAGAATAGATAAGGCTTAAAGGTGTCATACCATGTTTAGCAGATACGCCCTTTCGGAGTTCAATTCTTACTGTACCAATCATTTGTCGTTATTAATAATCTACTCAAATGTAAACAATTAAAATTAGTGGTGCAATTAGTGGTGTAGTATAATTGATATGTAACTTAATCTAGCTTACATTCATTTAAGGGGTTTATGTAACATAATGGCCATTTCAGCAAAATTAGGTTAAATCAATACACACGTAAAATCATACATTCGAATCCCTAGCTCTCCGCCAGTTATATTTTAAAGAATACCAAAAACGCCTTAATGTATTATTTAAGGCGTTTTTGTTTTAAGTCCTAGTCAAAACCAATAGACTAAGTAATTTGATATATCAATGTGTAATCTAGCGGTGGCTAAACCACTACTTTTCAGTGGCAAGACAATAGTCGGCTTTTCCAATATATTACTTCAATACCGCTTCCGCATTTTTAGTAATTGCAGGCAATCTTCACATAAATACCTCAAATGCAAGCTTTTTCCAGCTTTTAGATACCTCTCTGTAAGCATTTTTAAAACTTTTATTCCCGACACGTCGGCCACCCGGCTATCTTGAAATCAATAATTATTTCGTCAGGATAGTTTGAATATCAAGCTTATCGGTGAAGGCTGCTCGCCTTAACACAGAATACTATACTATCCAAAGCTCAGCCTAAATATGTCACATCCGGATTCAAACGTTTATCGTAAATTGTAATATGCATTGGTTTCCTTTATTTATTTTGCTTATCAACATGGGAAATACACCAGCTGCGGGAAGTATACGCCCAATGCCGATAAATTACATACAACTTTCGCAGGATTTCCTTTACGCCGCCCGAACCGGTGATAGTGTGGGGACGTATTTAGACACTCTCGGTTCAGCTGATGCGGAACAGCTTTCGACTCAGTTAAAAACCGACAATGAAAAGCTTGCATTTTGGCTAAATATGTACAATGGTTTCACGCAAGTGCTTCTAAAAAACAATCCAGAAAAATACAAATCCAGAAGCGCTTTTTTTTCTGATAAACAAATACTCATCGCGCAGCATAAACTTTCTTTAGATATGATAGAACACGGAATCTTGCGCCGTTCTAAAATTAAGTGGAGTCTCGGGTATCTGAATAAACCCTTTACGTCAAGGTTCGAAAGGGATTTTCGGGTTGAAAAACCCGATAGCAGAATTCATTTTGCCTTAAATTGCGGAGCAAAAAGCTGTCCGCCAATTGCCTTTTACGACCCCGGCGAAATCGACGCACAGCTCGACCTGGCCATGCGGGCCTATCTGGCCGGAGAGGCTGAGTTTGATACTAAAACTAACATTATAAAGCTTCCTGCTATTATGGGATGGTTTCGAGGAGATTTTGGCGGGAAGAAAAGCATGATTGAACTGCTTAGAAAGAATGATTTAATTCCTGCTGATAGTTCTCCCGAAATTGAATTTAAAAAATACGACTGGACACTATTTCTCAATAACTATAAATCATAAACTATGTCAAATTATTACGATGCCGAAGACTTAAAGAAGTTTGGCAACATTGGTGAATTTCAGAAAGAACTTGCAGATAAGTTTTTCTCTTATTACGGAGAAGTATTTCAAGACGGAGCGCTTACGGCAAAAGAGAAATCGTTGATAGCCCTGGCAGTTTCGCATGCTGTTCAATGCCCCTATTGCATCGATGCCTATAGTTCAGATGCCTATGAAAAAGGCTTTAGCGAAGCGCAAATGATGGAAGCCGTACATGTTGCCGCCTCTATTAAAGGTGGTGCTGTGCTTGTTCATGGCGTACAAATGATGAACAAGGTGAAAGAGATTTCAATGTAATTTACCTTCGAGATGAAATCATTAAAGGTCCTGCAGCACCCGCTAGCCAATAGCACAAATCAGCTTGAGATTTTGGATGGCGACAACCAGCACCGTCATCCGCGTTTTAAAGACAAGGTTGTAGACATGGGTATGTTTCCTTTGCAGTCTGCCGAAGTTGAGATTTTCCAGATAAACGTAGGTAAGATGTGCAACCAGGTTTGTAAACATTGCCACGTGGATGCCGGACCGGACAGGAAAGAAATTATGACGCGGGAAACAATGGAGCTTTGTCTGGCAATATTAAAGGCAAGTTCTATCAAAACCGTTGATTTAACGGGAGGTGCCCCCGAAATGAACCCTCATTTCAGATGGTTTGTTGAGGAAATAAAAGCAATTGGCAAACATATTATTGTTCGCTGTAATCTTACTATTATCCTGGCAAACAAGCGATTCAATGACCTTCCCGAGTTTTTCAGAAAGCACCAGATAGAAGTGGTGTCTTCTCTTCCAAGCTTTACTCAAGACCGTACCGACAGACAGCGCGGCGATGGGGTTTTTGACGATTCTATTAAAGCATTACAGTTATTAAATGCAGTGGGTTATGGTATTGATGGAACTGGCTTGATTTTAAATCTGGTTTATAATCCTGCAGGCGCTTTTCTACCGCCGGACCAGGGTGCGCTGGAACGCGAATACAAAGAAGAATTATTTAAGAGATTCGGGCTTTATTTCAATCAGCTATTCGCAATCACCAATATGCCCATTAGCCGGTACCTCGACTATTTGTTAAGTACCGGAAACTACGAGAAATATATGGATAAACTTATCGGAGCATTCAATCCGGCGGCAGTTAAAAATGTGATGTGTCGAAATACCATATCGGTAAGCTGGGATGGCTACCTCTACGACTGCGACTTTAATCAGATGCTCGATTTAAAAGTAGCTTGTAAGGATTCGCAGCATTTGTCCACATTTAATGCTGACCTGCTTAACAACCGGAGCATTGTATTAAAGCAACACTGCTATGGATGTACCGCTGGCGCTGGTTCCAGCTGCGGAGGGGCAGTAACAGAATAATGGAAGCGTCATCCCATGCATTAATTCTTTTCGTAAGGAAGCCGGTTTTGGGGAAAGTAAAAACCCGATTAGCGTCATCTATCGGTGAGGAGAAAGCCTTAGAGGTATATAAATTCCTGCTCCGGCATACACATGCAATAACAGCTGATTTAACATATACTAAATATGTTTACTATGCTGACGAAGTTGTTGATGGAGATTTATGGGATAGCGGTAATTTTATAAAACGAGTTCAAACCGGACACGACCTTGGCGAGCGTATGTTGAATGCTTTTAAAGATGCTTTTGATGAAGGTCATAGCCACGTTGTAATCATCGGGAGTGACTGTCACGAACTCGATACAGCAATGATTTCTACAGCCTTTAATTGTCTCAGCCAGCATAAAGTTGTTATTGGCCCTGCACGGGACGGTGGTTACTATCTGCTTGGCTTGAGAGAGCTTATTCCTCAGATTTTTTATAATAAAAATTGGAGTACCAGTTCGGTCTGCACCGATACGCTAGCGGATGTTGTGACTCTGAACCTATCCTATACTCTTCTTCCTATACTTTATGATGTAGATGAAGCAGCAGATCTCGAGCGAAGTAAAATCTTGCTTTAGCGGTAACTCAGCATCTTCTTATAAGTCTTAACCATGCTCTCTTGAGAAGCCCCGGATTTGTACATTTCAACAATTTTAAAGTTTGCTTTTTGAATCTTGATCCAGGAGTTAGTTTCGTACTTCCGTGCCGAGATAAGCGCCGAATTCTTGAAGATTTTATACTGTTTGTTCTTTCTGGCACGGGCGCAGAACTCGAACTCTTCCATAATTTTGAATGAATCGTTAAATCCGCCCAAGCCCCGAAAAAGTTTTCGGGTGATAAACAAGGTCTGATCGCCGCCCATACCCTGGAATGTGTCGAATTTGCTAAGGAACGAGTTAATTTTGAGCAACCATTTATTACTATCATACACCGAACGATAGCGGCCCAATTCATAGCCTTCGTTTATAGCTTTTACGATATCGCTCGCAAAGCTTTCAGGCGGTATAGTATCGGCGTGAACGAAATACAAGATTTCCCCTTTTGCAAATGAAGCACCATAATTCATCTGCGAAGCTCTCCCCTTCTCAGGAGAAGTCACGCCACTTGCGCCTGCTTCTATTGCGATAGCAAGTGTATCATCTTCACTACCACCGTCACTAACAATTACTTCTATAAGGTTATCTCCTCCTTTTGTGCTCAAATGTTTCACCAGGCCAGCTATATTCGCGGCCTCGTTATACGTCGGGATGATGACACTAATGCTCATTGGTAAGAAACCGGGTTTAAATGAATTACGTAATTTTAACAAAGAAAAAGAGTTTTGTTGATATTAGATGCTATGAGAAAGATTTTGATGATTACCGGGTTAATGCTGACACTATCTAGTGTCGCCGGTGCACAAACTGTACGTCTTACAAACGTTCAGGAACTGCAAAACCGTTTTAAATCGGGTGGAGATACGGTTTACATTGTTAATTTCTGGGCAACCTGGTGTAAACCCTGCATCAGTGAACTCCCTTACTTTGAAAAATTTAGTGCAGAGCATAAATCCCGTCCGGTGAAAGTGCTGCTTGTAAATGTGGATGCAAAATCAAAACTGGAGAGTTCGGTTAAGCCTTTTATTTCACGAAATAAGTTGAGAAACGAAATTCTTGTTTTAAACGAAATCGCTTATCAATCAAAGATAGATAAAAGCTGGACCGGTGCTCTGCCAGCCACTTTGTTTGTAAACGCCAAAACTGGCCAGCGCAAATTCTATTCGAGTGCATTAACTTACGATGAGCTTCTAGAAGCCTATAAGAAAGTTTCAAATTAGTTTGCCTGTTGAAGCCAGCTGAGGGTTTTCTCTAAACCTGCTTTCAGAGGAGTAATTGAGTAGCCCAGTTCGGCTTTAGCCTTCTCGGATGAGACCAGCCAGTTTTTAGTGTACTTCCTCACAAATGGTGGCGTAATTAAAGGTTGTTTTCCCAAAGTGTTCGCCATAGCCAACTGCAGGTATGATAAGAAAAGCATCGCCGGTAAGGGAACATTATAAAGCTTTTTTCCTTTTCCGCTTAGCTCACGTATCATCTGGAAAAACTCACTGTAAGAAGCGTTTTCGCCTCCAAGTAAATATCTTTCTCCGGGTCGTGCATACTTCATAGCCTTTATAAAACCATCCACTACATCATCAATATAAACATAGTTGCCTATACTGCATCCACTACCGGGTTGAATCTTCCATTTCCCGTCAAGATACATTTTCATGAGCCTGGTAAAGCCGTTGCTTTCCGTAAGTAACCCGGGTCCGTACACTCTACTCGGATTTACAATCACTACCCGAAGCCCCTTCTCGACAAACTGCCGGGCTATAAACTCCGCTTTGAGTTTACTTGCCTCATATAAGGTCTCAAGTCTAGGTGCAAGATTTGTCGCTTCAGCAACAGGCTGGCCGTCTGTTGAATGACCAACAACCCCGGCAGTAGACGTGAATAGTACATCGGTAATTTCAGAGTTCATGCAACAGTCCAGAACGTTCTTTAGGCCCTCCACATTCAGGCGGTCAAAGTGGGCGGAATCTTTATTCCAGACAGAAGCAAGTGCAGCCAGGTGATAAGCTTCGTTGCAATCCTGAACCGAATTCTTTATTGACTGAATGTCTAAAATACATCCGGAATAGAGTCTAATATTCGAATGTTTCAGCAGCTTAGTCGCCCTTGCCTTATCTCTGACCAAGGCATGAATCACATGCCCCTCTTTGGCCAGGTGCATAGCAAGTCTCTGTCCGAGATATCCTGTTGCACCAGTGATAAAGATTTTTTTCATGAACTAACAGCCAGCGTCGGGTTCTATTGCAGCCTAGATACAATTCATATGGCTGAATAGGAACCGATAATTAATATATGAATCAATTACGTTTTTAACGTCAAAGGGGATTTTTTCATTTCCGGAATAAAAGACTGTAGTACTATTGTAAATTAATTTTTTTAGCCTCGAGGCCTCAAGACAGTTATAGAGCCTGGAACCAACCTGTTCAGGTGTTGGTTGCGAAACCCAGGTGCGACCGCTCCGACATCTTTCTTTGGATCTATCTCTGTTTGAAGACCATGAACACCTACTGTATTGTCTGTTTTATCAACCCTGAAGTACAAACCGCTATTCCTCTAATTGCTTTGTATTTAAGTTTGATTTCAAAGTCTTTATAAATTTTGTTAGTAACTAAATCAGTGAATTTTATTCTTAATCACCTCTACAAATTCAAAAATATCAAAGGGCTTTTCTACAATATTGTCAGCACAGGCATCTTAGCCGCTTTATCTTACGGTGTAGACATTACTATTACAGGGATTTCCTTAATTGAAGGAGTTATTTTATTGGTTTTGCATAGTTCAATACCTTCTGCAGAGGGATTTATTATGTCCAGAATACTCCATCCGGTTTTAATTCAATAATTTTCTGGAGCGCGTCCGGTTCTGTGGTGGAGCGGATAACCTCATAATTCTCCTCAGTAAGAATTGTATCAATTAATTGAAGAATAGCTTCATCCTTCTCTATCACTAATACCTTTTTCTTCATGCTTGAAAATGTCAGGTCATACTTTCGTCTTTAGAACTCACTTCCAGAGGTATTTTAAACCAGAAAGTGGAACCACTTCCCGACTTTGTCTCGACTCCCATCTCTCCGTTATGCTTTTGTATTATTTCTCTTGAAATATATAAGCCAAGTCCTAATCCGGAACTGGAGAAAGAATTCTCCTCTCCTCTATAAAAGCGGTCAAAAATATGCTTCAGTTTGGTATTATCTATTCCGGTGCCGAAATCCCTAACCTCAACTTTCAAAAAGCCCGCCTTTTTAGAAACACCCATGTATACTTGATTAGATTTGGGTGAGTACTTAATAGCATTATCAACGAGATTGATAAATACTTGTTCAAGCCGGTTCTTATCGGCATAAACGATGCTTTCTAAATCTCCGAATACTTTAAGCTCATGTGTAGATTTCCATGACTTGATAGAACTTATACAATCATCAATAACCTCTTTTATTAAGAAATTACTGAAATTATAAGTCATTTGACCGGACTCTAGCTTCGAAAAATTCAAAAGGTCTCCAACCAGACGTACGATTTTGTCTACCTGCGTCAACGCACTATTAATAATCTTATAATGCAGAAAGTTATCACTCTTCTGTAGCTCTTTTTCCAGTACCTGAAGGTATCCTTTCATACTGGTTATCGGAGTTTTAAGCTCATGTGATGCCACGCTTAAAAATTCATCTTTTTTAAAACTTTGTTCCTGGGCTTGCTTCAATAACTCCTTATTTTCTTTAAATAAACTGGCGTTATCCAAAGCAATAGCGGCTTGTCTGCTTACTGCCAGAACTAATTTTTCTGACTCTTCTGTGAACACACCGGCCTCTTTATGCCCAAAGAATAAACTTCCAAGAACCACCTTTTTATTGGAGATGACAGGAATAGCCATGTAACTAGTTACCGGTAAATGGCCCTTTGGTAGTCCATTATGCGGGGCATTTTGACCATATCGAGTGTCGGCTTTTACATCGGCAATCCGAACTATTTGTGCAGATTCAAGGGTTGGATGAAATATTGCGGTACTTCTAGGCATACCAAATTTTTCAAAGGCTTCCCTTGGAGCACCGGATATCGTAAAAAGCACCATTGCTTCACCTTCTTTGTTGTGGGAATTATAAAAGAATGCTCCGAATTCAGCTCCACTCAAATGAGTTGTCGCATCGGTTATCTTTTGTAAGACAGATTGTAAATCTAAATCACCTGTTAACGACTCTCCTATCGAAAGCAAAATCTCGAGATTCCTGGTTTGTCTTACTTTAGCAGTAACATCGTGCATCTGCCCGACCCGGCATTTCTCTCCATTGTATTCTACTACATAGGAGTTAATTTCTACGTGGATAACATCACCTGATTTTGTCTGGTGCTGAGTCTCTACATACACTTTCTCATTTCCCTTGAGTTTAAGTAGAAAATTCTCTATCCCGATTAACTGTTCGGGTATACGGAGGTCGGTAATGGCACGAGTCAGAAACTCTTCAGATGAATAGCCATATAAGGAAATGGACGCTGAATTGACTGCCCGGATTTTTAAATTCTCGGCATCAAAAATCAGCATCGGTAAAGGACTCTCATAAAAAAGAGACTCAAAATTGTCACTGTTAATTCTTATTGGTTCTTTCTCCATCTATACTACTTGCCCTGACAACAAAAATAGATGTAATTTGTGGTTCCTGCACTTAAAAAAGGTATACCTTTTCGAGACACCGAAATAAAAATCTTAGGTAAAAACCAATCACAAAAAGATATTTTTCGGCTTGCAGTATTTGCGATTTACAACCCATAAATACTAACGAGTATCTCACCTGTTCACGGGGATGCATCAATCCGGCACCTTCGGAAACGCAGAATGTCTTCAATCTTCTAAACTAGTTCTGTCATCGCATCTACTGGAAATAAAGTAACTTATTACAAAATCACAGGCAACGAAAAATAGAAGCTTGAACCTTTACCAGTTGCGCTCTCTGCCCAAATGCGCCCGTTATGTCTTTTTACAATTTCCGAACTTAAATAAAGACCTATGCCAAAACCTGATACACGGTTGTTATTTTCAACCCTATAATAACGCTCAAAAATAAAGGGCATATCCGCAGCACTAATTCCCATACCCTCATCCTTTACAGAAATCACCGCATTGCCGTTTAAAAGAACACAGGCCACCTGTACAAGGGTACCTGTGCTTGAATATTTTATGGCATTACTGATGAGGTTACTAATGACTTGCCCTATTTTATTTCGGTCTCCAAAAACAATAGTTTCCTCTACAGGATGGAAAATAATATCGTGCGAGCTATTCAAGGACACTGTTTCTTCTTCTATTTCCTTTAAAATATCGGCTAAGTTGGCCCTTTGATTTTCAAGATGAATTTGTCCGGATTCTAAGCGGGTAACATTAAGGAAACCATTGATCATTACCGACATTTTTCGAACCTGTTTTACAGATTGGTCAAGGGCACCAAGCGTAAATGTGTCTTCGCCTTTTGTAGCTTTGTTTTGGAGCATCTGCAAGTAGGCCGTCAACGATGTCAGGGGTGTTTTCAATTCGTGACTCACCATTCCAATAAAGTCATTTTTGCGTTCTTCTTCCTGCTTCTGAGCAGTTATATCGACGAGCACCCCGGTCATATAATCACCGTCTTGTTCATTCCGAATCATCTTTCCAATAGACCTTATCCATCTAACCTCAGCATTATCGGCCCGGATCATGGGATATTCCA
>DASWMZ010000145.1:0-11350 GCA_036399495.1 Pedobacter sp.
AGCAACCTCTTCGAGCACGTTTCTAAAATTATAGGCTACCGATCCAATACAATTCAATTCATACGTTTTATAATCCGGATAACGGCTTACAAGATTTTTAAAAAAATCATTAAACGACGTCTTAACCAAGTTACGGGTATATTCCAGGTTTGATGTATTATCGTAAACAAATTTGCTGAACTGCGCACAAAATCGATTAGCTAAGGGTTTTGTATATACGTGTTCCTGAATATCGTCAGGTGTGAGTTTGTAAGTATCCCAAAAATTAGATCTTACAGCTTCTGGCATATAGCCTCTCAAATAATCTATCAATAGCTTTTTACCAATATAACATCCGCTGCCTTCGTCTCCAAGAATGTAAGCGCCGGAGTCAATTTGATAACTAACATCGTGTCCATCGTAAATGCAGGTATTGGTGCCTGTGCCTAAAATGGCGGCAAATCCTTTTGACTTACCCAATAGCGCCCTTGCAGCGCCAAGAAGGTCATGCCCAATAAAGATTTTACTGCTATGGAATACGACTTGAAAAGCCGCCTTAATTTCGTTTGCTTTTTCTTCATTATGCACCCCGGCTCCATAGAAATTAACCTCCGATATTTTGTCGTATTGTAAGTCTTCTGGCAGATTTTTTCTCAAAGAATCGATGATGTAGGTTTCATCTACAAAGTAGGGATTATAACCTTCGGTATTGAAGTATATCTTTTTGCCTTCATCGTCTAAAAGACACCAGTTAGTTTTCGTAGACCCACCGTCTGCAATTATGATCATATTTTTTGCTTGAAGGCCCTAAATTAAATATTTATGTGTGAATGCATGAAAAACTTTGACTTAATAGGAAGATTCAGCTATTAATATGAAAAATCTACTTTAACCGGTCGGCTAGATGATCTTTTATAATCGATTTAAGCCCTTCCAGAGTAACTAGGGCATTTTCAGCAGATATCACATCATTTGATTCATAATCTTCCTGGCTTGCGGTTAAGATCTTCTCGAGTTCTTCTTTACTTGCCGATAAGGTGATGGTTTCGCCGCTTGCATTAAACGAGTTTATTAAATGCGCCTCCAAACCTAATTTGGAGATAAGATTTTCTAAAGGTGGCCCATATTTGGGTGCTAGTTCGATATGCATATAGTTTTTTAACTACAACACCTAAACAGAAGAAACGTTGTAAAATTTCGAGGCAATAAGTATAAACCACTTTAATTTGATTAAATACCTGATTGTTAATTTCTTTCAGATTTTTTTGGAAAATTGATGTTAGAGGTTTATGTATATATTATATAAACGCTACGGTCGGAAACGCAATTTTAAGCGATACAACTCTTTAGAAGAATTGTACACCGAAATCAACAAAGGACATAATGAAAGATTTCAAGGCAATAATCAGTTTTATTACAACACTGAAACAAAGGAAATCACAATTCTCAACAACCGCTTAAGTATTTACAACTGCCAGGAATATCTGGAGTTTTCAAACGTTGTGCCAGCAGAAGAATTTAGTTATTCGGAATAGTCTATTCTATCAGTTATTTCCGAGAATTATGGGAGCGGTTTTACCATTTCCCATGATGATTACTTTGGTATTTGGTGATTTTGCAATTTCTTTTTGAGCCAGAATGGTTTCATACTGCAACTGTCTGTCACTTAATCCGGTAGATAATATCTTTTGATAATCTGCGATACCTTGCGCTTCTACACGTTTACGCTCAGCTTCCTGTCTTTCTTTCTGAAGCACAAACGTCATTTTCTGTGCATCTTGCTCAGCGTTAATTTTCGATTCGATGCTTGCCTTAACGGATGCGGGAAGAGTGATGTTCCGAACCAGTAATTGCTCCAACTCTAAGCCTCTTTTAGCAAAACTTTTGTTGATGGTTTCGAAAATCCGTGATTGGAATTCATCTCTCTTACTTGAATACAATGCAACAGCATCGTATGAAACTGCATTATCGCGGATAGCAGTTCTAGAAACAGGACGGACAATTTTTTCAAGATAATCTGTTCCAATCTCACGGAGTATAATAGGTGCCGAACTGGCTTTAACCCTAAATAGAACAGAAAGATCTATAATTACTTCTAAACCATCAGCCGATAGCACTCTAAGGGCATCGTCACCTTTTTGTTCCCCTTCTTCGTGCACAGCAGACATGGTGTAGTTTTGGGTTTTTACATCAAAAGACGTTACTTCAGCAATTGGGTTAATGATATTTAAGCCACTGTACAAAACATCATTGTCAACTTTTCCAAAAACAGTTTTCACTCCAACCTGACCGGCGTCTATTACTTTAAACATTGAAGAAAAGGCACCAATGAGAATAAGCACTACTCCAATTATCTTAACAATTGTACCAAAACGGGTGGCAGGGCCATCTTGCTTCGACATTACAATGCCTGCAATAATTATAAATAGTCCGAGAATGAGTAGAAACATGATTTTTGATTAAGGAAACTAAAGATAGGATTTATTAATGCGAACTCTTGTTTAAAAGAATTTACAAAATGTCTTAAAAGTTAAACCCCGCAATCTAGGTTGTTTGAACGGTATTTCAGATGGTTGCTGAGAAATAAAAATTTTAGCGGACTTAAATGCTTAACATTACATACAATCGTAAATAATGGAATACAATATCCCCAGACTGCTACAGAAAAAAAGAAAAAATATAATTGAATTGTGGATTAAAAATCAGTTGTCTGAAGCTGGTTTAAGAGAAGATCTCATTTCAAATGAAGAAATCAGGCAGCAATCTGAGGAACTTGTTGATTCTTTTGTAACAAACTTAACCGTTGAGAATATCGACGACGTCAACTCTCAGGATTTCGACGGAGTTATTGAAATCCTTTCAGGGATATCGATAACGCGTGCCAGACAAGGCTTTAGTCCGCGTGAGACAGGAGCATTTATCTTTGGATTGAAGGAAGCTTTATTACAACTGCTTCAACAAGAAATCAAAGATGATAAGGAGACTCTTTATAACACAACCGTTCAGTTAAACCGTTTACTCGACAGCTTTAGCATCGTCACTTTTGAGACTTTTATAAAGGGCCGTGAAGAAGTAATATTACGACAAACGGATGAAATAACCGAGATTTCAACTCCGGTTATTCGGGTGTGGGATGGAATTCTTGCGTTACCAATTATTGGAACTCTTGATAGTGCCCGCACACAGGTTGTTATGGAAAATCTGTTGCAGGAAATTGTTGAAACCGGTAGCAGTATTGCAATTCTCGACATCTCAGGAGTTCCTGCGGTAGATTCACTCGTTGCACAGCATTTAATAAAAACCGTTAGCGCTACCCGGTTGATGGGAGCGGAGTGTATTATCAGCGGGATACGCCCTGAAATTGCGCAAACCATTGTCCATCTTGGTATCGACCTTTCTAATATAATCACAAAAGCAACTCTCGCAAGCGCATTGAAGTTTTCTTTCCAGTCGCTAAAGCTGGAGGTGAAGAAGGTGCAAACGGTTAAAGCAGCCGTGTAATGGAAAGAATTCCTATACTAAAAATGGGGCCATTCTTATTGGTTACCATTCAGGTTGATCTTTACGATCGCCTTGCGCTAACATTAGAAGCAGACCTTGTTCAAATGGTTAATAAGACAAGTGCCAAAGGCGTTCTTATAGACATATCCGCAGTTTCTATTGTAGACTCCTTTATGGGAAGAATTTTCGGAAATATTGCCGGTATGTGCAAAATACTCGATGCAGAAACAGTAGTGGTTGGTATGCAGCCTGCTGTAGCTATCACACTTATTGAATTGGGGCTTCCGTTAACCGGAGTTTACACTGCCCTTGATGTTGAAAAGGGTATGAAGCTGCTATCTTCTAAAGTTAGTATTGATGCAGCAGATGAAAATGATGAGGTGGACGATGATAATAACATTGTCTAAAGACCTTATGCGCATAATACATGATAAGGACGTAGTGCCGTTCCGAAACCGTGTTAAAGAATGTGCAGTAAAAATAAAAATGGGTCTCGTTAATCAAACCAAGTTGATTACCGCGGCAAGCGAATTAGGTCGAAATATGCTGAAATACGCTAATGGGGGTGAAACGCTAATCGAGATTGTAACACGAGGGCGCGATAATGGTGTAAGGCTTACTTTTAAAGACAAAGGTCCTGGAATTGCTGATATTGGCATGGCCATGAAAGACGGATATTCAACAGGTAAAAGTCTTGGGTTAGGCTTGCCCGGCGCTAAAAGGCTGGTAAATGAATTTGATATAAAAAGCGAACCAGGGAAAGGCACAACGGTCGTAGTAATTAAATGGGCTAATGGATAATGCAACACATACCAGCTATTGTGCAGAAGACAGAAGCTATTTTTCTTTGTTGAAGAAAGACATCAATAAGAAAGCAGCAGAGGCGGGCTTCGATAAAAAGAAGCTTAGCGAATTAGACATCATCGTAGCCGAGATGACTTCAAATCTCCTGAAGCATGCTGAAAAAGGTGAGCTTCTTATGTGCGTCACAGGAGAGCCTGAGCAGGAATATCTTGAGTTAATTTGTATTGATAGCGGTCCTGGAATTCTAGATCCTGAACGGATGAAAGTTGACGGAGTATCTACCACAAGTACATCCGGTACGGGTTTGGGAAGTATAAAACGACTATCAGATTATTTTGAGATTTATAGCATTGTTGGATGGGGAACTGTCCTTCTTTGCAGGCTTTATAAAAATTCTGAGCATCAGGTAAAAGGAAAAAAACTTTCTATTCGGTCACTCGCAGTTCCTAAGCCGGGCGAAATTCTGAGCGGCGACGGCGGAATATCCATCCAAACCCCCGAATATTTTAAATTGCTCGTAGCTGATGGATTAGGGCATGGGCCGGAAGCTCATAACGCAATTATTGAAGCACGGAAAGCATTTAAGCGTTGCACTGCCACAGACCCCGTAGAAATTATCAGGGAGATACATCAGGCAATTAAGAAAACCCGTGGAGCAGTTGGAACAGTAGTAGTGTACGATTTTAAACGAAAGCTGTGGAAAATTGCGGGTGTGGGAAACATTTCAACAGGATTGATGAATTATCAAAGTGTGCGTAACCTAATGTCGTACAATGGAATAATTGGGCATAACATACCTACCACTATGTCAAGTCAGGAAGTATCTTCCGATGATTTTCATCAGATTACCTTATGCTCCGATGGATTGAAGACTCGATGGGATAGTACCAAATACCCTGGTATATTTAAATATGATCCTTCATTTCTCGCCGCAGCCTTATATAAAGACTTTGGCCGAAAAACAGATGATATGTCGGTAGTAGTTTGTAATGTGCATTGATATGGTAGAATTAATAACTCTTACATTAGAAAATGAGATGGACTTGGTTTTGGCGCAAAAAAAAGCTTCAAAATTCTCTGAAATCCTCAAATTAAGCCTTTCAACCCAGGCAACTTTTGTAACAGCTATAGCCGAACTTTGCAGAGTAGTAATTGACTTCACAGATACCGGAATACTTTCCCTGGGTTTGGTACACAAGCTAGACCGATATTCCTTGTCGGCCCTTATACAATATGATGCTATAAAAGGAGCATCTATTCCCGAACAAAGCTTTTTCTATGCTAAGAAGTTGGTTCCATTATTTCAAAACTATGTTTTATCCGACAAGACGATTATAGAAATCGGTATAAATTTACCTCGCTCGATAAGTTTAGACCCGGTAAAAATTAAGGGTTTGAAGGATTATTTTGAATCAGAGCCACCTGTTTCGGCATACGAAGAAGTAAAAAGAAAAAATCTTGAGTTATTTATTATTGCCGAAAATAAGGATGCAGAGTTGCGCCAGTCCAAATATATAGACGATAAGCGGAACGAGTTTATATCTATTGCAAGTCATGAACTAAAAACTCCAATCACCATTATTAAAGCTTTCACACAAATGGCTTTAAAGGGTAAAGCAGAGTGTAGCGAACAAGTTAAAGATTTTTTAACAAAGATTGATGCACAGGCAAATAAGCTCACAAATCTTGTCCAACAACTATTGGATACATCAAAAATAGAAAACGGCAAACTGGAATATAACTATGAAGAAGTTGATTTTAATTCTTTTATGGATGAATCCGCTTTTTTACTTAAGCATCTGTTACCAAACCATGAGTTGAAGGTTGAACTTGGTGAAGCTGTAAAAATTAAGCTTGATAGGGAAAGGATGGACCAGGTGTTAACAAACCTTATTGGTAATGCTGGAAAGTACTCAAGGCCGGGCAGCCTTATCGTTCTGAGAACAATTGTCTGTGAAAAGGGCAATCTTACGGTGTCTGTAAGTGATAAAGGGATAGGAATGTCGGACCAAAGCATCGAAAAAATATTTCAAAAATTCCATCGCGATAAACAGGTAGTAAAAGGCTATTCGGGGCTAGGTATGGGCTTGTACATTGCATCCGAGATCGTCACAGATCATGGCGGAAAAATATGGGTAAAAAGTAAAGAAGATGTGGGCTCAACATTCTATTTCTCGTTACCAGGATTGTTATCTGAACGCATGGTTGAACAATCCGGTCTATTGCCAATTGACGGTAGAACTGCCAAAAGCGATAGCTCAGCGATTTAAAATCTGAGGTAGTCGAATAAAAAAGGCCACCTCATCAGGTAGCCTCCTCCTTAATAATCATTATTAGAAAACTAATTTCGCTTTTAAATTTTCATTAATAGCATTTACCAAAATCTTAACCTATTCGGTCGGAAAAGATTTAGTAGAAGCCTTTTGAGGAAGAACTGCTGGCAATTCGCCGTTTGTTTTTTGAAGGACTGAAGTTATTCCTGAGATAACCCCAGCAATATCCGAGAGATCTGCCGGTATGATCATTGAGTTATTAACCTTGGCCAATTTGCCAAACTCAGTAAGGTACTGTTCTGCAATGCGAAGGTTCACTGCATTCATTCCACCTTCCTCATTTATCGATTTTGCAATTTCTCTTATTCCAATTGCTGTGGCAGTTGCAATCAGTTCTATTTCAGAAGCTGTACCACTGGCTTCGTTTATCTTACGCTGTTTTTCACCCTCAGAGCGTGCAATCATTTCTTGCTTATCTCCCTCGGCTCTATTGATCTTAGCCTGCTTATCACCCTCAGATTCGGCGATTTGAGCCCTTTTTTCACGTTCTGCGCGCATTTGCTTCTCCATCGCGTCTTTGATACTTTGTGGAGGGGATATATTCTTCACTTCGTAACGCGATACCTTAATTCCCCAAGGGTCGCTGGCCTTATCTACAGCTTCTACAATGCTTCCGTTTACGGTCTCTCTTTCTTCGAAAGTCTTGTCAAGTTCCATCTTTCCAATTACACTTCTCATAGTTGTTTGTGAAATTTGGATTACAGCAAACTTGTAATTGTCTATGCCATAAGACGCTTTTTGAGGATCGATAACCTGGAGATATAAAATACCGTCGACCTCTACCGCAATGTTATCTTTAGTGATACAGATTTGTGAGGCTACATCAATTGCCTGCTCCTTTAAATTTTGTTTGTAAGCTATCTTGTCGATAAATGGAATCAGAATGTGAAATCCGGCTTCGAGAGACCGGCTATATTTCCCAAGTCGTTCAACAATATAGACTGATCTTTGCGGAACAACTTTAAAAGTTGAAAGAAAAGCTACAAGGAAAAATATAATTAAGATGACGAGAATTATGGTTGAGGCGCTCATAGGGTTTGTGGTTTTACGGTTAATATAATACTGTGATTTCCTGTTATAATTACTTTTTCACCGGCTTCAATTGTTTCATCAGAAGCTGCTTCCCACGATGTTCCCCGAAAGGCGACTTTTCCATTTTGGGTTGGCGTTATCGCTTTTTCTACCACCGCAGTTTTTCCTAAAAACTCATCGTCAACAAAATCATTTGAGATTCGCCGCTCCCAGAGTAACTTCTTAAACCAGTTTCTGAATAATAGTACCGTTATAATAGAGGTAGCCAAAAAAATAAGTAATTGACTATTAATGGAGATATCGAAAAAAAAAGAAATTACTGCTGCAACCCAAGCACCAACGCCGAAAAAAAATAGGATTAAACCAGGTACCGCAAATTCAAGGAGAAATAGTAACAATCCAAGTGCAAACCAAATAGTAGGCGGGTTTAAGAATTGATCCATAAGAATGATTTACGTTCAAATATACTTCTTAAAACGACATTTCCTAATAATGTCTCAATAGCCAAGGTGTAGCCGATGAGTCTAATTTTCCTCAGCAAAAAAGAGGCTGCGTTGATTAAACGCAGCCTCTTTCATAAAAAGTTTTCAGACTTAAAAACCCAGCTTCGCTTTTAGATTTTGATCGATCGCATCTAAGAACTCTTCAGTATACAAGTAATCAGTACCATGCTCAACCTTTGGTTTTGATGTAATCGCAAGATCTTTAGTCATCTTACCGCTTTCAACAGTTTCAATACAAACCTGCTCCAGTTTCTGACAGAAGTCAATTAATTCCTGGTTATTATCAAGAATACCACGGAACTCTAAACCTCTTGTCCATGCAAAAATAGATGCGATTGGGTTGGTTGAAGTTGGGCGTCCTTTCTGATGTTCTCTGTAGTGGCGTGTAACTGTACCATGTGCCGCTTCAGCTTCCATCGTTTTTCCGTCTGGAGTAACCAATGTTGAGGTCATTAAGCCTAAAGAACCAAAACCTTGCGCGACTGTATCCGACTGTACATCTCCGTCGTAATTTTTACAAGCCCAAACAAAGTTACCATTCCATTTAAGTGCAGATGCAACCATGTCGTCAATTAAACGATGCTCGTAAACCAAGCCGTCTGCATCAAAGCGAGCCTTAAATTCATTTTGATAAACCTCTTCAAAGATATCTTTAAAGCGACCATCGTATTTTTTAAGAATAGTATTTTTAGTAGATAAGTATAATGGCCACTTTTTCATTAGCGCCTGATTAAAGCAGGCACGCGCGAATCCAAAAATTGATTCATCGGTATTGTACATCGCCATAGCAACGCCATCACCTTTGAAATTATAAACTTCAAATGATTGTTCTTCACCACCATCTTCAGGTGTAAACTTGATAGTTAATTTCCCTTTTCCTTTCGTCACAAAATCCGTTGCACGGTACTGATCGCCGAAAGCATGACGGCCAATACAAATAGGGGCAGTCCAGTTTGGTACTAACCGCGGTACATTACTCATTACTATGGGCTCGCGGAAAACGGTACCATCTAAAATATTACGTATAGTTCCATTGGGCGATTTCCACATTTGTTTCAAGCCGAACTCTTCTACACGTTGCTCATCAGGGGTAATAGTAGCACATTTGATACCTACACCATATTGTTTAATTGCGTTAGCTGCATCAATAGTAACCTGATCGTTCGTTTCATCACGATATTCGATCCCTAAGTCATAGTATTTAATATCTACTTCAAGGTATGGAAGAATCAATTTGTCTTTTATGAATTTCCAAATGATACGGGTCATTTCATCGCCATCCAGTTCGACCACAGGATTTGCTACTTTGATTTTTTGTACAGACATTTTATGCTATTTTATTATGGTAATTTAATTGAGAAGTCGCAAAGATATAAATTTTGAATAAAGATCGATTTAGCGTTTGAACCATCATGAGCATCCTGCTCACAACCTTGTTTAATATGCTTATGATAGCTTCATAATTGTTAAAGAACAAACAATGGTTCAAAATGAAAAACCTTTGATTCAACAAACATTTAACCTTTCTGTTCCTTATAATATTACATAAAGCCAGAGAGCCATGACAGATCCAAAAGATAAATTTTATCCAGGTTTTACAGATGATAATTTGGATAGAGATAAAGAACAAAAAGAGCAATTGGGTGCTGATGCAACACAAGATCTAACCTATGATCCTGAAAAGGACAGCTTTGAAATAGATGTACAAAGCGAAGACGAGGATTACGATCACCCCGATCCTTATACTACTTCAGTAAAAAGCGGCAGTGACTTTGATTCGGATTTTGACGAAGCAAACCTTACTGCAAATGATGAATATCATAGAGCAAACGAAGATGCCGTCGAAGTGCCTGAAGCAGGGGAGTTTGGAATGCACATTGATAGCGGTAAGATTGTACAGCTAGATCCTTTGGACGAAGAACTGGCAATGACGGAAGAAGATAAACGTGATGACCTCGATGAAGAAGGTTACCCGAAAAATGATTTGGATCCCGGAGATAATGAATACTTAAAATAATACTGAGTTGGAAGCTGCTGGATGTAGCTTCCAATTTTTTATCTATCCGGTTACCCAGCCGGTTAAGGTTAGCTTATTCTTAGCTGATTTTTCTCCTGAATAATTCTTGTAACCAAGACATACAGTTCGAGGTATAATTGACGATAATTTAGAGCTTAAGTTAAAAGGTTTAACATCTATTTATTATTTAGTCACTTATCACAATCATTATTCATGAAAAAAATTTTACTTTTTGCCGTCGTAGCGGCAGTCGCATTTACTTCCTGTAAAAAGAAATCTAACGACGAAACAGAAACTGATCCTTTCAAACTTCAGTATTCTAATCTTAGCACAGAACAACACAAGCAAAAGATCGAAGCCTCAGGCGTAGAATTTGTGCAGAAAATAAGTTCGTTACCGGATGAAAAATTTATTGACGTTTTAACTTTTCTTGAAACATTAGACCTACCAGTAAACAGCCCATCTTTTTCGTCTGTATTGGCTGTAAATGAGGCTGCTAAAAACAAAAGCTTAAAAGGATTATTCCAGGCAACTACATCAGTTGAAGACAATACAGCTAAACTGAGTGAACTTTATGGAGTATATACCTGGAACGCTTCAACCGAAACTTGGGATGAATCTGTATCTACTTCTAAACTGGAATTTAAGTTCCCATCCGCTCCTGAAAAAACAACCAACGATGCTACATTAACAATGACATATACTAAATCTAATGTGGTAGTTGCATCAGAAGATGATGGGGAAAGTGTTGAATTGCCGGCATCTGTATCTAGTACTTTACGGGTAGGTTCAAAAGACGAAATGAAACTTATTTCTTCTTATGAATACAAAACAGATGGTACGCCAACCAAAGTTGATATCAATTTTATGCTTGGTTCATTTTCTTTAATAACGAAAGTAAGTAATGACGTAACTAACCTCACATCGGAATTCAGTATTCTTAAAGGAACCGAAGTTTTATTGAGTCTTAAAACTTCAGCCAATGGTAATTTAGCTGTTGATAATGCAAAAGATGCAGAAGAATTTGATGCGGTAGTAAAAAATGCAAATGCAACATTCGAAATTATGAATATCAAATTGGCTGGTCAGGTTGATGTGAAAGCTATTCGTGATGCTGAGAAGGCCGCTTCAAACCTTTCAGAGGCAGAGCAAAATAAGAAAGAGGAAACAGCCTGGAATAC
>DASWMZ010000146.1:0-18507 GCA_036399495.1 Pedobacter sp.
TTATGAAAGAGTGGTTAACGGTAAACACGTTTGTAACTTGGTCAGCGATTGTTGCGGCATTAGGGCAGGTAGCATTTTTATGGAACTTCTTTCACTCCATTTTTTACGGTAAGAAAGCCACCCAAAACCCATGGCAGTCGAATACAATGGAATGGACTACACCTGTGGAGCGTTTGCATGGTAACTGGCCAGGCGAAATCCCAACCGTTTATCGTTGGCCATATGATTATAGCAAACCTGGTCACTCAGAGGATTTCATTCCGCAAACAACACCTTTCTCTCAGACAATGAGTTCAAACTTGCCGCATGATTTCGAAGGAAATCAGGAAGCAGAAAAGATTCAGATTGATTGGCAGAAACAACAACAGGCAGAAGCTGAACAAAGAATTTAATTCAAAAATTAAATAGAGTTTGGGGTATCTGTCGTAAGTTTTAGAACTTGCCGGATACCCCAAATTATTTTATAGATATGCACCCCTCAAGCGAAAGAAGATTCCTGGCTGTAAATTATCTCAGCATCATATCTCTTTTTGTTTTGATACTGGCGGGAGGAATTGTAAGAAGTACAGGCGCCGGTATGGGTTGCCCTGATTGGCCCAAGTGTTTCGATCGCATTATTCCACCTACCAGGGTTGAGCAGCTTCCTGCAGGGTATGAAGATAAGTTCGTTTCTAAAAGAGTTAACAAAAATAATCGGTTTGCAAAGAGTCTGGATATTTTAGGATTTAGTGATCTGGCATCGCGCATCAGAAATGATAAAAGCATTCTGAAGCCTGAGGAGTTTAATGCTGCTAAAACCTGGACGGAATATATTAATCGTTTGATAGGAGCTATTACCGGATTGTTTCTTTTAGCATGTGCGGTACTTTCGGTAACCTATCTAAAATCGCGAAAGCGAATATTCGCATTATCTCTTTTCAATGTGTTTTTGGTGGGATTCCAGGCATGGTTAGGATCAATTGTAGTATCTACAAATTTATTAGCATGGGTGGTTACTGTCCATATGCTGGTTGCCTTTGCGATTTTGGCCATTAGTATATACACGTTGTTCCAGGCCAGGATTTTACGAGAAAGAAGTTTACTAGCAAACCAGGAGGCTGGCGTAATACGAGTACTGGCTATAGTTTCCATTGTGCTTACTTTATTCCAGGTTACGATTGGAACAAACGTACGGGAGGAGATTGACGCAATTTCGTCCTCCATGAACGGCTTTAACCGTTCCCAATGGATGGCAAATGTTGGCGTTCAGTTCAATGTCCATCGCGACTTTGCTATACTAGTATTCATTTTTAATTTGGTTCTACTGATTTTGATTAGAAAAAAATACATGGGAAGTACCTACCATTTTAAGTTCATGACTTATGTGCTTTTACTGATAGTCTTACAAATCATTACTGGCATTACGTTGGCTCGACTGGCTTTGCCGCCTGTTGCACAGGCCGCACATATCCTTCTATCAAGTTTGATATTCGGCGGACAATATTACCTGCTTCTTTTACTAAAGCAGAATAAATTATATAAAACACGAACTGGAAGATAGGTGGGGGAACATAGTTTTTTTTCAGATTTTAAAAAGTTAATTAAACTGAGACTTACATTTCTTGTAGTGTTTTCGGCTTCGGTTTCTTTTTTAATTGGCTGCAAAGAGCAAAACTATTATAACTGGACGAACTGGCTCATATTAACAATTGGTGGTTTTCTGGTAACATCAGCCGCTAACGGGTTCAATGAAATCATCGAAAAAGATTTAGACAAGTTGATGAAGCGAACCAGCGACAGACCGATTCCAGCAGGGCGAATGACTACCGGACAAGCTCTTGTATTAAGCTTGTTTATGGGACTTGCAGGTACTTTGATTTTGGTGCGTTTAAACTTTTTGACAGGAGTACTTTCTGTATTTTCCATATTTCTTTACGCATTTTTATATACACCTGCGAAACGAAAGTCGCCAATAGCAGTATTTATAGGTGCCTTTCCGGGGGCCTTACCTCCACTCATCGGATATTTTGCAGCATTTGAAAACCCTCAGATCTCATGGATTCCCATCATACTATTCGGAATTCAGTTTGTTTGGCAGTTTCCTCACTTTTGGGCTATAGCCTGGGTGCTTGATGATGATTATAAAAAAGCAGGATTCCGGTTATTGCCTACTACAAAGCGGGATAAAACCAGTGCATGGTTTACTTTTATTTCGACAATAATATTAATACCGGTGAGTTTACTGCCGACCATTATGGGATTTGGTGGCTACATCATCGGCGGACTATCATTGGTTTTGGGACTAATATTTTGCTGGCTGGCATTGAATCTCTTAAGAAAATTGGATATCGAGTCGGCTCAAAAGGTGATGTTCGGATCTTTCTTTTATTTGCCACTTGTACAATTGGCGTTGTTGTTTGATTTCGTTGGATAATTGATTATTGATATGGCGCAAAAAATTATAGAACAGGATAGGGAGAACTTTAAAGCCAGAAAGTTTATGATGTGGCTTTTTTTGGTTTCCTCTTTTATTTATTTCGCCGGGTTAACGAGCGGCTTTATCGTTTACACCGCAGGTGATCCGTCGCGCGGGATTAAAACCCTTTTGCCTGATGTTTTCAAGTATAGCACTGCTGTTATTATTTTAAGCAGTCTTACCATGCACCTGGCTTATTTGGCAGGAAAAAGATTGCAGTTCCAGAAACAAAACGCCTGCCTCATTTTGACCGCAACTCTTGGAGTCATATTTTTTGTTTTACAAACTAAGGCTTGGAGTATTCTATTTAACCAGGGTGTGCCTTTTGTAAACATTAATGCGTCGCATTCCTTCATATATGTATTCACTGCATCACACTTACTACACATTGTGGTTGGTGTAATCTTGTTGCTTAGAGCAATTAATTTTAACCTTCATAAAATATCTCCCGTAAAGAACAATTTCCGACTGGAGGTAACATCTATATTTTGGCATTTTATAGATATACTATGGATTTATTTATATGTTTTCTTACTTTTGAACCAATAACATACTGTAATGAGTACTACTACAATCTCACAATTAGACGAAGTTAAAACCGGTGCATGGGACGGTGGTAAATCACCTGTTGATGCCGAATACGGCAAAATAATGATGTGGTTTTTCCTGGTTTCAGATGCTTTCACATTCTCTGCTTTTTTGATTTATTACGGAGCACAGCGTTTCAGTAAAATTACCTGGCCCGATCCCGATGTTGTTTTCCAATCTATTCCTGGTTTAGCCGATCATGGCTATCCTTTGGTGTTTGTAGGTATCATGACGTTTATCCTGATCATGAGTTCAGTAACGATGGTTTTGGCGGTAGAGGCGGGGCATCGTAACTCAAAAAAAGAAGTAATCACCTGGATGATATGGACCATAATTGGTGGAGCAGCATTTTTAGGATGCCAGGCACTGGAATGGACACACTTACACCATGAAGGATTCTGGTGGGGGTCGATCCCTGATGCAGCGACGATTAAGCACATAGGTGCTGATGAAGTTAGCACCCTGCAATTCGCAAACTTATTCTTCACCATAACCGGTTTTCATGGTTTTCACGTTTTTAGTGGAGTCATATTTAATTTCATCATCCTGTTTATGACAATGGGCAACGTTTTTCAAAAACGTGGAAGCTATTTGATGGTAGAAAAAGTCGGATTATACTGGCACTTTGTTGACTTGGTATGGGTATTCGTTTTTACGTTCTTTTATCTTGTATAATTTTTTAAAGATTTTAATATGGCTTCAGAGCATACACATACAACAGAACAACATGGTCAGGGAGATCACGGTCACGGCGAGCATGGCGGAATGACCAAAAAGAAAATTTGGACGGTTTTCTTCTATTTACTTGCTATCACTGCGATTGAGTTTATCATTGCATTAGCAGTTCCGGAATCAATTATGGGCAAGGGCGTACGTAACACTATCTATATAGCGCTTACCCTGCTTAAAGCATTTTATATCATTGCATTCTTTATGCACCTTAAGTTCGAGAAATATGGACTTATAGCTTCGATCGTATTATCATTGATATTTATTGTTTATTTCATCGTATTAATGCTTACTGAAGGTGCTTACCTGAATATTCATATGAATGTTCATTAATGAAGAATAAATCTTCGGTTTTTAAAGTTATAGTCCTGGCAACCATCTTAGTGTTGCCAGGATTTTTATATTATCTACTTCAGGAAAAAGGCACTAACAGGTACAGGCCGCTCAATATTATGGGGCCAAAACAAGTTGCTGGAACCTTTCATACCAAGCGGGGTAAGAAAATACCCGATACTATCTATCATCACATTCGAGATTTCAAATTACTCAGCAGCACAGGCGATAGTATTGGTTTATCTGCTGATAGTAGTCGGGTAGCGGTTGTCAACTTCTTCTATAAGAATTGCAAAAGCTTTTGTCCGCAAATGAATACCCAAATGGCACGCGTTGTAGCGGAATACAGCAAGAACAAAATGCTTAAGTTTTATTCAATAACGGTTGATCCTGAAAAGGATAATCAGGAAGCATTGAAAGCGTATGCACAAACGTATCAGGCTAATCCGAAAAAATGGAGTTTTCTCACCGGTAACAAAGACTTGATCTTCGACCTTGCAAAGAAAGATTTTTTAGTTGATGCCTTTGACACTCAAACTGATGGGGAGATTATTCACAGTCCTATGCTTATTTTGGTTGATTCTAAGAATCGCATTCGCGGATACTATGATTCTACCAGCAAAGAGCAGGTTGATAAATTGATTGATGAAATTAAGGTATTGGTCACCGAAGAATTACGTAACACACCAATATCTTACTATTAGCTAGCGATGAATGATAAATTGATGTTTCGTATAATCTTAGGTATGTCCATTTTTGTAACCTTGCTAGTAGCGGTTTTACAATTCAACTTACTCACCTTATTTCCTAAGGGATCTCCAATACCCGATTGGGTTTCATTTCTGCCTAAATTAAATGCCATATTAAACGGGACTTGCAGTATTATCCTGTTAGTTTCGATTAATCAGATAAAAGGGGGAAACATTCGAGCTCATAAGAAGTTGAACATTGTTGCTTTCATTTTATCATCAATGTTTCTGGTCTCTTACATCATTTTTCATGCTACAGGTATCCGTACCAGCTATGGCGGTGAAGGAGTTATTAAGTATATCTACTACTTTATTCTAATTACCCACATTATTCTCGCTGCCATCGTTTTACCTCTAGTGCTTTTCAGTTTTTACAGTGGTTTGCAAATGAACGTTGCTAAACACAGGAAGCTTGTCCGCTGGAGTTTCCCGATTTGGTTTTATGTAACAGTTACCGGTGTAATAGTTTATCTGATGATTGCTCCTTATTATACATTTTAGTCAGATAATTCCTTCTTAAGCAGAGAGTAAAGAAAACACATTCTTTAGTTTTGTATTTCATTTCACTTCCATAGATAACCCTTTTACGTTATATTTGAAATATGAAGGCTTTGAAGTTCTGTGCGGTTACCTTTCTGATTTTCTTTGCGTTAGCATCTGATGTAAATGCACAATGTTCTATGTGTACCCTTAATGCCGAAGCTTCGGTTTCAAATGGTAACACTCAGGGCAGGGGACTTAATAACGGTATCATGTATCTTTTGGCGATGCCCTACTTAGCGGTGGCTGTAGTTGGATTTATCTGGTACAAGAAATATCGTCGCAAAGATATTCTGGTTGATATGAAGGACGAAAAAATCAACCTGAATTAATCTAATTGGCTGTCGCCTGATAAATGATTGAAGTATCTACCTTAAACTTTCTATCCGGACTTGCCGGGAATAACAACAGAGAATGGTTCGCCGCTCATAAAAGCGATTATGAAAAAGGTCGCGAAAATGTGCTCGACTTTACGTCGGAGATTATAGCCGGCCTTTCTAAAATTGATAACACCATCCCGGTAGATCTTAATCCTAAAGATTGCATCATGCGCATCTATAGAGACATTCGTTTCAGCAACGATAAAACCCCTTTTAAAACGAATTTCGGAATTGCCATATCTGCCAACGGCAAGAATTTTAAAGGTCCAGGATATTACATTCACGTTCAGCCCGGAAAATGTTTTGTTGCCTGTGGTTCCTGGTTTCCAGAAAAAGAGGAATTGAAGTGCATTCGTCAGGAAATTGATTACAATGCATCAGAGCTAAAAGAGATCGTTAGCAATCCTGAATTTAAAAAAGTCTTTGGTGACCTCGACCGGGAAGGAGCTTTAAAGACTACACCAAAAGGATATTCAGCCGATAATGAAAACATCGAATATCTAAAACTTAAAAGTTTTACTGTTACTTGCAATCTTTCCGATAAGAGCTTAACTCAGACAGGTGCTGTAAAGAAAGTTGTCGCTGCTTTTGCAATAGTATATCCACTGGTGGTCTTCTTACGTAAGGCCATATCTTAATTATGTATATGAAGATTATTTTCTTTTTGTTAGTCTCTACATTGGGCCTAAGCTCATGCATTGTTTTATCTGCCAAGAAATACAACACTTTGGTTTCAGAAAGAGATTCATTATCCCAAGGCTTCACCAAGGCGAATGCTAGAATTGAAATCCTTGAAGATGAAATGGCGCGTTTGAAAGGTGATACTTCCCGCATTAATGGGCGCATGTCCGAACTTCAATCCAAATTATCCGGGCTTGATGAAAACTATAACTCACTTAAAACGAATAGTTCTTCTGAGATCAAGAAACTAGCAGATGACCTTAAACGCCGCGAAGCACGCCTTAAAGAAGTAGAAGAAATATTAAATAAGCGCGATGCTGCAACCAAGGCATTAAAAGATAAACTTCAAAAAGCATTATTGGGCTTTCAGCAAAGTGGTTTAGCTGTGGATATTCGCAGTGGTAAAGTGTATGTTTCTTTAACAGATAAGCTTTTGTTTTCGAGCGGAAGCATTGTAATTGATGAAAAAGGCCGCCTGGCCCTGACAGAACTGGCCAAAGTATTGAAAACTCAGCCTGAAATTAATATCTCTGTGGAAGGGCATACCGATAACCAACGCGTTGCAAACTTGGGTCAAATTAAAGATAATTGGGATTTGAGCGTATTGCGTGCCACTTCGGTAGTTCGTTTTTTAACGGAAGAGCAGAAAATAGAATTCAACCGCATAACGGCAACAGGAAAAGGCCAGTATCAACCGATAGAAAAAGGCAATTCGGCAGATAATAGAAGCCGCAATAGAAGGATTGAGATAGTGCTTTCGCCAAAGTTGGATGAATTGTACGATTTGATTAAGGAGTAATCCCAGAGTTTAGAGTATTTCTTAATGGAACATCAAGCTTCGAAACTGACCCACAATGACATTATAATTAAGAAAGGCAATTCAACTAATCCCGACTTCTCTGCTCTTGTCATGTTACTGGATAGGGATCTTCTTGAGAGGTACGGAGAGCAGCAGGCCTTTTTTGATCAGTTTAACAAGGTGGATACCATCAAAAATAAGGTAGTCGCTTATTTGAATGACAGGGCAGTGGGTTGCGGTGCAATAAAGACGTTCAGCGAAGGGGTGGTGGAGATAAAGAGAATGTTTGTAGTTAAGGAACACCGCGGAAAGGGAATTGCAAAAAAGATATTAGCGGAGCTGGAAAATTGGGCAATCGAACTAAATTCTCAAAAATGTATTTTGGAAACAGGAAAAAGCCAGCCCGAAGCAATTACCTTTATCAGAAAATTGGTTATTCCATTACAGAAAACTACAAGCCTTATATTGGTGTTGAGAATAGTGTTTGTATGGAAAAGATATTACCTGCTAACTAATCTAAAAACTGCTGTTAAAGTCAGGAAATAGCGGCAACTCCTTGTCCTTTGGCGACAATATAACCTCGTCCGGATTTAACTTCCAGTCGATATTTAATTGAATATCATCCCATCTCACCCCAATTTCTGATTCTTTATTATAAAGATTTGTCACCTTATAAGTAAATATAGTGTTGTCTTCCAATGTTGCAAATCCATGCAGAAATCCCGGCGGTACCCAAAGCATCTTAAAATTTTCTGCGCTTAGTTCAAACGTTAAGTGTTGCCCATAAGTGGGAGATGATCTTCTAATATCCACAGCAACATCAATTACTTTGCCGCTGATTACTCTTACAAGTTTTCCTTGTGCATGCGGGTTGGATTGAGCATGTAAACCCCTTAAGGTTCCGCGTTGCGAGAAGGATTGATTGTCCTGAACGAATTCTTCTGCGATACCGGCATCCCGAAAGGTTTGTTTATTAAAACTTTCGTAAAAATATCCGCGGTCATCCTTCCAGACTTTGGGTTCGATTAAAATTAGACCGGGTATTGATGTTTCTATAAAGTTCATTCGTTAATAAATTCCATTAAGGTGCTAAAAAAAACAGCGTGATCTTTGAATTTCGATGCATGAGCATCAAAAAGCTGAGAGGCGTAAACGTCTTTGAATTGATTATAATTTTCGAGATTGTCTGCAATAAACTGAAGGCAGTAAGTGACACCTTCATTAGGCGAATCAATTACCCGCAAGATGCGGTTAGATATTAAAAGGTTGCTCGACAGAGCATCGGGAACAAAAGTGTGATTTATAAATTTGAGCCAATCGGTTTCTATTTTATCTTCAATAATAACCGTGATGTTGTAAAGGATCATCCTGCGAAGATAGATGCAATATGGCTTCTATCCAAGATTATCGCCCCTTAAGTTTCTGAATCGTTTTCGGGCTTCAGTTATAAATAAGCTATTAGGAAAATCGGTAATGATTTTTTGATAGTACTCCATCGCCTTGGCGTTATCCTTCAAATCAGATTCATAGATTCCTGCAAGCATAAATAATGCATCATCTCCCCAAATATCAGCACTATGATTCGTAACTATTAAGTTAAGTTGTTCTATGGCGTTATTAGTGAGGTTTTGCTTCTGATAAGTTTTTGCTTTTAGCATTAAGATATCATCCTGCAAAGAATTTTGCGGATAGAGGACACTGATGCTGTCAAGCGTTTTAATTGCCTTGTCGAACTGGTTTATGAAAACTAAAAAATCAGCTTTTGAGAGTTTCCTTAGTGCATTAGTGTCAGCTTCGGACTCGGTATTCTCAGCAATTAAAAGTCCTAGGTTTAATGCATCGTTAGCGATAAGTTGAGATGTAGAACTTCTCAATACATCAAGCTGTGCCTTTGCCCAGGTAAAATCGCCCTGGTAATAAGATAGCTTCGCATTTTTAAATTTAGCATCCTGTCCAATGGGTTCATTAGCAAATTCTTTCTCGGCCTGACCGTAAATTAGGGCTGCTTCCCAAACCTCACCGGTAAGAATGTAAATATCACCTAACTCTAATTTTATTTGTCCGATTATGGTTGAAGGAACCCTGGGGATTTTTAATGCTTCTTCTAAAAGTTCTACTGCATTTGTGGGTTTGTTAAGATGAAAAGCTTGCAATGATGCCAATTGGCGTATTGCAAAAACGGTGTTAGCTGTATGTCCAAATTCCTTAAGGAGGGTTTGATAATCATTCTCAAGCTGAACAAGATCCGAGCTGCTAAATTTTCCTGAAATTAATTGCTTATTCTTCGCAAATAAGATCTGCATTTTCGCCTGCACGTAATGCGGATTTGATGCGCCCTTGCTTAACAAGTATTCCAGACCTTCGATGGCCGGCTCGTATGCCGAATTGGAAATTAAAACTTCCGTTAATTCATATACTCTCTCTCCATCTTCTTTAAGTCGTTTATCTAAGGCAATAGTTTGTTTCAACGCTAAATCGAATTCTTTCTGCTGAATGTATTGCCAAGCCAGCAGATCTGAGTAAACCGTGTTCTGCGGCTCTTTCTGGATTTTTCGAAGCAATGCACTCCGTAAGGCTAAATAATCATCCGGTGAATCCAGTACACTGGAAAACGCACTTTTTGCCTGATATATAAGTTGTACATCGGGTGTTTTACTAAGCAGGTGTAAATACTCCTGAATTAGCAAAGTCTTATTCTTTTGATAACGGTATAGTGCTAGCAAATCAAACGAAAATGCCATTTCATCATTTAAAAGATCGCGGCCCGCTAGTAGGGTTTTTATTGAATAGTCATAAGCTTCGGCACGGTAAAATGTTACCGATAGTTCGCGGATAGCATGTTCTTCTTTTGATAGGTTTTTTAAAAGTTTGTTATACCAGTCGTTAGCTTTGTCGGCTTCACCGCGCTCCCTCAAAATTCTGCCATAATCAACCATAAAGGTGAAATTTCCTTTATGGCTATTCATCATTTTCTTTACGAGTTTCTCAGCTGCATCATACCCTTTTAATTTAATAAGCGAATTATAATACTGATCGTAATATCTTAACTGATCTCTGCTTTGATTAAAAAGCTTTTCGTAAATGCTTAGGGCTTTAGGATAATCGCCGTTTTGAAAGTATTGAAGTGCCAAAACTTCCTCAGAAGCGATCTGAGCGAAGCTGAACAATGAGGAAACTATGAATAGCAGAGTAACTAATATTTTTTTCATGAATTAGCACAGCAACAGGTAAGATAGGGTATAAATTACAGGTTCGTTTTTATCTTGTTTCTTACTTGTAAAACATAAAAAGGTCCATTTTAGTATGTAAATCGGATAGCCCATAAGGTGATTCAATACTAGGCTGTATTAGGCGATTAAATAAACCTGAATATGAAAATCAACACAAACTGCAATATCATAGTTCCATCTAGATACAAAAAGTAGTAATATTCATTCCTTTTCCATTCAGATTTGAAGATTAACCAGCCTGTTAGGAGTATTGTTAACGTTAATGCAAAAAAGTCTGAATTGAATTGCGCTGTAAATAAAAAAAGGAAAATCAGGTAAACCAATAAAAATCCTTGACATATCATATAAGATTTTCGTTCACCGAGTATAACCGGAATGGTTTTGAGCTCATTACTTCTATCTTGAAAAAGGTCCCTGATATCAAAAGGAACAGTTATCGCAGCAATAAATAGAAATCGTTTAGCGATTAATAAGATGGTATCGTTTGGCGGGATTACTATTTGTTGGGTGTTTCCTAATTCTACAATAGGAAGTAATACACAGCTTAAAGACCAGATTAAGGCAATAAGAAACAACTTCAATCCAGGCACATTACGCAACCCAAACTTTTGATCTCCCACCGTAAACAAAGGAAGATTATAACACACAGAAATTACACCTAAGAAAAGAAGCAAAATTTGGGATGCAGTAGATAAAAAGAGAGCTGCCATCATTGAAGAAAGAATGGCAATTAAAGTGAGTGTAATCATTAACCGGTGATGATTGTCGATCCACCGCACGCGTCTGAAAGGCGATTTTTTAGGTTCTGCAGGCCTGGATATAAGCATGCTGAAGTTGTAAAGGGAAATTGTTGCAAAGAACAAGATCCCCAGCACATGTTTATCGCATTCAACGCCCAGAAGATAATAGGTGACTTTTGCCTGAGCTACTGCACAAAGGCCTATAAAAACATTGCTGAAAAGCAAGTAATCGAGAGCTTTGCTAAAAATTTTCCGTATATAACCGGAACCAGGGTCAGCCATGCAAGTTTTTGGTTTACAAGAGATTAACCTTGTTGAAGTTCAAATATCGTAATTTCAGGTAAAATTCCAATTCTGCCGGGATAACCCAAAAAGCCGTAACCTACGTTAACATACAATTGCTGTTCTGCTTCGCGATAAAGACCAGCCCATTCTTTGTAAATATATTCAACCGGGCTCCACTGAAATTCTTTGGTTTTCACCCCGAACTGCATGCCGTGAGTATGGCCGCTGAAGGTTACATCAATATCGGGATGATTTAAAATCTGTGCCTTCCAATGCGAAGGGTCATGGGACATTAACAGTTTGACGGGTAAATCTTCCGTGCCTTTAAGTGTTTTAACTAGATCCCCTTTCTGTATAAACCGGCCTGCTCCCCAATTCTGGCAACCTAAAACGCCAATCTCATCATTGCCAATTTTTATACGTCTATGCTCATCTAATAATAAATCCCATCCCATCCTGGAATGAATCTTTATAACTTCTTCAAGGTTTTTGGCCTTTGCGGCGGATGGTTGCTTCCCAAAATAGTAGTCGCCATAATCATGGTTCCCTAAAACTGAATAAACACCCAATGGAGCTTTCAGCTTGGAAAAAATATCCTGATAATTTCTCATCTCCCATGCCAAATTATTTACCAGGTCGCCAGTAAAAAAAATCATATCGGGCTTTATGTCAAGAAGCATTTCCACACCACCTAAAACAGCTTTTTTGTTATAAAAACTTCCGGAATGAACATCAGAAATTTGAGCAAGGGTAAGTCCGTGAAATGCTTTTGGTAGATTTTTGAGATATAACTTTTTTCTAACAACCTGATAGTCGTATGCTCCAGAAACAATTCCCCAGCTGAGTGATGCAAGTGGAACAGCAGCTACAATTAGCCCGGCTCTTACTATGAATTCTGATCTTGGTATAGAGTGATCGTTTGCCTGAGCATCTTCAATTTTTGATCGAGGTTTATTCTGCTTTCGCCATAGCTTGATAAACCCTCGTCTAATATCATCAGCAAATAGAAAAGGCAGCATGAAAAACTTGCTTACAAAAGTTAAGAAGAAAGCAACTAAAATAATTGCTCGTATGGTAAGAACAATGCTAAAGTAGATTCCTATAAAAACCCCGACAATTAATAAAAAGCTATAGCCCCAATAAAGCCTGGTAAAAGTCTTTTTTCTCTTTTGGATGAATTGAATTTTGGTAGAAAGAAGCGCCTTAAAGATATACCAATCTATAAGTAAAAGTAGTGCACTTATAGAAAGCAACGGAATTAATCTGTCAGACATTAGCTGTACTTAGTGATTTCGGGTGGTGAGTATTATCTGTTCTCATCATCACGGTCTTCATCCTCATCATCATTAAATCTGGCATTGAATAAACTATTGAACATGTCTTTAAACTCGTAGCCATTATCTAAATAAGACTTACTTACCTGAGAAAATTCGGATAGTCCATGCAGCAAAAACTCCATCAAAAGTAGTTGTTGCGTATCAATTAGTGTAGGATGAATTTTTTTAATAACCCCACGCAAGCCTGGAACTGCCTCCAGTACTTTTGAATAGTTTGATTCCGATAGGTCATCGACCAGGCTGATGCTATTTCCCATGCCAAACCAGTCAATGATTTCCTTGTATGGATTAGAACCTTTAGACCGCTTCAGTTTTTCCGGATCGGGAAAATATTGAGCCATTAGGGTCTTTATTGCCTTTCCTACCAGGATGTTTGCCACTTTGGCTGGTCCTTCCTGCTCACCTTCATATACTAACTCGATCTTTCCCGTAATGGCAGGTATTACTCCTAAGAAATCAGAAATCCGAACAAATGTTCTTTCTTCATTATTGATTAGCATGCGCCGTTCAGCATTGCTGATAAGATTTTCATATGCGGTGATGGTTAACCTTGCCGACACTCCCGACTTCTTATCTATGTATTCGGAGTTGCGTGCTTCAAATGCTATTTGTTCGATTAAATCCTTTACTAATCCATCAGATTCAACACGTACCAATTGTTCAGGTGTTAGTCGCGCTTCCTGTTGAGTTATTTTTCGTGATATCTCAACACTTCTTGGGTAATGGGTAAGAATCTGACTTTCAATTCTATCTTTCAATGGCGTTACTATCGAGCCTCGATTAGTATAATCTTCCGGATTTGCGGTAAATACAAACTGTACATCAAGTGGAAGTCGAAGTTTAAACCCTCGTATCTGAATGTCTTTTTCCTGCAAAATGTTAAATAATGCAACTTGAATTCTTGCCTGTAGATCAGGAAGTTCGTTGATCACGAAAATACTACGGTGAGCACGCGGGATTAACCCATAATGAATTACACGCTCATCAGAATAATGAAGCTTTAATGATGCCGCTTTTATCGGATCAACATCGCCAATTAAATCGGCAACTGTAACATCGGGCGTCGCCAGTTTTTCGGTGTAACGCTCATCTCTATGAAGCCAGGCAATTGGAGTGTCATCTCCCAAAATTTCTAATTGCTTGCGGGCGTACCAGGAAATTGGGTTTAGCGGGTCATCGAATAATTCGCTGCCATCTACGTAAGGGATGTATTCGTCCAGCAAATTAACCATCAGTCTCGCGATACGGGTTTTAGCCTGTCCGCGTAAGCCAAGCAACAATATATTATGTTGTGATAAAATAGCCGTTTGCAAATCGGGAATTACGGTATCCTCATACCCGATAATTCCTTCAAAGCCTGCTTCTTTATTTTTTAACTGCTTAATAAGGTTTTCACGAAGTTCTTGTTTTATAGACCGCGATATGTATCCTGATCTTTTAAGTTCCGCTAGTGTTTTTATATTCGATATTTTCATTCTGTGTTTATTTCGTCATCCATAAATGATGAAGCGCGATTACTGCCGTTTTGATAGCGTTAATTTAACTGCAATCTGTATTGAAAGTTTTAAAAGGTAAAAGCCTTTCCAGAATTAAATTTGATTCGTAATTTCGCCAGATAAAATTTCAACATGGAAAATTCTACAAATACTGTTCACAATACTAAAAATGCTGAAAATGCCAACAATCCGGCTCATTATACATTAATGATTGTTGGTATAATTGTAGTCAATATAGGAACATTCTTACGCTTTATTGGCGACTGGACTTTCGTTGATATTTTATCGAACATCATTTTTGTGATTGGCGTTATCATCTGCCTAAAATCGGTAACTAACATTTTAAAATAATTGTTGAATTGTAAATTTTAACAATACTCGTTTTGTGCAGATAATTTCTGTCTGCACAACATATACGTAATTTTCAGGCGTTTAAGATTTAATGAAACGCTTAGTATTACCTCTTCTTTTCTTGCCTTTTCTTTCTGTAGGGCAAACCCAGTCGGCTACTATTAGAGTAAGTAAAATTGAAATTGATTCAAAAAAGTCTTTTTATTTTAAAAAAGGTGATTCATCAGCAACAATAGTTATTGATTCACTTATCATGAAAGATAAATCCCAATTACTTTTTTTTGGAAAGAAGAAGGTCAACATCATTATTAATCATGCTGAAATAGGGAAGTTGTGTGTCATCAGCGGAAACGATAACAAGAATAATGGCACCAATTTGAATCTCTCGGTCAATTTCAAAAAGTTAATTAGCCTTTATATTGACGTTAGCGGAAAAGATGCCAGATCTGCAAACAGGCGGTTTGATAACGGAAACGGTGGAATTGTAGCCATTAACTATTTGACAACGGGAATAAAGCCTCAAACAACCGATAAAAAGCGTACAGCATATCTTGCCATAAATAATCGGGGCGGAGGAGCTAGTGTTAACCCGCAGAACGATGTGTCGGTTTTGATTGAACAGGTCAGAACTAGCTCTGGCCGGCCGTTGGGCCAGCTTCCAAATGGGAGAGTATATTCCGGTAATGTCGGTTATGATGGTAAAACAACCATCAAAGAAGTAGATAAGCTGGTTGATTAATCGGGATGATATTTCGCCTTTTCTAAAATTTTCTGAGCATCATTATCCTTCATCAACTCTTGCAGAGTAACGGTGGCGTTCCGCTCCATATATTGCTTAACAATTTTCCAGCCTATAAAATTAGCCAGTTTAGGTGCTGAGTCGCTTTTTTCGCCCACACCAGGAGTAAAGGGTGCTTCAGTAAGGTACTTCTGAATCTTCATATAATCAGTTTCGTACAATAGATTTTCCTGCAAAAAATAACCCCAAATTCCTGATTCAAACTCGTCTGCCCATTTCTGCTGAACCCTGGTGTACCCAATTTTTAACGAGTCGGGAACATCAGGCATTATCGCATCCATGAAGTAGAGGATCTTTCCATTGTAAATCATTTTTTGAAGCAGAGAAGTACTTTGGTCTGGTTCAGGAAATAGTTCCTCACGAGTAAATGCCTCCATAACACGAGGCGTAATATTTTCGGGTGTAAATCGCCGTGAAATGTAGGCAGGAACGCTGCTTCTTAAAGCGGGATAAAATTTGGAATTCGCCCCCAAAAACATATCCAGACCAATGCCTACATAATTATCCCCTATAGGAGTTTGCACCGCAAACCCGGAGAAAAAGGTAATGATACGGGGAATGTTTTGATTGGGGTAGTAATATTTTATGTGCTTGAATCCGTCGGTAAGTTCCTCTTCATGCTTTTTCATGTCGGGGAATTTTGCAGCAACCTCATCTTTTAAAGCTTTATAATCCGTACTCGTCAACACGGTTTTTAAGTTTTGATGGTAATCTGGACTGTTAATACTTCCAACACTTAACATTCCCTCCATAAAATCCTGATAGAAAAAACCGTACTTTTTTTGAATAGCAGGTACTTGATTTTGGAAGTTTTGTGGCGTTAGGTTACTTAATTCCTGATCGAATCTTTCAATTTTGACTTCCAGATCGATAGCGCTGACATCAACATCCTTTTTGTTCCGGCAGCTAAATAGACATATTCCAATTAAAAAAAACAGGTAGATTTGAACTGTGTTTTTCAGATTCATGTTCGTGTATAAAAGCGAAAATACAAAAACACACCTAATGCGACGCTTCAAATTAAATTTATGAAATACAAATTTTTCCTGGCAGCTTTACTCCTCCCATTTCTGGCCAAATCACAAAGTGACGAAAAGGATCTACAATTAGGATTTACTTTGTCACCAACCTTGAGTTGGCTTACTAACGGTGGAGATGAGTTGGTTTCAGAAGGCTCAAAAGCAGGCTTCTCATATGGTGTACTTGCCGATTTTGGCTTTGCCAAAAACTATTATTTTTCGACAGCCTTTACGCTCACTTCCTTAAATAGCGAAGCAAAAAGAGCCGATAAATCAATTGATAATTTTCATCTTCAATACATCGAGATCCCTTTAACATTAAAACTAAAGAGTAATCCATCTGGAACGGGAAGGTTCTATGGGCAGTTTGGATTGGGCACTGGCATAAATGTTTCTGCAAAAAAGGATATGACTACCGCGTCAAATACTACCTCAAAGGATGTGTCAATTTCTTCAGATGTGAATATTTTTAGACTCGGTTTAATAGCAGGTGCAGGTGCTGAGTGGAGTATTGGAAAAAACTTAAGTGGACTTACCGGCGTTACATTCAATAACGGATTTACAAAGACCTTTTCTGATGTTGACTCGAGAAATCCATTTATAACCTTACAATTAGGAATATTTTTCTAATAGCTCATTTCATGAAGATTGCACTAGCACAGCTCAATTATCATATTGGTAATTTTGAATCAAATACTAATAAAATAATCGCTGCCATTCTTGATGCAAAACAGCAGGGTGCAGACCTTGTAGTATTTGCTGAATTAGCCGTTTGTGGTTATCCGCCGAGAGATTTTTTAGAGTTTACCGAATTTCGGGAGCTGTGTGATGAAGCGGTTAAAACGATCGCTGCTTCATGTATGGATATCGCTTGTATTTTAGGTGCTCCAACAAAAAATCCCCGCATTGAAGGTAAAGATCTTTTCAACTCAGCTTATTTTATTGAGAACGGTGAGATAAGGCAGATTGTGAACAAAGCACTGCTGCCAACATACGATGTGTTCGATGAATACCGATACTTTGAGCCTGCATTATCTTTTTCGTGTATAAACTTTAAGGGTCAGAAAATAGCGCTCACTATCTGCGAAGATTTGTGGAACATCAATGATAATCCGCTATATATTTCCGCTCCAATGGACGAGCTGATCAAAGCGCAGCCTGACTTAATGATCAACATTGCGGCCTCGCCTTTTTCTTATAATCATGACGATAACCGGTATAAAATCCTCAGTGATAACTGTGCAAAATACCAATTGCCTTTATTGTATGTAAACCAGGTTGGTTCTCAAACTGAAATTATTTTCGATGGCGGTTCCCTGGTGTTTGACGCTCAAGGACAAATGCTCGATCAATTAAATTATTTTAAGGAAGATCTTAGAATCTATGATTTTGATCAGCGAGAAATCAAAGGGCTTGCGACCAAAGAACATAATCCACTTCCTGATATTGAGCAAATTCATCAGGCTTTAATTTTAGGTATACGCGATTATTTTTATAAATCAGGTTTTAGCAAAGCCGTTCTCGGTCTTTCAGGAGGAATTGATTCAGCTTTGGTTTGTGCCTTGGCGGCCGAAGCTTTAGGTCCGGAAAATGTGATGGCCGTATTAATGCCTTCCAAGTTTTCAACCGGCCATTCGGTACAGGATGCATTAGATCTGGTTAAAAATCTGGGCTGTAAGCACGAGGTGATCGCCATTAAAGAAGCAGCCGATGCCTTTGATGCCATGCTTGCTCCGGTATTTAAAGGTTTACCTTTTAATCTCACAGAAGAAAATATTCAGGCCCGTTGTCGCGCTATTATTGTAATGGCATTTTCAAATAAATTCGGATATATTTTATTGAATACTTCTAATAAAAGCGAATGTGCGGTAGGCTATGGAACACTTTATGGGGATATGGCCGGGGCGATTGGTGTGTTAGGCGATGTTTATAAAACACAAGTTTACCAATTGTCTCATCATATTAATCGCGAAAGGGAAATTATTCCGATAAACAG
>DASWMZ010000147.1:0-2989 GCA_036399495.1 Pedobacter sp.
GTAGGGTCCAACACGGATAAGCAGATAGAATTAACACGCATAAAGACCAATTCGATTCAATTTATCTTATGCCGCAGTTGGAGCGAAGTTATTGGCTTATCTTTATATATTATATCAGTGAGGGTGTTTAAGCTGCAAAAAAATAGGCCACCAGGGCTCCGAAACTATTACCAAGAATAAATCACCAGCATACTTAATCATAAATACATCAAAAATTGCACTAGAGATGGTATGATTAGGGCCAAATCAACAATAGATTAGTAACCTACCATTTGTAATGGATGGTAAACCCAATTAGAAACCAATTATAATACATGAATACACTTTTATTTTTAAAGAAAAAGCGGCTTCAGAGCAAAGTATTTTTCTTTGCGTTATTGCTATTTGCAGGTGCCTCAAGAACTGCCTGGGCGCAAATCTATGTAGCACCCACCGGGAACGACGCCACCGGTGATGGAACCGCTTCCGCCCCGTATGCCACGATGCAGAAAGCACATGATGTGGCAAATGCAGGTGCCACTATCTATGTGGGAGCCGGCACTTACCGCGAGCAGGTAAACATTACCAAGAGTAACCTGACCTTTCAAGCCAATGGCCCCGTTACCATTGATGGCACCGACCCTCTGAACGGAACCTGGAATTCGGTTGGCAGTGGAGTTTACAAAACAACAGCCATGAACTGGGATCTTTACAGTCCGCAGGACATTATTAAGAACACCCAAAGGGGAAATAACGACCAAGACCCTAGCCATAAAGGGTTTGGCGAAAATCAGCTGTTTCAAGATACCACGATGATCGAAAATCTTCGCTGGCCACACGTAACCAAATTCGTTAACAGAGATTTTATCAGCAATAAGCCGGAAAATGGTTTTGGCATATTTGAGAGCGCAACAGTAAACGATGCCGACAAAACGACCACTTTTGTAGATAATGAATTTACCGGCGGCAACTTATGGGTAGGCGCCCGGATCTTTATGAACCTGGCTCGTAAAGGCATCGATGGTCAGGGCTGGACAGAAGGAAAGGTTATGGCCATAAGCGGTACCAGTATTACGGTTAACTGGTATCGGGGAGATCAAACACTACAACTTACACCCTGGGGAGTTGGAGAAGGTACCGAATACTTTCTGTTCAATCCTGTAAATTTAACCGAGACCAATATTAGTACGATGCTTGCTAACGGCGAGTGGTATAAAAGCGGCAACACGTTATACGTAAAAACCATTGACGGACAGGCACCCAATAATTCGACCAGTGCCCAAAATATCTACGCAAAGCGTCGGCACTTTGCTTTTGCGGGTAATGGTATAGCATCGGGTTACACGGTAGATGGTTTTAATCTGTTTGCCTGCTCAGCAACCACCTCTACCGCTGCCGAAACAAATACCGAAGCTGCTACCAGTAGTTGTAGTGGTGTAACATTCAAGAATCTGAATATCAAGTATATCTCCCATCAGATTCTCACAGCAGACTGGCAGGTTGGGCATAACGGCTGGACCGGCCTGGTTCTGAACGGAAACGACCACACCGTTCAAAATTGTATTATTACCTATTCAGCGACTTCTGCCATCAGCCTTCAGGGCGACCGGTTAAAATGCCTGGATAACAAAATCTATCAAAGCAATTATATGTTGTCTAATTCGGGTTCCATCAATTTCGGTAGGCTCGCTTATTCTTATGACCTGAATATTGGTGGCAATATCATCTCTAATACGAGCCTTATGGGTATAAGTATGAGAAATATGCGAAACAGCAATCCGGATATACCTGGCGTGGCACGTGTACACCACAATACCATTGTGAACAGTTTGCGCAGAACCGGCGACAGCGGTGCCATTGATAGCTTTGGACTTGATATGCAGTGGGTACGTATAGACCACAATTATATTTACAATACCCTGGGCCATGATGAGTTGCCAGAAGCCGCACAACTTTTCGGTATCTATATGGATTTTGGAGATAGTTACACAGCTACCAATTCTGGTAGAATGCGTGTGATTATAGACCATAACGTCATAACCAATTTTTTTCTGCCCGTAATACTCAATGGGGCTCTGGATGCAGATGTTTATAACAACGTGCTGATTGGTAATAACAGAACTGATGTATCCGACAATGCCAAGTATTCCATCGCTAATGGGGGCGGCCAGCGATCAGGCGTTGGGGTTAGGATTTTTAACAACATTATGAGTCATCCGAAAAGTGGAAACCTCTATGGAGGCAGCCTTGATGATGCCATATATATAAACAACATTGATGATGCTAAACCACGCTCGGCGACACTCTCCGCCCTTTTTGTGAATCCTGTATTAACCGGCACTAACAGAAGTTTTACTGATTTCGCCTTAAACAATAATAGTACTACCCAAACCCGAGCCATTGATAAAGGCACTTCGCTGGGCTATTTTAAAGCCGGTGTAGTAGCCGGCAATGTTCCGGATCTGGGCGCCATTGAGTGGGGCGTAGATGATGGGACATCAAAAGACCGTACCGATCCTGTAGGTTCGGGCATTATTACTGCACGTGGCGAAAGCCTCAACTCAAATCCCAGTGGAAACATGGAAAAGGCTTTTGATAATAATCCTGCTACTTATTGGTCAGACACCAAAAGAAAATCGTGGATTCAGTTTAAGTTCGATGATTCCGAGCAATACGCCGTCTCTAAATACACTATTACTTCGGGCAATGCTCGGAGTAAAAAAGATTTAAGCGGTGCTGCTTCGAGCCCTAAGAATTGGACCCTATATGGAACAAATGTTGAAAACGGAACCTTCCCTGGAGATTATGTTGCGGTGGATACCCGGACAAATATGATTTTTGACAGCAAAAATTCTAAACAAACATTTACGATCAATAATACTACCGAATATAGAGCTTACCGCCTTCAAATTACTGCTAATAATGGCGCCAGGAATATTCAGGTGGCTGAAATTGAACTATTTTCTCTTCCTCAAACCGGGGTAGCCTTAACATCTACTGCAAAGATTCT
>DASWMZ010000148.1:0-11167 GCA_036399495.1 Pedobacter sp.
CCGTTACTATTAAAGCTTCGCCCCAAAATGGCTCGTTAAGTTTGCCTGATATAAACGGAAATATTATTTATGCTCCCAAAAATGGTTTTGCGGGCACTGATAATTTTACTTACACCATAAAAGATGATGATGGTGTTGAATCTGCCCCCGCAACAGTTACCATTAAAGTAAATCCTGTGCCTAGAATCGGGCTGGCAAAAAACTTTCCGGTGATCCAAAGTTCGCTGAATGGAGCCTTCATCATTAAATTCACATTTGTGCTTGGCAATTACGGTGCCGACGGTTTGGAGAAAATCAGCCTGAAGGATGATTTAGCGACAGCATTTCGAGGTGCCGAAATAAAAGTTATTGATATTAAACCTACCGGTACTCTTAAGAAAAATAACAATTATAATGGTACCAGTGATACAGAACTGCTTGATCCGTTAAGTACACTTGCTCCACAAGCTATCGAGACGGTGGAATTAACTTTAAATGTACTGATAACGAGCGATGGAGAATATTCGAATTCCGCGATTTCCGAAGCCTATTCTATAGTAAACGGAAGAAAAACGATTGATGAATCTGTGACGGGAGATAAGCCCGACCCCTTTACCCCTGGCGATGTAAGCAGTAAGGGCTCTACGATTTTTAATATTAAAAGAGGCGCGATGTTCATCCCCGAAGGGTTTTCTCCTAACAACGATGGCACAAACGATTTATTCATCATCAGTAACGCGCAGGAAAAAACAATCGCCCTCGAGATATTCAACAGGTGGGGAAATAGAGTTTATAAATCAACAGCTTACAAAAATGATTGGGACGGCAGATGCACCGAGGGAATTCATATCGGGCAAGATCTGCCTGTAGGTACATATTATTATATCGCGGTGATGGATAATGAAGAGAAGCATATGGGTTATATCACTATAAATAGATAATATGAAACGAATAATTACACTCATACTTTTTTCTTGCGTTTTAATCAACCAGCAGGTTTCAGCCCAGCAAGATGCCATGTATACGCAATATATGTTTAATACACTGGCAATTAATCCGGCTTACGCCGGAAGCAGAAACGTGATATCAGCCACGGCTTTAATTCGATCTCAATGGCAGGGTATTAAAGGCGCTCCACAAACTCAAACACTCACCATCGATGCCCCTATTAATGAGAAAAAAATTGGTTTAGGAATTCAAATTTTTAGCGATAAGCTCGGAAAGAGTTCGAATGTGGGTGCTGTCGCTAGTTACGCCTATCGCATACGAATGGAAAAAGCGAGTTTATCATTCGGGTTACAGGGAAGTGTAAATCAGGTTACTACCGACTATGGAAGTGTGAAGCTAGACCCGGCCGAAATCACTCTCGACCCGGCCTTTATGATGAATGATAAAAAGACGTTATATAATTTCGGGACGGGGATTTATTACAATACAGATCGCTTTTATGCAGGTTTATCATCTCCGCAACTCATCAATACGGTACTACCCGGCTCAGAAACCAATGGTAACAGACAAGCATTTCACGTATTTCTAGCTACAGGGTATGTATTCTCTCTAAACGATTTCTTGAAGTTAAAACCATCCGTTTTATTAAAGGGTGTTAAAGGGGCGCCTTTAGCAGCTGATGTTAACACCAGTCTGTGGATTAAAGATGTTCTGTCAATCGGGGCACAATATCGAAGCAGTGCGGATATTTCAGGTTTGATCGAATTGCAGGTAAGTCCTCAAATCCGTTTCGGTTATGCTTACGATCATAGCACAACAGCACTACGTAATTATAATACAGGCAGCCATGAGATTATGTTAAGATATGAATTTGGTTTCCAGCGATCTAAAGTATTATCTCCAAGATATTTTTAAGTAAAAAGATGGATATAAAAAAGATATTAACGTTGATAATGAGCATCGTCCTGATCGGGACTTCTCAAAATCTTTTCTCTCAAACCGGTGCGAAAGCTAAAGCAGAACTAAAGCTTGCCGAACAACAATATAAAAGATTTCATTACTTATCGGCTATACAGTACTTAAAGCCACTTTTAGCTGCTGATACTGGATTGGTTTTAGCGCAAGAAATGATGGCAAATAGTCATAAAAATCTGCGTAATTATAACGAAGCTTTATTATGGTATAGTAAATTGGTTAAACAGCCTAGCATGAAATCAGAATGGGCGCTATTTTATGCGGAGGCACTGGCTAATAAAGAAAAGTATGAAGAATCAGAAAAATGGTATCGTAAGTATTTAAGCCTTGTTCCGAAAGATAAAAGGGCAACTTCGTTTACAAAGGCGGGAGCATCATCTTTTCAGGGGAATTCAGATTGGGTTGTTTTTCAAACCAATTTAAATACTGTAGCAGCAGAGTATTCGCCAACATGGTACAAGAAAGGGTTAATGTTTGTAAGTAACCGCAAACCAAAGGAGGTAATTAAAACTGTTTTTGGCTGGGATAATACTCCTTTTAGTGATCTGTATACTTTTGACGATCTGGAAAAAATCGTGAAAACGAAAATAGATTCTTCTAAATCAAATAGTTCTAATTTTATTTCCTACAGAATAAATGATGATGACACGGAGCCAACCAGTAATGATAACAAAACGGTAGGGATTTTTAACCCAAACATTTACAATCATAATCAAAAGCTTAAAACAGCAAATACTTATCCTGTAAAGGGGGATATAAATACGCGTTTTCATGAAGGCCCCAGCGTTGTAGCGCCAGATGGCTCCTTGATTTTTACACGTAATAATTACTCTGGATTGAAGCCCGGAAAAAGTGATGACGGTACGGTAAAACTTAAAATGTACACTGCATCTGGTTCGCATTGGAATAAAATTCAGGAAGTTGCTTTTAATAGTGATGAATATTCAGTTGGTCATCCGGCTTTAAGCGCCGATGGAAATATTTTGATTTTCGTGTCTGATATGCCAGGGGGTTTTGGTGGCAAAGATCTTTACTATAGCGTTCGTGTCTCTGGAGGGAAACAATGGGCCAAGCCGGTAAACCTGGGAAAAAGAATTAATACCGAAGGCAATGAAATGTTTCCTTTTTGGGGAAAAGATGGCATATTATTCTTTTCATCCACAGGATATGCAGGCTTGGGTGGCCTGGATATTTTTGAGATCATGATCAAAGATTTAAAGCCAATAGGCAAACCTCATAATTTAGGTTCCCCAATTAATTCTGCTGCCGATGATTTTGGTTTGATACGAACAGAGGACGGTAAAAGCGGGTATTTTAGCTCTAATCGAACAGGTAACGATGATATTTATGCTTATACCCGTCAGAGTTATTCTATAAGATTATCAGGAGAAATTCTTGATGCACGTTCTAAAACAGCCTGGCCTGGAAGTCAGGTTTATTTGAAAACATCTGAAGGAATTGACACCCTAAAAGTGGGTTCTGATGGCTCTTTCACATTTGAACTTGATAAAGAAACCGATTATGAAATTATTGGATTTAACCGCGATTACGTTACTAAACGGCAATTTTTGAGTACTACCGGAATTCGATCAGATACGTCCATTGTGGTTAACTTTATGCTGGACAAGGCGGAGCAATCTCAACGTTGGGTTGTAAAAAATTGCGATTCCTTGAAAAGGGCTTTTAATGTTCCAAATATCTACTATGATCTGGATAAGTTTTACGTTAAGGAAAGTTCAAAAATTACGTTAGATAAGCTTGCACAGTTAATGAAAGTCCATCCTGAAGTTTCGATCATTACTTCGAGTCATTGCGATAGTCGTGCCTCTTCAAATTATAACAAATCATTATCATTAAAAAGAGGCGAAGCCACCAAGTATTATTTGGTTTCAAAAGGAATTAAGTCAAACCGCATCAAGATTGAATATTACGGCAAAAGCCGACTTGTAAATAGGTGTCTCGATGGTGTAAATTGTTCTGAGAACGACCAGCAACTTAACAGAAGAACGGAGTTTGATGTCATTATCAACGGAGTAAATCTTAGTCAGTTGGATTGTCGATAGGCTATTTTAGCATTTAATTAATTATTCTTTCTTTTTCATAAATACACTGTTGCAGAAGTTTCCCAATTCATTGAATATGAAAATGATTATATGTCGCTCCTTTAGTAAGTCCTTGTATCATTCCGATTTTTCAATGGGTTTTGCGTTATAGAGCACGCAGATGTTTGTCTAAATAAAAGTCTTTCTAATACCTTAAAGAAGGTTATAACCTGCTAAATATAATATGAGATACTTGTCCTGGAGTATTTAACAATAATGATTTCCTAGATAAAAATCAAGGATAGAACAGTTATAATGCATATGTAATATGTCTATTCTACTAGGGGAAATCAAATGGGTTGCTGTAAATATTTGAGCTACGATTAAAAGCTCCAATTGCTAATAATGCTTTAGCATTTTAATATGCGAAATATTATATTAAAACATCAAAAACCGTTGCGGAAACTTAAGGAATTTCAGATCTAGTGTCTCAGATCTTTTCTAATGAAGCTTAAACTTTTTCTCTCTGGAACAAAGCAGGGAATGTTCCAAAAATGATTTTTATATCTAGCCAGAAGGAATGGTGTTTTGCGTAAAAATTGTCTAGTCTCTTACGCTCCATTTCCGACATTTCTTTTTTTCCACGCTTGCTAATTTGCCATAAGCCGGTTAAACCTGCCGGACCCAAGAAACGTTGTGTCCACTCATTTGAGGTTAACATCTCTGCTTCGTATAAAGGAAGCGGTCGATTGCCAACCAACGACATGTCTCCTCTGAAAACATTATACAGTTGAGGTAATTCGTCGATACTGGTATTTCTCAAAAACTGACCTAATCTGGTAATCCTGGGATCATTTTTAAACTTCACAAAAGCTGATTTCCCTTCTTCTCCAGAATATTGATTTAAATTAGACAGTTCTGCAATTTCTTTATCAGCACCGACACGCATTGAGCGGAATTTATAAAAATTAAAAATTTTGTATCCCGTACCAACTCGTTTGCTTTTATAAAGAACCGGTCCTTTAGATTCCAGCTTTATGATCAAAGCGACAAGTAATAGTAAAGGCGATATCAAAACTAGTGCAACTCCCGACGAGATAAGGTCGAATATTCGTTTCATTACAGGAGTCCTATACGTTACATCGATAATTTGTGATAAGAAAGCGAGCTTCGGCTTAATCAGCTTAAATTTTACTAAAAAACTAAGGCGTTCTGATAAATCATCGAGGGGGAAGGGGTAAGTGTAGAAATCGTGTACATGTAAATCCATCGCGATCGATTTCCATCTTTTATTTGAAAAGGCCGATATCACAACGACAATGACTCCCAGTAATAAAGGATTTTGCTTTATCTGTCTTACAACTCCAATCCATTGATCTTTGTTATCAGCCTCAACAATAATTACATCAGGTAAAGTAAGTAACGACTGTTCATTCAAATACCTTTCAATTGTATGGAGAGATAACGACCGGCTGTCTACATCGAACCTTGAAGATAAACCTGGTAATACAATATCCTTAAGCTCAGATCCTGCATAAGCAATTTTAACGTTTAAACCAGTTTGTTGAGATAGATTTAATTCTGATGTTAAAATCATACTTAATTAGCGATTAAATGACTTATTATCGATTTTAATTGATCTGGATTAAAAGGCTTTTGAATATAACTTTCCACTTTGATGGACAACTCATTAACCTTCTTGTCTAAATCTTCGGCACCAGAGAGCAATATAACAGGCGTATCGCGGTAAAAACCACTCACCTTTAAGTTTCTGATGAAAGAACTTCCATCAAAATAGGGCATGTGGAGATCCGAAATAATTAAGTCCGGATCGTTACCCTCTTCAAGCCAGTTGAAAGCGTCAACGCCACTATTCTTAATTATTAAATCATAATCTTTAGACAAAACAAAATTCAAAAGTTTTAAAATGCTTAACTCATCATCAACAATGAGAATTTGTTTTTTCATACCTGCCGCCAAACTTAATTAGACCGTAAACCGTTTACGACCGCAACAATTAAAAGTTTCATTAAGCCTTATGACATAAGCACTTTTACATAGGTTTGGATATTAATTCGCGAGAAAACAATTATCTATAGATGCTGTTGTGCCGACATATATTAACACTAGTTAAAATTGAACTGATGAACACTAAAAAATTGCTTATGGCTACAGTGTTAGCCGCATTATTTATCACAAATTCAGTAAATGCACAAACAAAAGAGCCTTCCGGCGATTCTCACGACACACGTTTAGGAATCGGTTTAAGTCTGGGATTACCCACTAACGATGACTATAATGTTGCAGTAGGCGGAGATCTGCGTTTGCAGAAAGATTTTTACAGTAACGTATCTGGACTGTTATCTCTAGGTTATACCAACTTTTCGAGAAAAGATGAGCTAGGTGGTGGAAGTGTTGGATTTGTACCACTTAAAGTAGGCGTTAAAATTTTCCCAATGGCTCGATTCTACTTTTCGGGCGAGGTTGGTGCCGCGTTCGGAACAGATGAAGATCAGGAAACAGCATTTGTTTATGCGCCAGGAATCGGATTAGGCTTCAATAACGGTATCGATTTAGGTCTGCGCTACGAAGGATTTTCTCAAAATGGTGGAAACCTTGGTCAAGTAGCATTGAGAATTGCCTATGGGTTTAATTTAAGCCGCTAAACGGTCAATACAAAGCGTATCAAAGCGGAGCCAATTGTGGTTCCGCTTTATTTTTACCTTGATATTTTCTTACTAAACCAGCTACAGTAAATTATTTTACTATAAAATTACTGTTGTCGCAAGAATTAACTTCATAAAAAGGCAGATTTGATTATTTTTGCCATGCAACATCCCATTTTATGTCTGAAACAGCTTCTATAACATTAGGTGATAAAAAATATGATCTGTCGGTAATAACCGGCACCGAGAATGAAAAGGCAATCGATATTTCAAAGCTTCGGGATCAGACGGGTTATATCACGATAGACAGCGGTTATAAAAATACCGGATGTACCAAGAGTGCCATCACCTTCCTTGATGGTGAGAAAGGAATTTTAAAATACAGAGGTTATCCTATTGAGCAACTTGCTGAGAAATCTTCGTTTATTGAGGTTTCTTATTTGTTGATTTATGGAGAGTTGCCCAATCAGCTTCAGCTGGATAACTTTGAAGCTTTGTTAAAAGAACATTCTGATGTTCCGGAAGAGTTAAAAGCAATTTTAGCCGCTTTCCCTCAGGACGGTCATCCAATGGCTAAGCTTTGTTCAATTACTGCGGCTTTATCAGCATTTTTCCCTGAGAGCTTAAACCTTCAGGCAAGTAAAGCCGAACAAGACTTAACGCTCGTTAAGTTGATGGCCAAGTTTCCTGCAATTGTTGGGTACATACAAAGACACACACTTGGCCAGTCGTATATTTCTACTGATAAAGATGCCGATTATGTAACCAATTTCATGAACATGACTTTTGGCTCATCAACGGTAGATCCGGTTGTTATTGATGCCATGAATAAGTTGCTGATCTTGCATGCAGATCATGAGCAAAATTGCTCTACTTCAACTGTTAGAATTGTAGGCTCTTCGGATTGTAATTTATATGCGTCAGTGGCCGCAGGTGTAGCCGCTCTTTGGGGCCCATTACACGGTGGTGCTAATCAGGCCGTTATAGAAATGCTTGAAAAAATTAAAAACGATGGCGGCGACACTGCGAAGTGGGTTGCGAAGGCGAAAGATAAAAATGATTCTTTTCGTTTGATGGGATTCGGGCACCGTGTTTACAAGAATTTCGATCCTCGCGCTAAGATCATTAAAAAAGCTTGTGACGATATCCTCAATAAATTAGGTATTAACGATCCGGTACTGAATATTGCAAAACAATTGGAAGAAGCCGCATTAAACGATCCATATTTCGCGGATCGTAAATTATATCCGAATGTTGATTTTTATTCGGGCATCATATACCGTGCTTTAGGTTTCCCAACCGAAATGTTTACTGTTTTATTTGCTTTAGGCCGTTGCCCGGGATGGATTGCACAGTGGAAAGAACTTCGCGAAAATAAAGAACCTATTGGAAGGCCACGTCAGGTATATGTTGGCGAAACGCAACGCGATTTTGTTAGTATTGAAGAGAGGCAGAAAAGTGCTGTTGCTCAATAAATAGGGCTGCTTTATTAACGCAGATACTTTAAACGCTGTCTGCGTTTTTTTATATAAATGTTATTCGACTATTTGGTGAATAAATTGCTTAGAGCTTTTCAAGACGATTTCCTCTTCGACAGCTCATCTCTAATCTTCGCAGCCTTCTCATAAGCCTCCTCAGTGAGCGCCTGCTGGAGTTTTTCTTTTAATTCATCTTCGCTTAAAGCAGAGTAATTAGTAGCTGATGTCGCTATCTTTTCTTCGGCCGGGGCCTCCATGTTTTCCAGAAAAACAAAGTCGTTTCCTTCAATCATAATCCCCGCCGTAGAAAGAATAAATTCGTATGTGTTTATAGGGCATTCAAATCTTACCGCCAATGCAATCGCGTCAGATGTTCGGGCATCTATCTCGAGCGATTTCTTGCCATCGTTGCAAACCAGCTTGGCGAAAAAGATTCCGTCTACCAAATTATAGATAATAACTTCTTCAACAGTAATATTATAGGCTAGGGCAAACGACTTGAATAAATCGTGCGTGAGAGGCCTGCTCGGCGTCATTTTTTCAATCTCAATAGCAATTGCCTGCGCCTCAAATCCCCCGATTATTATCGGCAATCTTCGCCTGCCGTTAACTTCCCCTAAAACTAAAGCATATGCCCCGGATTGGGTCTGGCTATATGATAATCCTACTATATCTAATTTAATTTTCTTCATATCAACAGGCCAAATCTGGCTTTACATTTAACCCTTAAATGCTTTAATTGCTTGTGTTAACTTGGGTAAAATTTCTAAGGCGTCGCCTACAATTCCATAATCTGCTACCTTAAATATGGGTGCATCCGGATCTTTATTAATCGCAACAATGGTTTTTGAAGAACTTACGCCGGCTAGATGCTGTATAGCTCCCGAAATGCCGGCGGCTATGTATAAATTCGGACTTATCACAATGCCAGTCTGCCCAACATGTTCTTCGTGAGGCCGCCATCCTGAATCAGATACAGGCTTCGAGCAAGCTAATGCGGCGCCCAAAGAATCAGCCAGACTTTCTAAAAGATTCCAGTTCTCCGGACCTTTCAAGCCCCGCCCACCTGAAACAACAATCTCAGCTTCCGGTAGAGAAACTTTATTAGTCGATCTGATTACTTCCTTTACTTCGGTTTTAGATAGTTCAGTACCTAGTTCGATGTCAAATTCCTCAATAGTTGCTGTGGTATTAGCCTCCTGAAAGTTAAACGAATTAGGGTTCACCGATATCACCTTTTTATCACTTAACATTTCTACAGTTGCAAATGCCTTCCCTGAAAAGGCCAGCTTTTTAACAAGAAATCTTCCTGAACTTACTTGCGGCAATTCAACAGCACCGGCCACCACTCCCGCTTTCAGTTTTATTGCTAATGCAGGGGCAAGACCTTTTCCGCTGAATGAGTTAGAAAGGATAATAATATGGGCATTTTCTTTATTTGCAGCTTCCGCAATAAACGCGGCATAGCCGGCATTAGAAAATGAACTTAGATTCTGATTGCGCACCACCAGAATTTTATCAGCACCATAATTGCTTAATACCTTCAGGTTTTCATCCGAAAGGTTTCCTATCGCAAGGGCAACAACTTGGGTATTCGTTGCTTTTGCAACCTCTTTTGCATAAGCAACTAATTCGAATGCCGATTTCTTAAAAGTGCCTTCAACCTGTTCTGTATATACTAATACGGCCATGTAACAATCGATTTTTGGTTTAAAATACCTTTGCTTCAGTGTGTAATAATTCTACCAGCTTTTCTGTTTCGTCGGCGGATAAAATTTTTACAGCACCTCGTTGAGGCGGAGTAGTATATTCAATAATATCTGTGAGTTTTTCGGTGCTAATTGCTTCAATAACATTAAGTGGCTTAGAACGTGCAGACATAATTCCTCTCATATTTGGAATCTTAGCTTCGGCAACACCTTCAGAGCAGGTTACAACAGCCGGTAAATTAACATTAACCAACTCTTTGCCACCCTCAATTTCTCGTTGAACCGAAACCTGATTCCCATTTACATCAAGCTTTGTAATACCTGATACAACGGGAATATTTAATAGCTCTCCAAGCATGCCGCCGACTAAAGCATTATTATAATCAATCGACTCTCTTCCTGCCAGAATAAGGTCGAAGCTTTTATCTTTTGCGTAAGCAGCAATTTGCGATGCTACAAAATGCGCATCTTGTGGAAAAGCATCAACTCTGACCCCATCATCTGCGCCAATTGCTAAAGCTTTACGGATAGTTGGCTCAGCGGAAGCTTCACCTACATGAATCACAGTTACAGTGCCTTCACTCCCTTCGGTTAGTTCAATAGCCTTTGACAGGGCGATTTCGTCTGAAGGATTGAGGATAAATTGTACCCCTGCGGCATTGAATTGTGTATTATTGTTAGTAAAAGTTACTTTTGTGGTAGTATCCGGTACGTTACTTATACAAACCAATAATTTCATAGTGTCTTTTTTGCAAATTTAGTTTAAAAAAGCTTCTTTTTAAAATGCAGAGCACCCGATTACAAAAGCTATTAGATTTTCATGCTGCCGAACCAAACGATGCTTTCCTAAAGTATGCGCTTGCCACAGAATATATAGCGTTAAACGATTTCAATACCGCTTTGATTTACTTTGAGGATTTAATTTTAAATCACAAGGATTATGTAGGCACTTATTACCATTTAGGTGCACTTTACGAAAAACTGGATCGTAAAAACGATGCTGTTAAAACTTATCAGCAAGGAATGCAGGTTGCACGTTCGGTCGGTGATAATCATGCCTATTCGGAATTGCAAACAGTTTACAATTCTGCAATTGGCTTAAATTACGAAGACGATTAAATTGAGTGCCAAGCAGTTTCTCTTTATCCGGGATGTAATCCTCTTCACCCTAACAGCTTTTGGCGGGCCGCAAGCTCATATAGCCATTATGCTTAAGGATTTTGTTCAAAAGCGTCATTACATTAATGAAACCGAGTTGCTTGAACTCAATGCCTTAACACAGGTTCTTCCAGGGCCTTCTTCTACCCAAACCCTTATTGGGATAGCTTATAAAGTTGGTGGATTATGGCTTTCTATCCTTACCTGGATAA
>DASWMZ010000149.1:0-5808 GCA_036399495.1 Pedobacter sp.
CTTGCAGTCATGAGTAAAATATTTATAATAGACGATTATCCAATTAATCTAAGAGTTGCCGAGCTGATTGTAAGAAGTAACAAACAATTTGAGCAAATCACCACTTATGAGCATGCAGATTCCGCACTAAGAGATTTAATAAACAATTGTGATGATTTAAATTATTTACCAGATCTTATATTTTTGGACCTGAATATGCCTGTAATGGATGGTTGGCAATTTATTGAGAAGTTTGAGGAGATTTATTCGTCACTTAAGAAAGATGTGAAAATTATTATTTTAACATCATCAACTGACCAGCATGATATACAACGGTCTAAACAATATTCGGTAGTAAAAGGGTTTTACTCAAAACCTCTTACCACCGAAATGCTTTTAGATATAACCACGCGCTTTGCATGCGCCTCTTAATTGAGTTAGGGTGCTAATTCAATAACTGGATTAAAACGATGGGTTAGAGTTTAATAATGATATTAACGTCAGAATCAAGTTTCTGCCTTGTTACTCCTAACTGAGTATTTACTGACTTTGTATTCGTCTCCAAATCAGAAATTAAAGTTTCTCTTCTTTGAATCTCTTGAGCAGACAACATACTCCTGTTTTGATCAAGATTCGATTTTAATCCCAAAAGTTTACTAGCAGCTATTCTTACCAACGCTTCTCCATACGACATTCTTTCCCAGCTTTGCTCATAAGTGTTATATACGTTTTCACGAGATTTCACGTAACTGTCAGACCATCGGCCAGAATTGTTGTTTTTGCATTCACCACTTTCATCCCCATGATTCATATGGGCCTTCAACGCATTTTCGGAAACACTGATTGTAACACCATTATCAGTTCCATCGGTAGATGGTTTATGACAAATGGTTACCTTCTTTTGATCTTTTGGATGCTTTCTGTTTGCAAAATCATTTAGGTTCCAATCGATATCTCGGTCACGTTTCCCATTCATTTTATGGCTGTTTCCATTCCCATGATCACTTTTTTTATAGCCGTCATCATTTTTGTTATTCCTCTTATCAACATGTTTATTGCCTAGTCCCTCCTTATTTCCCTGCTGGTGATTTTCTTTTACCTTATGGTTATCTTTATCATTACCATTTTCCTTTTGATGATCAGGTTTATCATCAGATTGAGCCTTACCATGCTCTTGCGACTTTTTACCTTTGTCGTCTTTCTTATCCTTTCCGGGCTGTAAGTTCGTGAATGCCGCCATAGTAATGACAATTACCGGAACGATTGCTATGCTGAGTATCTTTCTTCTTTTCATGATTTCTTATTTAGTGGTTCCCATTTCTTTATCTGCTTGTTCTAAAGAAGCTTCCAATTTTTTTGTCTGGTCATCCAGCACCTGGTTGTTCTTTTCCAATTCAATTGAAACGGAGTCCATGGTAGCAATTTCCGGCTCATCCGCTTTTGCAGATTTACCCGAGCAGGAGCTTATCAAAAGCGCAAGCGGCATAATCATGGCTAATAAATAAATTTTTTTAAATCTCATTGGGTTTATAATTAATGATGAAGTGAATTAATGTAATATAGCTTAATAATGGTTGCTAATTATTTATAAATTCGAAGTGTTTGGTGTTTTACGTTGAACGGTCACGGTAGTTTCAACAATACAATATGAAGATCGGAATCGCGCAGCTTAAACCCGTAAAGGGAGATATTAATGCTAATATTGTCAAGCATCAAAAGTTAATAGAGCTTGCTTCATCCTCGAATGCGGACGCAATATTCTTCCCGGAGCTTTCGCTAACTGGGTACGAACCTGAACTTGCAAACGCCCTGGCTACTAATCAAGACGATCCCCGGTTGGATGTTTTCGAACAAATCAGTAATGAATTAGGAATCGTGATAGGGCTTGGAATGCCCACAAAAACAACCGGAGGGATACATATCAGTATGATTTTTTTCCAGCCAAATAAGCCAAGGCAAGCCTACTCGAAACAACAGCTGCATTCAGACGAATTACCTTATTTCAATCGAGGCAATACGCAAATCCTTATATCGATAGATGATCAAGTTATTGCACCATCGATCTGTTATGAAAGTCTGCAAATTGATCATGCTGCAAATGCCGTTGAACTTGGTGCCCAAATTTATATTGCCAGCGTAGCAAAATCACAGAATGGTTACAAAAAAGCGATGCTGCATTATCCGGCAATAGCCAGACAGCATTCAATGCCGGTTTTAATGTCGAATTGTATTGGTTACTGCGATAACTTTGAAAGCGTTGGCAAAAGTTCAGTTTGGAATAAAGATGGTAAGCTGGTAGCCCAGCTTGACCATGAAAGCGAAGCAGTATTAATATTTAACACAGAAAGTGAGGAAGTAACCCTATCCTCACACTCAAGGTAATATTCTTTTTAAAGGCTAAATCCTAATTATACGATCTTCACAGCTTTACCGCTTCGTGCGGATTTGTAGATTGCTTGCACAATGCGAATATCACGAAGGCCTTCTTCACCTGGAACCAGCATTGGTTTTCCCTGCATGATGGACAGCGCATCGTCGTCCATTTGTTTGGCCTGCTGCCATGGTACCTCGTAAGGGTGATAGATTTCACCTAAACTGCTTTTTCCTTTCAATCCGTTATATCCGGAGAATGGCGCAATTTTAATTTCACCTTTTTCACAATTGATATCCAGGTTATTAATGTTTTCTCCAAAGCTGGTTCTAATATCGGCTAAACCTCCACCCGGGAACAGAAGTTTTGCAGTAGTTGTCTCATCCAATCCATTTTTATAAACGTCAGGACGCTTTGTTGAAATATTAGCTGATATTACTGAAATTGGTTCTCTTACCATTCCCATACGCGCACCCTGTATTGCGTAAACTCCCATATCATAAAGTGCGCCGCCTCCCATTTCTTTTTTCTGTTTCCAATGATCGGTACGGCCGTCGGTGTATCCCGCACCGCAATTAACATACTTTACATTACCTAACTGTTTCTGCTTAATAATACGTCGAAACTCCTGGGTATTAGGTTCGTGGTGTAAGCGATAGCCGATTGCGAGCGATTTTTTATTTTTACGGCAGGCATTGATCATTGCGTTGCACTCATCCACTGTCATTGCCATTGGTTTTTCGCACCATACATGTTTGCCCGCGTTTGCTGCGCGAACCACAAATTCTTTATGCATTGATGGGGGCAATACCACATAAATTACATCAATATCATCGTTATCTTTAATAGTATCGAAATTTTGGTAATCATAGATGTTCTTATCAGGGATGTTGTATTTTTTTGCCCAGCTTTCTGCTTTGGAAGGAGTTCCGGTTACAATGCCGGCCAAATAACAGTTCTTGGTTTGCTGGAGTGCAGGTGCAAGTAAATCGCCGCTATAATAACCCAAACCAACTAGTGCTACACCTAATCGCTTTTTACGTTGTAGCGTAGCTGATAGTAAAGCATTAGGAGATAACAATAGTGCCGAACCGCCTACTATCAGACTTTTTAGCACTTCTCTTCTTTTATATGCATTCATAGGTATCAATTTATTTAAAATTTTATTCGTTACAGATTTATACTTTTGTTCACTCGTCCCTTTTATTGGTTAAGTGCGTCGCAATTTACCCTTATTATGACGTATCTATACTGTATCATTAATTATGGTCTTTCTATCTTTGACAAAGTTAAAAAGACAATCATGATAAAAGAACTTTGGTTTAATTTACCCGTTAAAAATATACAAGTGTCACTTGATTTTTACACGAGCCTTGGGTTTACAGAAAATTCGCACTTCCCGAAATCTGATACCGGTGCAAGTTTATTTGCCGGTAGCAAAAATATAGTAATTATGCTTTTCACAGAGAATGTGTTTAAAGGCTTCAGTCAGAGTGCCATCCCAAATGCACAGGAATCCACGCAAGTATTATTATCTATTGATGCGGAAAGCAGGGAAGAGGTTGATCATCTTGCGCGAACCATTAAACAATCCGGAGGCTCAATATTTGCAGAACCTGGTGACAATCAAGGTTGGATGTACGGTTGTGGCTTCGCCGATCCGGATGGGCATAGATGGACGCTTATTTATATGGATATGAGTAAAATGCCGCAGTAAAACAAAATACGGATTTGTGACAGTTTTGATAATGCTTCAGGTATGTCTAAACGATAGTACCTGAAGGAGACTATCCCGGTGTATTTAATTTTTTAAGAAGCTCCTCAGAAACATCATCTGAATAAACGCCATATCCATTCATAAAAACACCTTTCACATTATATTTATCTGATTCAATGCCATAAACTATTGTATTATCGCCTGGATCAGACATGCCTTCAAAACGATGAATTTCGGTGATGCTAAAATCTTCCGGTTGTAACTCGATATTAGCGGTAGTGTTGTGAAGTGATCCGTTTGCAAGGTTAAAGTCTAAAGTGAACCCTCTTGTTTTTAAACCGTTGAGAGCTTCAACTACAGTTTGATAGTTTTCCATACGAACTAAACAGCTACATTAAGACTTTGTTTAGAGATGGACGTAAGAAGTTGATTGAAAATTCTGCTAGAAAACGCGTATCGTTTTTACAAATCGATCTTGATAGCTTTTATTTAGCGGTGTAATAGTAACAGCATGAGCTTTGCCTGATGTGGAATGAATAAACTTAGTAGTATCGCTGTTTTCTACAATAATTCCCATATGGCCTACGTCGCGTTTGGTACTGTCGGTTCCTGTGAATAAAATTAGGTCGCCGGGCTGGGATTCCGTTACCGGGATTTCAGTTCCTACGTTTGTGAAATCTCTCGAGCTGCGCGGTACTGCAATTTGAAAATGGTTAAAAACGTAAGTTATAAAACCCGAACAGTCGAAACCTTGCTCAGGATTAATAGAGCCATATTGATAAGGTGTACCTAGAAGGGTTTTTGCGTATCTAACCAACTCATCCGGTTCAACGTTGCCAGTTTTTATATTGCTGGTAGGAGGGAGCGCTTCAATTTTGTCAAATGTATCCTGGTCTACCTGCGTATGATCAGTTGTGTCGGTTAGTTTTACGCTTTGCTTAGTGTTTGTATTGTTTTGGCACGAAGCAATTAGCAAGACTGAAGCAAATAATAAAGGTTTTTTCAGAAGCATAATAAGGAAACATTTGGATCAGCTTTATGTTTTAACGCCCAATACTCTGTAAAAGCTTAAAACGTCTGCAGTAAATTTTTTTTACAATGAATTCTGAAATAATGAGTTAGTTTGATGTATGAAACGTACTATGCTATTTCTCGCTTTGTTGATAAGCATTAATCAATCCAAAGCTCAACAGTTGAAATATGAATTTTTAACTTCAATTGTTTCTCAACCAGATAGTTCGGCGAAGGCTCAGCTACTTGCAGCAGGATATAAACCAAATAAAGAAGGCGACTACCGTTTCGTTGAAGATAATAAGGTCAAGTCAATTATTAGTTATATACAAGCTAACCCGCAAGCCGGGCAAAGTCATACTTTCTGGGCTTTCCAGGCACGAGGCAAAAAAGCCTATTCGCCGATATTTAAAGCTATCAAAAAGGGAGTTACGATAAAGAATGGTACTCATTTTGGCAAGCCGAGAGTAGAATACAAATCCAGGGAGGGCCTATATTTTTACCCCTTTGAGGATAGTATGTTTAAAGGCTTATTCTGGATTTATGGTTCTAAAGTGTCGCTGTTAGAATAGCGATTCTCTTAAATAATAAGAGGCCGTCTCATAAGCAATTATGGGACGGTTTTTTTTTTGCACTGTTTGGAAGCACTAGCCGAAGACCTTTTCGAAGCATCAGTCAAATAACAGGAGATTCCCTGCGCTTTATCTTTCTGGTGGCAATGACAAGGGTT
>DASWMZ010000150.1:0-2043 GCA_036399495.1 Pedobacter sp.
GTGTCAGCAACTAATTGATTGACTGTACTAAGTGTCAACGGTTGGAGAACAATATTATGTATTATTGACCCGCAGGAATAAATACTATCTAAGGTCTGCATTAACGGATGAGTTGGGCTGACTTCGTTATCTCGATAGGCCCCAATCACCAATAAATATTGGCTATCTAGGTCAGTTAGCAGCACATGAACCAATTTCAAAGAAGCAGAATCGGCCCACTGCAAATCATCTAAAAATAAAACTAGCGGATGTGCTTTTTGGGTAAAAACATGAATGAATTGTTTAAAAGCCAGATTGAAACGGTTTTGTGATTCGCTTGACCCTAATTTAGAAACTTCAGGTTGCTCACCAACGATCAATTCCAATTCCGGAATAACGTCAATTATTACTCTAGTGTTGTGACCTTAATCATTTAAAATCTTATGTCTCCACAAGTTAATTTTTTCAGAGCTTTCGGTTAATATTTGGCGAATTAGTCCTTCAAAAGCTTGAATTAACGCTCCATAGGGAATATTACGTTTAAATTGGTCAAACTTACCAGCGATAAAATAACCCCTTGCTCCGACAATGGGTTTGTGGATTTCATAAACTAAGCAAGATTTACCTATTCCTGAGTAACCGGAAACTAGCATGAGCTCGGCTGTTCCAGTGCTAACCCGCTCAAAGGCATCCATCAGTGTGGCTACTTGTGCTTCTCGTCCGTACAGTTTTTGTGGGATCAGAAATTGACCGGACTTATCACGCTCACCCGGAATGAAGTTACAATTTTTGCCAGTTTGTTGTAATTGATCTAAACATTGTTCTAGATCCGCTTTGAGACCATAACCACTTTGATATCTATCTTCAGCAGTTTTGGCTAATAATTTCATCACTATGTCACAAATCGCTTTGATAATCTCACCATTTTGACTTTTAAATGTGGGATTATATCTGGGAATTTTTACTCGGCTCTTTTGCTTTTGTGTCCATATAATTTCCCAGAGGGGGACAGGCTGTTTAGCGATGTGGCAGTGAACTAATTCCATCGGATCTGTAGCCTTAAATGGCACTTCACCGCACAGCATTTCATAGAAGGTGATACCTAAAGAGTAGAAGTCGGTGCGATAGTCAATTGAGCGATTCATCCGCCCTGTTTGCTCTGGCGATATATAGGCGAGTGTGCCTTCTAGTAAAGTGGAATGGCTGAGTGTTGAGGTTTCTCTAGACAAGCGCGTGGCAATGCTAAAGTCAGTAATTTTTACGTCTAGCGTAGCAGGAGTAATGATGATATTTGTCGGCTTAATATCTTTATGAATAATTTGGTTGTCATGCAACTTACCCAGAGTATCTGCTAACTGAATAGCCATTTCCAAAAACTCTTTGAGTTCAAGTTGGCGACCATTCAAAAAGTTGGTGAGGGCTTCTCCTTTTGAATCTTCCAATATCAGTGCTAGACCATTACGATGATTTTCCAATCCATAGGGCTTGACAATACCTTCTAAATTGAGATGTCGGGAGATTTCATATTCATGTCTCAACTGCATAATCTCTTCGAGAGTAGGACAGTCTGCTATAAGGGTTTTGATAATCACAGAAGTCTGATCTTCCCTCCTCTCTGCGCGATAAACTACTGTATTTAAACCCACATTAATTTTTTCGAGGAGTTTGTATTTTGCCTTAATATCCATAAATATGGTACCTTTGTTAACAGTAGAGTATTTGATGGTGTGCGAAAGTAAATAGTAGGGGCAGTTTCGCTAAAACTCTCATTCTTTTTTTAATAGTGAACCCTGAAAAAAATGTTTTTTGGTTAATTAGCTTAAAAATGTCTGAACTATTGTAAAATCGATCACCATTTTTTTCTAATTTTTATATTTTTGATGATAGCACATCCGGTGGCGAAGTAAATAGGCGCAAAAAAATATCAATGGTCTGTAGGTACGGGGGGGTGCAACCCCTAATCATGGCTGCGAGAGATTTGGCCCTTTTAAAATCCGCCTCGCCCACCTTCGTTTACAGCGGTTTTTAACCGTATTAGGTACAGTAACAACAATGAGTCAACCA
>DASWMZ010000151.1:0-3528 GCA_036399495.1 Pedobacter sp.
ACAAGGGCATCAACACCAGTTTACCAGATGCCAAATTCAAAAAGGAAGAACCTAAAGATAAACTGGGCTTTTACGCAGGTGCGGAAAAGGATACAGCAAACAATGAAAATGAAATTCGTGACATCACCAGTCGTTTAGCTTTTAATGCAAATGATGACGATCCGCAAACCGAGAAAATTAATCAGAAGCTTGAAGCACTGGACAAAGAGATTAATAAGCCGGTTCGGACAGGTCCTTCACAAACTTATCATCCGGCCCGAAGTTCAAACTCAGGTAGTATCAAAAATGATGTTGACCGTTTAGAGGCTCTGATGCGCAACATGCAAAGGGCTGGACAGCAAGATCCGGAAATGGAGCAGCTAGACGGCATGATGAACAAAATTCTGGATTTACAGCATCCCGAAAGGCTAAGGGAGAAATATGAAGCTAAGGCACTGGCGACTAAGGAAAGCCAATTTCAAGCTATCCCCGCGTTAATTGAGGGAAATCAGAAAGTAACACATGGCTCAGTTATAAAATTTCGGCTGAAAGATTCCATTATTCTTAACGGTTACACCATTCCTAAAAATCAGCTGATTTATGGAACCTGCCTATTGAGTAACCAGCGAATTTTACTAGATATAAAAACCATTCGTTTAGGTACATCCATTCTCCCCGTAAACCTTTCAGTTTACGATCTCGATGGTATGAAGGGCATTAACGCACCGGAAGCAGTACTTACAGAAACCATGAACAACGGAGCGAATAATCTCCTTGGAGATATTCAGCTCATGACGATGGATCAATCTCTTGCTACTCAAATGGCTGGTGCGGGGCTGGATGCTGCAAAATCCTTGCTGTCTAAAAAGCTGAAACGGATTAAAGTTAAGCTAAAAGCAGGACAGACCGTGCTGTTGCGGAATAATGAACAAAGGAAAAGGAACTGATTCAACATGATTGCTATGCCGCCAATAACAACGAGAATCGCAGAGGAAGTGATAAGCTACCTGGAAGAGCAGCAGCAAAAAGGGAAAGCCTGGGTTACGTATGTTCCTGATTTACCTATCAGAGGCAAGAGTGATTTTGATTGTTTCAACACCCGACTTACGGCGATGCAAGTTGCTCACGATAACAGCTCAGCCTGGGAGCAATTGGAATGCACTACCATTACCGACTTAAAGACACACATCACCGAAGAAATGAATCTTGCTGAAAAGAACATTCAGCAAGTGATCGACTCGTTAAAAGAGTGTGGACTTTATGAGCCAGGGCAGAGAGACCTTCTAGAAAAGCTTTTTGAAGGGCAGGCAACCTTTAAGGAAGTTCCGGTGCAGAAGGAGTTCGCAGGACAACTGTTATCATTTCAATTGTATTTCACATTCGATGCTCAAAAGATAGAGTTCACCCATTATGCGCTTAAAATTCCTGAATCATATCCCGAAATAAAGCATCTAACCTCAAATGGTATCAAATCCGAAGATTTGGAAAGCAAGCTTCGGCAATTGAACTGGCATAATCACCCCGGCAATTTTTTTTATAGAAGCATTGAAAACATACCTGTAGAAGTTCAACAAATGGATGCTGTTTTGAAGGAGTTGGACCGATTCTGTACCGTAGGGTTAGGTGATATAGAATCCTTTAGAAGGGTAAATGATGTTGCAGATGCGTTGATGGTGAAATATTTTAAAGATACACCACTAGAAAAAGCACTTATTGGAACCGTGCCGTACCTGGAAGCAACATTTTATAATCTCATCCCATTCCCAGCGGGCATTCACGTTGCCGTCGCAGGAAACAGGATAAATAGCCTTGAAGAATTACAGAAACTAAGTGAGATGGCTTTTCAGGCCAACAATCAAAAAAGTTTTATTATGAATTTAAACAATTTAGAAAACCTCAAAGAGGAAATGCGGGCATTGGGCTTCAAGGACAAGCTCATCTCGGAAATGGAAAAAAACATGGAAAAGAATGTTCCTGAATTTAAGCTGCATGATAGCTTACCGGCAGCAAAGGGACAGGTCGACTTAACGCTCTATTTTAAGCAATCCGGTCAATCCGACTTTTACTATTTCAATAAATTCGACGCTACGCTCAATACAGGTAAAGCCCTGGAAGAAGGCCAAAAGTACCTTGTCATCTCACCCGGAGAAAAAGACAAGCCCGTATTTCGAAAATTTGAAAATCCGCAGGAGGCAATTGCTTATTTCAAGGAGCAAAAAGGAAACAGCGAATTAGCAGTAGGAAAAGATCCGGCTCATAAAGAAATGCTGGCTCAAATGGAGAAAGGTAAAGTCAACTACGTGAAGAAGGAGTTTCAAAAAACTTTTTATGCGCCTCCGGTTAACCAAACCTTTTGGATTGAGAAGGGTAAAGGATTTACAGCCGAGCAAGCCGCAAATCTAATTCAGGGTCGTTCAGTGTATCGGGATGATTTGCTGAATGTCGGAGGAAATGCTTACAAAGCCTGGGTGAAACTTGACTTCGATAAGCCAAAAGACAGGCATCAGAATTATAGTACAAATCAGTACCACGATCCGTCATACGGCTTCAACTTAGAGAAAACGCTCGACAAGTACAACATTAAAGAACTGGCAGACCCGGCTAAACGGGAGCTATTAGAAGCGTCGTTGAGAAGTGGAAACAGGCCTATGGTGACCAGCGTAAAAGAGGGCCAGGAAGTTAAGCTCTATATTGAAGCCGTGCCACGTTACAGCCAAATCAATATGTTCGCAGAAAACGGCAGGCCTGAAAAACGTGAGCAGTTCTTGAAGGAGCCTGCTATTTCTAATACCCTTTCCAATAGCAAAGGCAAGGAGAAAGAGCTTTCGGAAAGCCAGGGTGTGAAAATGTAATATTCTGGTTATCATAATATTTTATAGTTTCACTTTTAAAAACAATACAAATGGAAAAATTTAAAGAATTACAGGAGCTGGTAAGCTCTGCTCAAAATGATGCAGTTGCATTTTACGAAAAAGGTAACAAGGCTGCTGGAACTAGATTAAGGGGTGCTTTGCAGCAAGTGAAGAATTTAGCCACTGATATCCGTAAGGAGGTTACGGACAAGAAGAATGCTAAATAATATTACTGCTGGGTAGAAATGGGCCTTTTAATTTTTAAAAGGCCCATTTATTTACTTACTTTTTTAGGTCCTGTTAACCCCGAAGAGCTGAAGCCCAAGAATAATCGAAATAATAAAAATTGCATTTATCTTAAGTCGGGACAGATCTACGTTCCACTTTTATAGTCTATCGATTTTTTTAGTGATAGCTTTGTAATAATCCTCGGCCCGCTCTTTTGAAAAGTAGTCAATTACAAGTCCAGTCAATCCGAAAATAATTAAGGCAAGTCCAATAGCTTTTAAAAGTTGATTGTTTGTGGATAGAAAAACACAAATTGAAATAGCAAAGCAAACAGATGCAACTATGATCGTCACTGTGTAGAGGTATTGAAAGTCTTCAACTCTTTTTTTTTCGCTTTTTACAAACGCGGCTGGGTCATTGTAATAGGCTTGCGTGTATTGAACTAGCCTTTTCTTATTGCTAGAGATGA
>DASWMZ010000152.1:0-16876 GCA_036399495.1 Pedobacter sp.
CAATTAACTTATTCGGGAAACAAGCGATATGAAATTTACGGTGGCGTAAAAAATCTGTTAAACTGGACGCCTGCCCGCAATCAGCCTTTCCTAATTTCCAGAACGAATGATCCGTTTGGTAACCCAGATCCAAGCAATCCGAAAGATCTTCCTTTCGATCCAAGTTACGTTTATGCACCAAACCAGGGAATAAGAGGGTTTTTAGGACTGCGGGTAAATGTTAAATAAGTTATAGCGACCATTATTATCATTGATGAACTATCAATTTAAAAAAGCTGTTATTTCAGAAGTCCCTCAAATATGGGACATTCTACATAAAGCTATTTTACGCCGAAAAGCAGAGGGTAGCGATCAATGGCAGGACGGCTATCCAAATCGCGAAGGGGTAAAAAAAGACATTGTAAGAGGTGCCGGATTTGTACTCTTAGAAAATGAAGAAATTGTAGGTTATAGTGCCGTACTCATTAATGATGAACCAGCTTATGAAAATATTGAAGGCAAGTGGTTAACCAACGGTGATTTTGTGGTAGTTCACCGTGTAGCTATTTCCGAAAAGCGTTTGGGTAAAGGCCTGGCAAAAAAGATTTTTGAATTTATTGAGCAATTTGCATTGGACAATAACATACACAGCATCAAAGCTGATACAAACTATGATAACCTGGCAATGATGAAGATTTTTGATAAGTTGGGCTACACTTTGTGTGGCCAGGTTTATTTCAGAGGCAGTTCAAGAAACGCCTATGAGAAGGTGCTAACTAAAGCTCAACTATTGTAAATTAAAGGATCAGCCATGATCAGTTAATCGATCATGGCTGATTTATTTAAAAATTTAAAGGCAGTTGTAATCCGAAAGCGATATTTCTTCCCTGGTTAAAAAAGCCGACATATTTCAACCGATTAAGATGATCAACATACGCTTTGTCGAAAAGATTATTCGCAGATAGGTAGATTCTGACCGGCTGTTTTTTCAATCTGAATGTAGTTCCTGCCGATGCATCTATGAGTGTATAACCAGATGTTGGGGTTTCAAATTCTTTGTCGATCTGATTTTGCTTAAAAACGTTATCCATTCCGATTGAAAAATAAGTGTTTTTGAAACCGTCCGACTTAATATTCGGCTCAAATCTTAGCTCATTTCTTAACCTTGGGGCTGGTATAAATGGGAGGTCATTATTTGTCTTGGCGTTTTGCCCACGTGTTAAGGAAAAACTGTTTTCAACGTGCAGATATGAAGTGGGATGTAAATTTAATTCTACTTCTGTACCATAAAGATTTGCATTATCCTGAACATAATTGTGGACAGAAAACGATGCGTCATCAATATCGATTGTTTGATTATCAATCTGTCGGGCATAAATGTAGTTACCGATATAATTATTAAATAGGTTAAAATGAAAGTCGAGTTTGGTTGAGTGGAACTCGAGCGCAGCATCGGCATATAAACTGCGTTCGGGTTTAAGATTTGGATTTCCAAGCTCGTACCGGAATGTTCCTTCATGAACACCTTCTGAACTCAACTCAGCAATGTTCGGTGCTCTGAATGCACTTCCAATATTCGCTTTTAAAGTCCAGCTATCGTTTAACTCATGGGTAGAACCAATTGCTCCGCTGATATTTGAAAACGTGTTTTCGAAGTTCTGAAATTTAGAAACTCCATCTTCATTCATTTGAATGCCACTTATTGTTCGGTTATCGAACCGGATACCTGCATTAAATGTGGTTTTTATCCAGGTTTTTTTCAAGTATCCAAAGGCTCCAAAATCTCTGTTATCATAATCAGGAACCAGAAATTCTTCTGCTTTATTTTTGCTGTTTTGAAAGGCTCCCGACATTCCGATTACAGGCTCCCATCCGTTATTTTCTTCGAAATAATACTTAAAGTCGTAGCTGTATGTTTTGAGATCAAAAAAGAGCGAAGGGTCGGTAGCGCTATCTTCTAATTCTCTACGCTGATTATTTTGAAAAGCTATTATCGAGCGAAGCCTCCCACTATTTAAAAGCAACTGACTATTTAGTGCGACTTTGTAATGCCTTACATCCTGAAAAGGCAATAAAAGATTTCTGCTTTTAAGTTGGCTTTCGGAAAAAACCTCGCCCTCGCTAATTTCAAATTTACCAGAAGCATTTCTCTCAAAATCTGGTAAGCCAAGTTTTTGATTAAAGCTCGACAGATTTAAATGAGTGTATCCCCATTTTTTGTTAAGCCCTAGAAGTCCGCTAAAATTTCTTTCATTAAAAACGGTGTTTGGTATTCTACCGTCTGCGGTATTATAAGAAAATGCGTTCTTATAAGTGCCTCGTCCTTGCCAGATAAAGCCATTACTGTTGCCCTCCAGCATAGCTGAATTCGAGCTTAAACCGTTATTGCCGGCATAGTTTGAAAGCAGTTCGCCTCTAACATTTCCTTCGGTTGGGGGTATAGCGTCAATTATATTAATCACACCGCCCAGAGCATCAGAGCCGTAGAGTAAACTTGCTGCTCCACGCAGAATTTCAACTCGTTCTGCGCTGTATTGATCAATTTCAATACCGTGTTCATCGCCCCATTGCTGACCTTCCTGCTTCACTCCGTCGGACAAGGTCAATATCCGGTTTGAGCCTAATCCTCGTATTATTGGTTTAGAAATTGCGGCCCCTGTAGTCACCTGAGATACTCCCGGCACTCGTGATATTGCATCAATAATATTGTTCGAAGGCCTGCGTGTGAGATCTTCTTTACCAACTGTAGCTACCGATGTACTGTTTGTACGGTTATTAGCACTCGAAGCAGTACCTGTTATCACCACTTCATGTACTTCGATTACGCTGGTTTGCAGGGAAAAATTTACGGGCTCTAAAAGAGTCAAATCGACAATTTGAGTAATCGTTTTAAAACCAATATATCTCACTTCAACTAAAAAACGGCCTCTTTTTGGAACCCGGGAAAACGTGAAATCACCACTTTCATTCGTAGTGACTGTTTGCCGGAGTTCGGGTATTGAGATTATTGCACCCGGGAGAGGTTCATGAGTTACGGCGTCTGTTACTTTTCCCGTAAATGTAAATGCTGCTGCTGACAGTTTAAAAGCTAACAGACAAACTAATATGATAGTGTGTGTTATAAGTTTCATAATAATGGATAATAAGATAAATTAAAAAACATTCAAAGCCACATGTTAATGGCCATTTGAAGTTTTATATGATGATAGAATGCTAAGATTATCTAAACGATAATTCAAATAAGATGAATCGAAGGCGGACCCCTGGAGGAGTGTGAGGAGAGTTTTTCAAAATAGAATTCAACCCTTTTTGCGGGTAATAATCTTACATCAGATATTTCTAAAAGGGTAACAACGGATTCTGACAGAATAAAAGTCTTGTCGAAATGCACATTACAAGCAAAGCAAGGATATTCAGCTTTGCTGATGTGTAATTTGTGGTGGCAGGTTGAATGTCTTGCACCTTCCGAGCAGGAAGTTTTAGTAGTATGAGTATGAAAAAAATCTAAAGGCAGCGCTGTAACTGAGAAACACAGTAACAGTAAAGAAGCTATAACCCTGAGAGATTTTTTACACATTAATTATTCTATATGTGATAATTTATCATTGACAAAGATATACTCTGTACTGTAAACTAACTAACTCAACGTTAGTAAATATCCTGTCTTTGGTAATTTACAACATTTTAATTGCGTTTAATCCGATGAATTCAATAATTTGCCAACTTGATAAAATGTAATCAAATTTACCTGCCCTAGTCAGGAATAACTTAAAATACATGAGTTTAAATATCAATAATACAATAACCCCTAAGCGTGTAGCACTGGTAACAGGCAGTACTACTGGACTTGGAAAAAGCATTGCTTTAAGTTTAGGTCAAATGGGTTTTAAAGTAGCCATGAACTATTATAATAATGAAGAGCGTGCAACGGCAGCGTTTGCCCAGTTCAAAGAAGCAGGTGGCGAAGGTTTTTTGGTTCGTGCAGATGCATCTGATGCAGAAGACGTTAACAAAATGTACGCCCAAATCTACGAGAAGCTTGGACCGGTTGATATTTTAATTTGTAACGCTACACCAGACCAACCTCAAAAAACTATTGAAGAATACGATTGGGACACCTATCAAAGATTGATCAATTTCTTTGTTAAAAGTCCTTTTCTGCTTACTAAAGCTTGTCTTCCCCACATGAAGCAACAGCACTGGGGACGGATTATTAATATCACCAGTGAGGTTTTCCAATTGGGAGTTTCTCCATTTACTGCTTATGTGGCTGCAAAAGGCGGGCAGGTTGGATTTTCGAGAAGTCTGGCGCGTGAACTGGCTCCTTTTGGTATCACGGTCAATATGATTTCGCCGGGCTGGATACCGGTTGAGCGTCATGAAAATGATCCGCAGGAAGCGAAAGATGCTTATCTGAAAGGAATTCCGGCAGGGCGCTGGGGCACACCCGGCGATGTGGCGGCTGCAGTAGCTTATTATGTGGGTGAGGATGCTGGTTTTGTTACCGGGCAAAGTCTCTCTGTAAATGGCGGCCATACCGTAGCGGGATAAGAAATGTGTTTAAAGTGTTCGACAATTAAAAAACCTAAATATTTAGACGCTCATGGCAGGACTTAATAGTACCACGTCACACAAGGAAGATGAACAATTGTTTCTCGCCAATGCGGAAGCAGCACTTTTAGAAATGGAAAAAGCGGCAGATGGGATAAATATTGTTGGCGTAGGCTTGGTGGCATACGTTCCGGGTGATGAAACTTCCGGATGGATTTCAAAAATGAAAGTAGTAAAAGCAATCGGTGACGATGAAGCTAGTTTTCTGGCTATTGCATATACTAAAGCTTCTGAAATGGCAATGACGCATGAGGATAGCGGCAGCGAAGTTCGTCCACCGCTTCGCGGCGAGTTTGGCTATAAAGGCGGAGTAATACGAAAAGTTCGTTCAGGATATATTCTGGCAACCTTTTCTGGAGCACACTGGACGAAGGATTTGATGGTGTCGGAAGCGGGAATTAATTATTTGTTGCCCTATTTCGACGAAAGTTAATTGAAGTAATCACGGAATCTAAATTACCTTTTCAACGCCCCCCACAATATCTCCACTGGATGCTGCGCAGTTCTCTCCGTTCCATCTTTAATTTGATGTCTGCAAGAAGTTCCCGATGCCGCCAGCAATGTATCGCTCGCAGCAGCCCTTACGGCTGGGAAAAGCACCAACTCCCCAATCTGTTGGGAAATTTCATAATGCTCTTCTTCATAACCGAACGATCCCGCCATTCCACAACAACCGGAAGGGATGAGTTGAGTGCTGAAGTTTTCGGGAATGCTCAACATTGTTTTTAAATGTTCCTGCGATGATAATGCTTTTTGGTAGCAATGTCCGTGTATTAAAACCTGTTTCTTTTCAGAAGTAAACTGACTAGAGTCAATATTTCCCTTTCGAATCTCTTTAGCCAAAAACTCTTCAATCGTAAACGTATTCTTAGCGATGTTCAAGGCTTCTAAAGCATTTCCTTTTTCCGCCAGGTCGATATATTCATCCCGGAAGGTTAAAATAGCCGAAGGCTCAATTCCAACCAAAGGGGTTTCGTCCGAAATTAAACCGGAGAAGATCTTGATATTTTTATTCGCAATAACGGCCGCCTTTTTTACCAGTCCTTTAGAAAGATAAGTCCTACCGCTTTCTAAATGCTCCTGAATAATTACTTCATAACCTAAAGCTTCCAGCAACAGAATTGATTTTTTACCTACTTCAAGGTCGTTATAATTAGTGAACTCATCGCAAAAAAGATATACCTTCCTGCGAAGTGTTTGCTGTTTTTTACGATTCTTTTTATACCATGACCTTAGTGTTATCGGATTCAGTTCCGGCATGCTGCGATCCGGATGGAAACCAACCAGCTTATTCGCAGTACGGCGCAAAGCTTCGGTCTTAAAAATCAAGTTGTAAGCAGGTGGGAAAATGGATGCCAGCTTCATTTGCTGACTGAAATTTCCGATCAGCTTACTTCGGAAAGGGACACCGTTTTTGTCATAATAATTTTGAAGAAATTCAGCTTTCATCTTTGCAACATCCACGCCCGACGGACATTCTGTTTTGCAGCCTTTGCAGCTCAGGCAAAGATCCATCACATCTTTAATCTCTTTGTGATTGAATGGATGTTCATCATGCTCATTACTCAAAAATTGCCTCAACACATTTGCCCTCGCTCTTGTGGTATCCTTTTCCTGACGTGTTGCCATATAACTCGGACACATTACTCCGCCCGAAATTGCACTTTTACGACAGTCGCCTGAACCGGAGCATTTTTCGGCCAAGCCAAGAATCCCTCCCGTTAAGGAGAAATCGAAGGTTGTCGCTGTATCTCTGTTTTCTATACCTTGCTTAACCCGTAAATAGGTATCCATTTTCGGGGTTTTCGTAATCTTTCCCGCATTGAAAATATTATTCGGATCGAAGATGGCTTTAACCTGTTCAAAAAGCTGATACGTTTCGTTTCCCAGCATTGCAGGAATAAACTCGCCACGCAAACGTCCGTCTCCGTGTTCTCCTGATAATGATCCTTTAAATTTCTTTACAAGCTCTACGGTATCAGCCAAAATATTCCGGAACGCCGAAACACCTTCAACAGTCTTTAAATTTACCAGCGGCTCTACGTGTAATTCGCCGGCACCGGCATGGGCATAATAAGATGCCTTCACATCATATTTGTCTAAAATAAGTTGCAGATCATGAATGTATTCGGGTAGTTCCTGCGGCGAAACGGCGCAATCTTCGATCAGGTTTACCGGCTGAAAATCTCCGCGGAGGTTCCTTAAAAGTCCTAAACCCGCCTTGCGGACTTCCCATGCGTATTTCGATTGATTGTTATGCAGAACTGGAAATGCGTAGCCGTAACTTGTTTGTTTTAAGTCGGTTATTAAAGTTTCAACTTTTGAATCAAGTGTGCTAAGCTCGTCGGCCATAAATTCAACCATTAAAATAGCTGCCGGATCTCCTTCAATAAAAAACCTGTTTTTTTCGTATTCCGGATGACCGATTGTAAAATCAAGGATGTATTTATCCACCAGTTCGGATGCCATTGGACTATGGCTTAACGCTACAATGTTTGCACGTAAAGCCTCCTCAATCGAATTACAATGAATGCAAATTAAAGCAGTTTCTTGTGGTGGTAAGGCTATTAAATTAAGTTTCACTTCTGTGATGAAAGCCAACGTGCCTTCCGAACCGGCCAATAAGCTACAAAGATTAAATTCCTTGCCTTGATCATTAAACGGTTTCATCTCCAAAAGTGCATCTAAAGCATAACCCGTGTTTCTCCTCACTACTGAGGCTTTAGGGAAGTTGTTTTTTATCAGATTCTGATTCTTTTCGTCATTTAATAGGTTAATTAGTGAAGCATCAATCTTTCCTCTCAGACTGGTTCGATCAGCCGTGTTTACCTCCCCAGATGTTAAAGTCACATCCGACCCATCGCTAAGAATAACCTTTGCTTCAAGTAAATGATCTCGTACCGCTCCCCAAACAATGCTATGCAAGCCACAGGAGTTGTTGCCAACCATTCCACCAATCATTGCTCTGTTCGCAGTTGATGTTTCAGGGCCGAACATTAGTCCCTGTGGGCGAAGGTGATGGTTGAGGTCATCTCTTATTACTCCCGGCTGTACTCTAACCCATTTTTCTATTGTATTAATTTCTAAGACTTCATTATAGTGCTTCGAAATATCAACCACAATACCATTTCCAACAACCTGTCCGGCAAGTGATGTGCCTGCCGCTCGTGGTATTAGAGTAAGTTTATACCGAGTTGCAAAGTCTATAAGTAGTTTTATATCATGCTTGTTTTTGGGAATTGATACGGCCAAAGGTTTTTCCTGATATACAGAAGCATCGGTTGAATAAGCTAATAATTGAGTTTGGTGAAGAGACGAATTATCAAAGTATAATTCGCCGTCGAAGTATTTGGATAACTCTTCAAAATATTTTTGCATTATATTTTATGATAAGATTTCGCACGGGCCCTTATAATCCGGAGGCTTTTATGATACAATTATCGAAGGCCGATCAAAAATAAGATAATAATTTACTCTAATAAATGCGTTGTGTTTTTTCCTAAAAGTATTTATCTGTTAGAGTATTGCTGAGTTCAAAATGTGATTTTATAACGCACTAAAACTTTTCAAATTCTTATTTTGGCGGCCATGATCGCTTTCAATTCTAAACTCCCTCAAGTTGGTACCACTATTTTTACGGTGATGTCCAAACTTGCTGCAGATAATAACGCAATCAATTTATCCCAAGGATTTCCCGATTTTGACGGGCCTGCCGAACTGGTTGAACTTACTCATAAATATATGCGTGAGGGTAAAAACCAATACGCACCGATGTGTGGTGTTCCTGTTTTAAATGAAAGAATATCGGAAAAGGTAAATGCGCTTTATGGAGCAGAATATCATCCGGAAACGGAAATAACGATTACCGCCGGAGGCACGCAAGCGATATTTACAGTGTTAGCCTGTGTCGTTCATCCCGGCGATGAGGTTATTATTTTTGAGCCGGCTTATGATTCTTATGCGCCTTCCATCAAGGTGCTTGGCGGCTTGGTAAAATCTTTGGAACTCTCGCCGCCCGACTACAAAATTGATTGGAACATGGTGAAAAAGCTCATCACCAATCGAACAAAAATGCTCATTCTAAACTCACCTCAAAATCCAACGGGAACAATTTTAAAGCAGGAAGATATTAATGAACTTATAAAACTTACGAGAGGTACTGATGTATTAATTTTAAGTGATGAAGTTTACGAGCATATGGTTTACGATAACCTGGGGCATTTAAGTATGGCTAAATTCCCTGAGCTACGCGAAAGGAGTTTTATAATAGCCTCATTCGGCAAACTTTTCCATAACACCGGCTGGAAGGTTGGGTATTGTCTAGCTCCGCAACAATTAATGAAAGAATTTAGGAAGATTCATCAGTACCTTGTTTTTAGTGTTAATGCTCCTGTACAATATGCTATCGCGGATATGCTCTTAGAAAAGGAATATTATTTAACGCTAAAAAGTTTTTTTACCCAAAAGCGAAATTCTTTCAGGGATTTATTGCAGCAAACACGCTTTCAACTACTACCTTGTGAGGGATCTTATTTTCAATGTGCTTCAATTAAAAATATCACTGAAGAAAAAGATGTTGATTTCGCCAAACGACTAACTTTAGACTTCGGGGTTGCAGTAATTCCAACCTCGGCATTTTATTTAAAATCATCAGATTTTAGTGTAATAAGATTTTGCTTTGCTAAAAAGCAAGAAACTTTAGAGACAGCCGTTATGAGATTAACTAAGGTTTAATTAATATTCATTAAGCAAAATTTAATGAGCGTTTTAAAAATAACCACATTTCAAGCCTACCTTTTTTGGGAAAATACCGAGAAGAATCTTCAAAATTTGGGCCTCAGACTATCGGGCATTCGCGAAAAAACGGACCTGATTGTTTTGCCCGAGATGTTTAATACCGGTTTTTCTATGAATACAGCGGTATTGGCAGAAGAGATGAATGGCACCACCATGAAGTGGATGCTGCAACAGGCCAAAAGGTTCGATTGTGTAGTTACAGGAAGCCTGATCATCAAAGAAAATAAAAAGTTTTACAATCGGTTAATTTGGATGCGTCCGGATGGATCGTTTGAGAAGTATGATAAACGCCACCTTTTTGCTATGGGTAAGGAAGATGATTATTATACCCCGGGTAAAAACAAGCTGATTGTGGAGCTAAACGGCTGGAAAATTTGTCCGGTTATATGTTACGATTTACGCTTCCCGGTTTGGCTTCGAAATAAAGATCCCGAATACGATCTATTGCTTATTGTAGCCAACTGGCCCGAAAAACGATCCTTGCACTGGCGCACACTGATTCCCGCAAGAGCGGTAGAAAATCTTTCTTATGTCGTTGGAGTAAATCGTGTTGGCCACGATGGAAATGAAATCTACCATTCAGGAGATTCAATGTGCATTGATCCAAATGGTAAAACTGTTTATTATAAGCCCAATGACGAAGATTTGTATACCTTTTCAATTTCAATAGACGAAGTTGTGAAAGCACGCAGGTTGTTTCCATTTTTGAAAGATGCCGATGACTTCAAGTTACTTGATTAATAAGCTGAATAAACAGAAATTATTAATTTCACACTTTACAATCTTTTACTTCATTACGTTGTTTTACATTTTTACATCGTTATATAAATTAATAGCAACTCTGCTCATTTTATGTTTAAGGAAATCGGGAATAAACCCCTCAGATACTTAGTAATACTGCTTTACTCAATAATTATTCTTTTTTGCGCTATCGAGGTTAATTTTTTATGGTTGTTTGGATACTCTCCCAGTTACAAGGATATTCAAGCCCCCAACATGAGAATTGCATCTGAGCTTTATACAGCAGATGGCAAACTCATTGGAAGATATTATAAAGAAAATCGAACACCCATTGAGTTTAACCAAATTACACAAGGAACTATAAATGCCCTTATCGCGACAGAAGATGTTCGTTTCTTCAAGCATAACGGAATAGATATATTTTCGGTCTTTTCAAGTGCTGCTTCAACCGTTTCCGGTGATAAACGTGGTGCCAGCACCATTACCCAACAATTAGCCAAAAATCTTTATCGCACTCGTAATAATAAACAACAGGGATATATCAAACGAATTCCTGTTGTAAGGACTATTGTTTACAAGCTTAAGGAATGGACTACTGCCTTAAAGATTGAACATCAGTATTCCAAAAACGAAATCCTGACGATGTATTTTAATACCGTAACATTCGGTAGTAATACCTACGGTTTAAAAACAGCGGCAAAAAAATACTTTAATAAAGAACCCGAAAAGCTCGATATACATCATGCAGCCATGTTGGTTGGAATGTTAAAAGCAACAACTACCTATAATCCCGAGAATAATCCGGATAAAACGCTCGAAAGGCGAAACGTGGTTTTGTCGCAGATGGAAAAATACAATTACATTCCGAAACAGGATTTTGAGCGTTATAGCAAAAAGTCGTTAGATATTGTAAAGGTCGATTTAGTTGAGGATAATCGCGGAGACTCCTATTTACGCTCTGCCGTTTCAAGGTATCTGGAAAACTGGTGTGAAGACAACGGTTATGATTTGTATGAATCGGGGTTAAAAATTTATACAACTATAGATTCAAAACTTCAGCAATACGCCGAAGAGGCAATGAAAGAGCAAATGAAAGTTCTTCAACAGCGATTAAATAATGCCTGGGGTAATCAAAACCCCTGGAGAGATTCTAATGGAGATGAAATTAAAGATTTTCCGGAAAAAGCTGCACAACGTCTTCCTGTTTATAACTATTTGAAAAAGAGATATGGCAACAATCAGGACTCAATAGATTATTACCTTAACAAGCCCAAGAAAATGAAAGTATTTTCATGGGCAGGCGATAAGGAAGTAGAATATTCTACAATCGATTCTATTAAATATTATGCAAAGATTTTAAATACCGGAATGATGACCATGGATCCGTTTAACGGCCATATTAAAGTTTGGGTAGGGGGCGTAGATTTTAATCACTTTAACTTCGATCATGTGAATCAGGCCAAACGCCAGGCGGGGTCTACTTTTAAACCTTTTGCATATTTAGCAGCACTTGAAAGCGGATTAAGCCCTTGCGATAAATTCGTTGATAAGCCCGTCAAAATTCCTTATGATGAAGCGAACCAGACCAAATATTGGGAACCTAAAAATGCCGATTATTCGTTCTCCGGAAGGGAAATGACGCTTAGACACGCCATGGGACGATCGGTTAATTCGGTAACAGCTCAAATTACCGAGCAGGTTGGCTGGGGGAATGTGGTTAAATACGCTCAGGAATGCGGCATAGAAAGCGATTTGAAATCAGTTCCGTCTGTAAGCTTAGGGTCTAATGATGTTTCTGTTTATGAGATGGTTAAAGCTTACAGCACTTTTCTGAATAATGGTAAGCGGAGCGAACCGGTATTAGTTTATAAGATTACCGATAATGAAGGGAATTTAATTGAGGAGTTTAAATCTAAACAAAAGAAGGTTTTAAGTGAGGAGATAGCATGGCTGATGCTCTATATGTTTAGAGGTGGAATGGACGAACCGGGAGGAACTTCACAGGCATTATGGGAGTGGGATCTTTGGAAAAAAGGCAACCAGATAGGAGGGAAGACCGGCACGTCTTCAGATTATGTGGACGGCTGGTATATGGGTATTACCAAAGATCTGGTAACAGGTGTTTGGGTGGGCTGTGATGAAAGAAGTGTGCATTTTCGTACTTCGGGTACTGGTGAAGGTTCCCATACGGCATTGCCTATTTTTGGCAGATTTATGGAAAAGGTTTATCGCGATCCGTCGACAGGTTATACTTACGGACCGTTCCCTAAAGCAACTGTCGAAATTACGCGGCAGTACAACTGCCCCACTGCAGAAATCCCAAGAGATACTTTTAGCGTAGATACAACTATTATCGACTCATTATTTGAATCTGATGAGCCTGAGTTAAAAGAATCATCTGATACATCATCACAACAGGAGGTGGATCCTAAACCTGCAGATAATAAGCAGGTCAATTCACCTGCCCAAACACAAAATGAGGATGCAACAGAACCTAAAACAAATCGCGAAAAACGGCAAGAGGCCAGAAGGCAAAGACGAGGAGAACAATAAAACAAATAGTAAGCTTTTATGATTATATAATTGCTTAGCCTTCAAATTTATAAATTTTTTAATTGGCTTAATATGGATAACATAGACGCTTCAAAGGGAAGAATATTTAAACTAAGTTTTTTCCTTTTCTTAATAATGTTCATTGTCGACACCCTTCCGGCCAACGCTCAATATTTTGGTCAGAATCTGGTTCGGTATAAAAACCATAAATTTAAGGTTAATCAGTCGCAGCACTTTGAGTTGTATGACTACCTAAAAAACGACAGCATTTCCAAATGGTTCCTTCAAGAATCAGAGGTCTGGTATGATTTGCATCAGCAAGTTTTTAGAGATACGTTTAGTCGGAGAAATCCGGTAATTTTATATTCGAATCATCCCGATTTTCAGGCTACAACAGCGATATCCGGCGGCGTGGGAGTGGGAACGGGCGGTGTTACTGAAGGGTTGAAAAATCGTGTGGTTATGCCGCTAATGTCGCTTAATCACCAAACCAGACACGTATTAGGTCACGAGCTGGTACACGCCTTTCAGTACCATTCATTAATTGAAGGCGATTCTACCAATCTCGAAAACATCGGAAATCTTCCATTATGGATGGTTGAAGGTATGGCGGAATATCTGTCTATTGGAAAAGTTGATGCTTTTACAGCAATGTGGATGCGCGATGCATATCTCAATAAAGATATCCCAACATTACGTCAGTTAACCACTACTAACCGATATTTTCCATATCGATACGGGCAGGCATTTTGGACTTATATCGGCTCAACATATGGCGACACAGTAATTGTTCCGTTGTTTAAAGCCACAGCTAAATATGGTTATGAAATGGCTATACGAAGAACCTTTGGATATGATGAAAGAACGCTATCAAATCTGTGGAGAACGAGTATCGAAAATGCTTATAAACCCCTACTGAAAGATACAGCTCAAGTCCCGGTAGGTAAAAGTGTTATCAATAATAAAACCGCGGGCGAGATGAATGTTGCCCCTGCCGTATCGCCAAACGGAAAATACATCGCATTTTTATCTGAAAAGGAATTGATAAGTATAGATTTGTTTTTGGCCGATGCGCAAACCGGGCAAGTCATCCGAAAGCTCACGAGCAAGACCTCCAATACCCATATTGACGAATTTAGCTTTATCGAATCAGCAGGTGCCTGGTCGCCGGATAGTAAAAGATTTGCCTTTAGTGCGTTTAGTGCCGGGCGTACCAAGCTTTTTGTAGTAGATGTCGATAATGGCAGGAATCTGGTCACTGAAAGCATGGGCGATGTTGGCGAGTTTAGTAATCTAAGCTTTTCCCCTAACGGGGATGATATTGCTTTTACAGGATTGAAGGATGGATACAGCGACTTGTTTATTTACAATCTTCGTACTAAAAAATTAACTCAGCTTACAAAAGACAAGTATTCTGACTATGCGCCCAATTTTTCGCCAGATGGCCGGTCATTAGTTTTTACAAGTGATAGAACTACTTTAGATGCCGCGAATAGTAAAAGTGTAGACATAACACATTCATTGGCAGTAATGGATTTAGCAAGCAAACGGATCACAAATATTCCGGTGTTTGAAGGTGCTAATAACATGAACCCGCAATTTTCAGGCAATAGTCAGCAGATTTACTTCTTGTCAAACCGAGATGGATTCAGAAACCTTTACAGATATTCTCTAGCCGGTGGGAAAGTTGAACAATTAACAGATTACTTTACGGGAATAAGTGGTATTACAGAGTTTTCGCCAGCTTTAAGTGTATCAACTCAGGATGATATTGTTTATTCTTATTATCGTGCTCAAAAGTATACTATCTACAATGCTAAAGCATCAGAGTTCAAGCCGGTTGAAGTTTCTCCAACGGCGTTAAACTTTGAGGCCGCAACATTGCCTCCATCCAAAAGCTCTGGTGTAGATTTAATAAACGCCAACTTAAACAACTTCGAGCGTTTTGAAACAATTAGCCATGCAGATATTAAACCTGTTCCATATCGACCTCAATTTAAGCTTGATTATTTGGCTAGTAATGGTGTTGGAGCCCAAGCTGGTGGAAGAATGGGAGCAGGATTATCGAGTGGTGTACAGGGAATTTTTAGCGATATTTTAGGAAGAAATCAAATTCAGGCTGCTTTAGCAATAAATGGAGAAATTTACGATTTTGGAGGGCAGGTTGCGTATATCAATCAAAAGGGAAGAATTGATGTTGGAGCAGCTGTTTCGCATATTCCGTACGTTTCGGGTTTTTCGAGTTATGAAAGAGATGGAGATTTAGTGATAGAAAATTATGATATATTCAGAACTTTTGAAGATCAAATCCAAGTGTTTGGCTCTTATCCGTTTTCGAGAATCTCACGTTTTGAACTGGGGTCAGCTATTGCCCGTTATAGTTATCGTATTGATCGGTTTTCAAATGCTTACGATAGTTTCGGTCGATTTGCAGGTTCAGAAAGAAACAAGTTATCAAGTGAAGATGCGACAGCTTCGTACGGTATAGGTTTTAAACCGTTTACTATTTATCAGCTTAATACGGCTTTAGTTGGAGATAATTCTTTGATGGGAATAACGGCACCTTTAAATGGCTTCCGTTATCGTTTAGGCGTTGAGGCATACCAGGGGGATTTTAGCTTCACAGCACTCACCGCAGATTTTAGAAAATATCAAAGAGTAAAGCCAGTAACATTTGCGGTGAGAGCGTATAATTATTCAAGGATGGGAAAAGATGAACAAGCTCTGTTTCCACTCTTTATTGGTTATCCATATTTTGTTAGAGGTTATGAATTTAATTCCTTTTACAAAAGCGGAGGTGCACAAAGCACGCGGGGAGATTTTGATTTAAGTCAGTTAACCGGTTCAAAAATAGCAGTATTTAATTTTGAAATCAGGTTACCATTTACTGGTCCAAAGCGCTTATCTGCTATAGAATCTAAATTCCTGTTTTCTGATTTGAACGCATTTTTTGATGCGGGAATTGCTTATACAGGAAAATCAAAAATAACTTTTGGAAGTACACCCGAAAGATTGGGTGAAAAAACAGTTACCAACGAACAAGGGCAACAAACCATCGTTCCAATTACCTCACGTATACCTGCTATGAGTGCTGGTTTATCACTTCGAGTTAATGTTTTTGGGTATTTCATTATAGAACCATACGCCGCAATACCTTTTCAACGTAAAGATGTTAGCGGTCCGGTGTTTGGATTAGTGTTTGCACCAGGCTGGTAAAAATATATGTATCAATAGAAAGCTATAATAATTGCGCTTTCTATTGATACATTGCTACTCGTTTATCTATTTGTATATAAGGCTGCGTAAGTATTTTTTCGAAGTCTAAGCCAATACTAAGATCTAACCAATCCGGATTTACAGCTCTTACCATCTTCTCTTTTTGAGCTCTTGTAAATTTGCTTATTAAATTGAAGCGATGCAATGCTGCTTCCTCTGTACGCATTTCTTCAAAATATATGAGCCGCGTTAATTGTTGAGCCGAATCAAAAAACAAATTTGGCATCTGGCGATAAAAACCTACGGTCTTTAATAAATCGGTACTCATTCCCACATGCATGGAGCTGCGATTTCGGTCGGTTACAATAAACACATATCTTTTCATAATTATCTTTTTAGTAATTGAAAATAAATTGCTAATTTTATGAGCATAAAGTTACTAATTATTTTAGCAAAACAAAATTATTTTCAAAATGGCTAACATTTCTAATAATCTTCGTTACCTCAGAAAGAAAAAGGGGTTAACCCAACAGCAATTTGCTGATACAATGGAAATTAAACGTTCTTTAGTTGGTGCTTACGAAGAAGATCGTGCCGATCCGAGATATGATTTGCTAAAAAAATTCGCAATTTTTTATGAGTTAAGTATCGACGAATTAATTAATGAACAAATTAATGATAAATGGAAACCTAAGCCGAAAAGTGATGCTTCCAATTTACGGGTACTAAGTATATCAGTAGATTCTGAAGATCGGGAGAATATAGAATTGGTACCTGTAAAAGCCAGTGCCGGTTATTTAAACGGTTATGCTGATCCTCAATTTATACGTGAGCTGCCCAAGTTTCACCTTCCTTTTTTAAAGCAGGGAACGTTTCGTGCCTTTGAAATAAAAGGTGATTCGATGTTGCCGCTTCCCTCAGGGACGATAGTTATTGGGGAATATCTTGAAAACTGGAATGATCTTAAGGTTGGAGAGAC
>DASWMZ010000153.1:0-10391 GCA_036399495.1 Pedobacter sp.
CCAATTAAAAGGCTTAAATAGGTCAAAACCTCTCAAGCATCTCTGGATCTTAGACAAGCTACCTACACAAATACATTCGAATTATGTAGGTTTAAGCATCTTTAAATAACTAATCAGGATACGGTATATCTTATGAAAATTCTCAAGGCATATGGCTAAAACTCACGAATACCTCTTTCAAGTTATTTATAAGAATTTTTATTAATGGCTACATGAAGTGAGATTGTTAAGATGATACAGGCTTCCCTAAACTCTTAATATAATTTTCTCAATATCACTTATATCAAAAGGCTTTTCAACATAACCATCCGCAAAAGATCTTTTTGCAATATCAGCCAGACCATCTGTGCCAGACACAAGAATAATAGGTACTGTTCTAAGTTGATTTATTGATTTTAGTATTACACAGAGTTCACTGCCCTTCACCCCTATTAACCATTCGTCGAGAATAATTACATCAGGAGCAATATCAATAATTTGTTGGATGGTTTCCGATGTCCACGTTGGAAACACATAAGGCTCACAGCCCATCCCATTAACAACAAACTCCATCACCTCTAAGCAGGAGATATCATCATCTATTATAAGAACTTTTTTTGGTTTCATTTAACGGTAAATACCAATACATAAGGATTTTAAGCCAAAAATGTTTGATTTTCTAAAAAGGTTTCTTGAAAAATATTATTTTATCGGTTAAATCTTAATGCGATGATTTATGTCATAAATGCATTTTATATCTTTACAATTGTTTCTTTACATATTCATCAATTTTATTCTTAATCACCGAAATGTCAACACTCCAAACTAATATTAAAGAGTCAAAAACCGTTTTTATTCACCACGTATATTTCTGGCTTAAAGTTCCTGATAGTGCAATAGACCGATCAAAACTAATTGAGGGTTTAAAAGAATTATCCAAAGTTACAACGATTCAAGAATATCATATTGGGTTACCAGCGGGTACCAGCCGTGATGTTATTGATAGCTCTTATTCAGTTTCATGGATGTTGGTTTTTAAAAACAGTGCTGATCAGGAAACTTATCAAACGGACCCTATACATTTAAAATTTGTAGAAACGTGTTCATCTTTATGGGAGAAAGTAATTGTGTATGATTCGCAAGATATAGTTTAGTTACGAAGCTGATTGTGCAATTGATGAATAGGTTAATAACGAATTGCTCATTTCTAAAGACTATATTTATTATCTAAAGAAGAAATTTACTGCATGAAAAATACCCAGGGTATCTTTTATTTAATTGGCACCACGATTTTTCTGATAGTAATAAACACTATTTTCTTTCTTTTTCAGACTTCAAAAAACGAGCAGAACCGTGCGGCGTCGATGAATACTTACACCATTATTGAAACTTCTGCAAAATTTCTAAATAACTTGGAAAATGCAAGCACTCAACACAGGGAATACATCCTGACCCGAGATACCACTTATCTGATTTTAAATAAAAAAGCCGAGCAGGAACTGGATGACAATTATATCAAACTCTATTCTTTACTAAGTGACTCAGTTTCTCAACAAGCTAATTTAAGCCGTTTGAATGAATTAATGCTATTAAAGCGCACTTACATTAATAGAACGCTTCGTTCAGATCAAACCCCTGCCATAGAGTCTCATAGAATAGAATTGAAGCTGATAAAACAAACGGTTTCCAAAATCAGAGGCCTTGTGGGAGATATTAGTAATTCGGAAAAAGAAAAGCTTGATGTTAGTAACAAAAAGATTGAAAAATTAACCAGGCGCATTCAAATATTTACAGTAATCAGCAATTGGATACTGCTGATAATGGTGGTCTCGGCCCTCATCAACATTGTTCAAAGTCGCGAAAAAATTAGCAAACTATTTAACGAAATAGGTGATAAAAACAAACAACTTGAACTACAAAAGTCTGATCTCCAAATTATAAGCAAGAATTTAATTAAACAGAACGCCGAATTAGAACGCTTTGCATATGTGGCTTCACATGATTTGCGCTCACCAGGTGTCAATTTAGTTGCATTACTTCGGCTTTATGGCGAATCGAACGATGAGGCTGAAAAAGAAAACTTGATTAAAACTATTAACGAAGTAGCTGACAATCTTTTGATCAAGCTTGATGATTTGATTGAGGTGCTTAAAAACAAGGAAGACTCTTATGTGACTAAAGAGAAATTAAGTTTTATGCAAATTTTTGATCTGGTGGAAAAAAACCTGACCGCCGATATTAAAAAATCCAAAGCCAAAATAAATTTTGACTTTTCTCAAGCACCAATAATTTATTATCCGAAAAGTTATCTTGAAAGTATTATGCAAAATTTGGTCTCAAACGCCATCAAATACCATCATCCCGACAGGGCACCTCAAATTTCAGTGAAAACATATATCACAGAAGAAAAAACATATCTCGAAGTTGGTGACAATGGGTTAGGTATCGATCTGAAAGAACATAGTCAGGACATTTTTGGATTGTATAAAACATTTCATTCGCAAAAAGACAGTAAAGGATTGGGTTTATATATTACAAAAGCCCAGATCATAGCAATGGGCGGAACCATTGAGGTGAGGAGTAAACCTGGTATGGGCACCACTTTTACAGTATGTTTTAGTTAAAGAATCGTGAACTAAAGTTTACCAGAAAAAGCTCTTTAACCGAGCGCGTCACCGCGGTATACATCCATCTCAGAAAATCAGTATTAAGCATTTCTTCAGTTAAATATCCCTGATCCACAAAAACAGCATCCCATTGTCCGCCCTGGGCTTTATGACAAGTAACCGCATAGGCAAATTTGACCTGTAAAGCGTTATAATATTCATTCTTTTTAAGTTCTTCCATGCGCTGCCGTTTGTTCACAATATGCTTGTAGTCATCCATTACAGCTTCAAAAAGACGCTTATTATCAACATTTGAAAGGTTAGGCGTTTCTGAATATAAAGTATCCAGCATTACCTTACAACTTAGAGGTTCATCATCAGGATAATCCAAAAACTCCAATATAACATCGGCAAACCGAAAACCATACAGCTCGGAAATATTTTTAAGCTTTTTGATCTTGGCGATATCGCCGTTTGCAATAAAAGCATTGCTCTGTTCATCAGCCGCTAGCCAATAATAATTATTTCGGACAACCATCAGGTAATCGCCGCCACTAAGTTCTTCCTCTCGGTACAATATTCTGTTTCTGATTTGTGTATTATAGTTGTTAGCACTTTTATTAGAACGGCATACTACAAGTGTGTTTTCCATCCCATACTTATTGTATGCGTATTCCAAGCCTTCAGGAAGTCGCTCGCCAGTCATATTGTAGATGTCGCGGAAGCCCTTTACTATCAATTGTGGGAATTCTTCTTTTTGAGTGCGGATAAGTTCTCTAATATGGGTGGCATTATAAAGGATACCTGAAAGTTTTTCCTGGCGTACAACATCTGTCAGTTCGTATGAAAAAAGGATTCTCGCGAAGACCTCCTGCATCAATTTGGTATCCAAAGCCGGGCTATAATCGGCTCCAACCGGTGGAAGCTGGGCAGTATCCCCAACAAGCATAAGTTTGCAGTTCTTACCACTGTAAACAAATCTTACTAGATCTTCAAGCACACTCCTTCCGCTATAATCAGCTGCTTCATTGGAAATCATTGAAGCTTCATCAACAATAAAAATAGTACTTTCTGATAGGTTTTCGGCAAGTATAAAGCTCAAATCAAGGCTCATTGCCGATTTTTTGCGATAGATCTTTTTATGAATCGTAAATGCTTTTTTACCGGAGTAGTTGGTTATTACTTTTGCAGCACGACCAGTAGGAGCTAGTAAAACAGTTTTTAAACTCAATTTGGGTAATGATTTCACCATAGACGCTACAATGGTAGTTTTACCCGTGCCAGCATACCCTTTTAACACAAAACATTCGCCCCCCTGCTCACTCAAAATAAATTTATCTAATTCCTGAAACGCCAGAACCTGTTGTAGAGTTGGTTTGGCCGGAAAATGCTCCAAGAGTAAAGTACTAAGAATCATGCAAGGTAAAATTGCGCAATTCCGGTCAAATAAATTAGTTTTGTTGTAATGAACGAGTTCGGCATACTACATTTAAAAGACGACCGGTTTGATACCGCGCGATCAAGAGAAATGCAGCTTTTAGTAAGAGTGGCACCTAAACGTATATCTTATGCTATAATTAATGAAAAAGAAAATAGGCTTCTTGTATTATACGATTCACCAACGAGCGTAAATATTGAAGATACCTTATATGATTTAACTACCGAGTACGAGTATTTACGTTCAACCTTTTCGCGCATTAAGGTATCTGTGCAGACTACTGGCTTTACCTTGATACCTATTCAATATTATACAATAAATGACTTGGAGGCCTATGAGCAAGTTCTTCATGCTCATGAAGAAACCAAAACCTTTATAAATGCGGTATTTCATGGGAGTGTAAACTGTGTTTCTGCCTTAGAAATGGCAACTATAGCCCCTTTAATTGGTGCCTTCGCTGAAGTGAAACTTCTAAGTCAGGCCGAACCACTAATTGAAGGCAGCTCAAAGTTAGACGGGATAAATACTCACAAGCTTGTTCTTCAATTTAATGAAGAGTCATTTGAAGCATTTCTGGGAACCGCTGATAAATTGCTTTTTTACAATTTGTTTGCTATTGAAAATGCAGACGATTTCAATTATTTCCTACTAAACGTATTGCAGCAATTCGATGTAGAACCAGCAGAAATTTCAGTAACATTATGCGGATATATCGATTCGGGAGATGCGAATTACCGACGAATTGAAAAATATTTTTCGGATATACAGTTTGCTGACAGCACTATACTTACAACTTTTTCACCAGCTTTTGAACAACTTCCTAAACATCAGTATTATTCCCTGCTGAGTTTGATTTTATGCGAATAATTGGTGGCAAATTAAAAGGCCTACGCTTTTTTCCGCCATCAAATTTGCCGGTAAGGCCAACTACCGACATGGCTAAAGAGGCGCTTTTCAATATCTTAAACAACGTAATTGATTTTGACGGATTAAAAGTGCTTGATCTGTTTAGCGGTACCGGTAATATCTCGATGGAGTTTGCATCAAGAGGAGCAATAGAAGTGATTTCTGTTGATAACGACATAGGCTGTATTACCTATTTGAAAGAACTAGCAAAACAGCATAGAACCGATAACATTACCACTTTTAAAGCCGATGTATTTAAGTTTTTGAAAGAAGAACCTGAATCGTTTGATTTGATCTTTGCCGATCCACCTTACGATATGCCCCAGATTCCTCAAATTGCGGAACATGTGTTTGTTAAAAAGCTTTTAAAGCCTGATGGTTTATTAATAATTGAACATCCTAGTACCAAAAAGCTTGATAACCATCCGAATTTCGTAGAACAGCGGAAATATGGGTACTCATCTTTTAGTTTTTTCAATCCCAAAACTCAAGAATAACCTAGATTAAACTTTAGACATTATTGCTTACAACCATTACCTTTAACAGATGAAACCTTCAATGAAAATCGCATTATTTCCTGGTTCTTTCGATCCGGTAACTATAGCACATGTTGATATATTAAATCGTTCGGTTTCATTATTTGATAAGGTGATAATTGGAATAGGCAATAACAGTTCTAAAAGATCGAAGTTGACGACCGAGGTGCGGATCCAGATTATGGAAGCCGTCTTTCAAAATGAGCCGAAAATTGAAGTCGTTTCTTATAATGGCTTAACCGTGAATTTTTGTAAAAAAATTGGCGCACAATATATGCTAAGAGGCATTCGAACGGTATCCGACTTTGAATACGAAAAGGGAATCGCCCAAATGAACCATGCTTTAGAACCCGGCATTGAGAGTATATTTATACTTAGCAATCCCGGCTATTCTTCAATTAGCTCAACAATTGTGAGGGATATTCTGAAACATAAGGGTGATGTAAGCCAATTTGTTCCAAAAGAGGCTTTGGAATTTTTGTAATCTGAAATGCTCGGAGACTCACCCTGGCTAATTCCGTACCACACTTATATCATCATTGCTAATCCCTGTTTTATTCTTGATCCCTCATTTAGCTTACCGAACTTATAATTAAAGCTGCAGGTAAAGCGTCGGCCAAAAATCTGAAAGTTTTCAACTTGCTTAAAATCTTCGTTGCCATTATAAAGATCGAAGTTCTGATATTTATTTAAAGGATTAGAGATCCTCCTAGAGAGCGTAGGTATCCGGTTTAAAATATCCGCTGGTATTTTAAGGGCAGTTAATTATATAAACATATTTTAAAATCTCAGTGCAGGATTGCTGAAGTTTATAGAAAGGTAAAATGCGATAGATTGGGATTGTTATTCCACCTCAGCAACGACCCATAGCTCTCTTTTCGATTTGATTATAAACGGAATATTCAGGTTCGTAAGCATATCTTCAACCTCAATACTTTCCTCGTTTGTATTCAGCAAGATTCGGCTGTTGGGCCGTAAAGCAGTTTTCAAATCCGAATAAATAGACAATTCTATTATATCTGAATAAGAAAATTTTGAAGTACTTTTTTTTGCAAATCCAGGCATAATTAAAAGATAACTGATCGAATATTGGGCATCATAATTTACCACAATAAACAGTGTTCCAACAAATAAAAATTGAGTTTGTTTTAAAGCGAACTATCCGATGGCCAAAATCCTCAATAAGGCTAATCAGCTAGTTTGTAGAGCAGTCGTGAGGGCGTGCTATAGTTAATTATATCATTAAGTCCATGAATCAATCTAATTGCTGTTAACTTCGTTGGTGATTTTTTTTATCTTCGAACATGTATTTTCTCATTTACCGTAGCGAAGTTTCCAATCAAATGCCCGAAGAAGAACTCATCAATCTTTTGGAGCAATCGCGAAAGCGTAATAAGAGTATTAATATTACTGGAATGCTCCTACATTTTAACAACAGATTCCTTCAGCTTTTGGAAGGTGAACAAACTGATCTCAAAACACTTTATGCGGATATTTGTAAAGACTCCCGACACAAAAACGTAGTAACCTTGAAAGAAGGCACAAGTGAAAATCGATTATTTCCAGATTGGTCGATGAGTTTTAAAATTATTTCGAAACAGGAAATTGCAAATGAGCCGGCTTATAAAAATATCAATCAGCCTGGCAGTCGGGGTGCATTAGATGTGGTGGCATTATTTAACTTATTACGGGGAAAATCTAATCCCATTGTTTAAAAACCCTTTAAACAATTATAGACTGAATAATTTCGCATCTCGTAAATTATCAGAAACCGCTTAGACTTTTTACTCTGATCAAGCTTATTACCGGACAACCATTTTATTGGTAATGTGTTATTAGACCTCCTCAAGACGAGCAGGTAGCGTAGAAATATAAAACACCAATCCGTGTTTAAACACCAATAATAGAATCTTGATTACAAAACTCATATAGAGTATTTTAACCTAAGTTTTTTAACGGGAGATTAGTCTTTTTTTGATACCAACCCATCATTAAAATTATTTAACCTTATCAGTCTTTTACCGTACAGAGGAGATTAGAGATGCCTTAAAGGTTAATTCAATATCGCTTTTATGTTATCATTTGGAAAAGGCATTTTTTAAAAATGCTTTCTGAATAAATTTTAATGATCTTATATGACCCAGAATTTCACACATTTAGGTATTCAAAAGAACTGCTTAAACTTAGTACTTAGCGTTTACTCTTACATAGTTCAACAGTTGCTTCTGGCGAGAAGAGTAGCTGCCACCGCCGCTTTTGTAATAAGCATTTTATCATCGGCTACTGTAATGGCAAAACACTTGCCCGAAAGCATAAGCTCTGTTTCTTTATCTAGAAAATACGAAGACTTCAGTTTGTCTGTTAAAAAAGGCGATAATCTCGCTTTAATAAATGGTGCTATTGGTACCGCTGTTCCTTCATCAGACGCAACACTCTCCAATCTTGTGCTGAGTTCAGGAACTTTATCACCTAACTTCACTAGCGGAACACTAAACTATAGTACCACGCTTCCTTACAATAACTTATCCATTACAGTTACACCTACTCAAACAGATTTAAACGCGGTAACACAAGTTAAAATAAACTCGGAGGCTTATTCCACTGTAAGTAACGGAATGAAATCTCCTTCCTTGGATCTGAATTTTGGTGTTAACACTATTCAGATATTAGTTACTGCCGAAGACGGAACAACCACTCAAGCATACTCTATAATTGTTACAAAAAGAAGTACACCTGCTATAAGTTCTGCTACTTATAATGTAGCTAACGGAGTTCTGGTAGTTACCGGAACAAATTTCGAAACCACACCCAATGCTAATGATATAGACGTATCTAAGTTAACTATAGAAGCTTATCCAATAGGGCCGCTAAGAGAAGAATGGGACAGCGTTGGCGGCTCCACTTTAGACGAATTTGTTTCGGATACAAATTATCCCGATAATCCTACAAGTTGGAGCAGACTCCGTTCATTTGAAACACCAGAAGATGTTGGAGACGATTATGTGAGTCGCATCTCGGGCTACATATCTCCTCCTGAAAATGGCAACTACACTTTTTATTTGTCTTCTGATGACGATTCTCGACTTTACCTCAGTACAAGCAGTGATTCTTCTTTAAAGGTTTTAATTGCATCGGTTTCCGGTTTCACCGCTCCACGCGAGTGGACTAAATTTTCCACCCAAAAATCAGCGACTATCTCTTTGGTAGCCGGACAAAGTTATTATCTTGAAGTACTTCACAAGGAAATTGACGGCGGTGCTCATGCGGACGTAGGTTGGACCACTCCTTCTAATAGTACAATCGAAATTATAGGAGGCCTGAAGGAAGGTACAGTTACTGGCAGAGGGCAAATCGGTGATCATGAGGGAATGGCCTTAGCATTTGATGGCACCACTGCTAAAAAGTGGTTTGATAAAAGCCCGACTTCATGGATCCAATATCAGTTCCCAGAACCGCTCAAATATGCCGTAAATAAATATACAGTAACCTCGGCAAGTGATGGTTCCATTTGGGATCCTAAGGATTGGATTTTATATGGGACCAATTCCGATAATCCTGTCTTTCCTACTGATTATGTTGAAGTAGACCGGCAGACAAATGTTTCCTTTTCTAACCGGTTGGAAAAACAGGAATTTTATCCTGTAAAAAACGGCACACCTTTCGCCGCCTATCGGATGGAAATTACTGCCAATAACGGAGGAGAATTTATTCACCTATCGGAAATTGAACTTTTTGGAGCGGGAGAAGAAAATGGAAACGTTACAGCTGTGGTGTATCAAAATGAGGGCCTTACCCCGGCACCTGGTGCCATACTTGCGAAACGTACTTTAACGAGTGGCGATGTGGAGATTACTAACAGTACATCATTCACCGTAACCCTAAATGATGAAGACCGTGCCGCTATTAAATTGATTCTAAATAAAATCGGGTTAACCTCTACCGACGGCGCGATTTACAATGTGGCCGCCGCAGATAACTGGCTGAGGAACGTATCAGGAGCGTCAGATTTAAAAAACAATGGCCTAATGGTAAGCAATGTAGCTATACCTAAAGTTCAGTCAGCTACTTATGATGCTGCAACAGGCTTACTTCAAGTGACAGGAACCGACTTTTTATCACTATCTGCTTATAATAATGATATTGTACCTAGAAAGCTAACATTTACCGGGAGGGCATCTCAAAATTATACCCTAAAAAAAACCTCTAAAACCGAAATAACCAATGGTACCTCGTTTAGTCTTACACTGAGTGCAATTGATAAGGCAGCAGTAAACTTACTTTTAAATAAGAATGGTACCTCCGCCACAGGCGGAACTGTATACAACCTCGCCTTTGCTGAAGATTGGGCGGCAGCTGTAGATCCCGCGCTTAATGTAGCAGACTTAACAGGAAACGGAATTACCGTAACTAATGCCGGTAACATTCCCGTAGCAGGTTTTGGAGAAGCCCTGATTTTGGAAGCAAGCAGGAACGAAGGAGTTTTAGTAGCCGATGATCCTACCTTAAATCTTGGTACGGGCAGCTTCACGATCGAATCGTGGGTAAAAAGAGGTTCTGGCAATGGCTTCTTTACCCTGGTTGGAAAGCAGGCTGCAACTGGTTCGGGTATGTTTCTCCGGTTTGATGATAACACCCTTTCCTTTACTGCAGGTAACTCTTCCTCAACTACCAATGTAAAAAGCACCTCGTCAATTTCTGATGATAAGTGGCATCATGTGGCGGCGGTAATGGATACGGCAGGGAATAAAATGCTACTCTATATCGACGGAAAGTTAAATGCATCTCAATCCTTTGTCACAAATTACAGTATCAATTCGGCTGCGAATCTGGGAATTGGCTATAAGCCAAATTATGGTGAATACTTTGATGGCAGCATGGATGAAGTACGCATCTGGTCTACCGCCAGATCAGCAGCAGAAATTAAGG
>DASWMZ010000154.1:0-3760 GCA_036399495.1 Pedobacter sp.
GACCCAAATATGAAAAAGGAGTATCGTGGAACTGACGGTACCGTTGGCTTTGTTTATGCCTGGAATGGCAACAACCAGGCGGGTGAGGGAGAGCAGGAAATCAGATCGATAAAAGAAGGTGAAAAGCTAGATCTGGAAATCAGGTTTAAGCGACCTTTTGAAGGGATTGCTAAAACTCCATTTATTACGGAACCGGTTTCAGATACTCAAACAAAAGTAATATGGGGAATGAGTGGACGAAGTAAGTATCCGCTCAACTTCACAAATCTATTTATTGATAACATGTTAGGAAAAGATATTGATATCAGTTTAAGAAATTTAAAAGCGATACTTGAGAACAATAAAGAATTGCTGTAAATTAAAAAACAATATTCGCTAGAATTAAATTTAACAAGAATGATTAACAAAACACTTTCCTATCAATCATTGAATACCGACTTGGGTAAATTGTTACTAAGACTAATTTTAGGGAGTTTGATGGCTTACCATGGCTATCAGAAATTTGCATCCTACGATCAAATCTTACCAATGTTTTCCGATATTATTGGTATCGGTGCGAAGCTTTCATTTAACCTGGTAATTTTTGCGGAGTTAGTTTGCGGAATACTAGTAGCGATAGGTCTATTAACCCGATTAGCGGTTATCCCGATTTTCATCACGATGTGTGTAGCGTATTTTGTCGCTCATGCCGCAGATCCTTTCCAAAATAAAGAACTGCCCTTTACATTTTTGCTATTGGCTATTGTAGTTTTTGTGTTAGGTAGTGGAAGGTATTCTGTAGATGCATTATTGTTTAAATCAAAAAACAGGGAAATTTAATCAACCCTATTATATATGGTTGAAGTTTTTAAAACTACAGTTTCAGAAACAAGTCAATGCGAATCACTAATTCTGCAAATCGAAGACGCCTTTAATGATTATAAAGTAAATTTCGACCTTGATGATTGTGACAATATTCTGCGTGTGGAATGCAAAAATGGTTCAGTTCAATCATCCAATGTTATTTCGTTTTTAAAAGGCTTAGGTTATAACGCACAAGTTCTCCCTGATGGTTAAAACAAAAGCTATCATATGGTAATAGCGAATATACGTAAGACTTAAGATGTAAGTATTACAATAGCTAGATTTGTGCTTAACAAGTTTTAAATTCAAAAAACCGTGCTATTTATACAAAAGAGGCCAATCGATTGACTGGCCTCTTTGTATAATATATAGAAGTTCTTAATTTACATTTTGAAGATTAGCGAGGTGCTTATCAATCTTCTCTCCAATTTTTTGCCAAGGATGATCTTTTTCAATCCGTGTGGGACCTTCCCAAGTCCAGCCTTTATTTTTTTCTTTATACATCTGGCCTATAAAAGTGGCGCTCACCACCACCGAATACATACCTTCAGTTTCTTCAGCAGTGTAAACCTTATCGTTAATTGTAAATTCAATAGTTTCCATTTTTTTGAGGTTTAATAATGAAGTTAATAATTTTTGGTTGAGATTCTCTGCATTTCAATGGGAATTTAATGTTGTAAAATTCACATCATCGGATTTAAAAGTCTTATATTTTCGAATTTGATTCCACAAACAGTACCTATCCAAACTTACTACATTTAGATTCTTAGTGATTTATTAACGAATATAGCACCTCGAATAATTAAAATATACTAAATTTTTGTTTAATGTTCTACCGTGTTAGAGCATAATTTTATTCAATATTACACTAATAAGCTATTATTCTGACTCAATCGAAGAAATTGAACAACTCAGATGTGAGTTACTCCTAGCGAGAAAATAAATAAACCAATTAAGAAAATTATTAATCGATAAATCGAAAATAGTTAAAGATTTCAGAAACTAAATTTCGTAATCGAAGTCCCAGTCTTCCAGATAGTCACTTATTTTTTTCAAAAACATTCCGCCTAAGGCTCCGTCAACTACCCTATGATCATAAGAGAGCGACATGTACATTTTATGCCTCACTCCTATCACATCACCAAATTCGGTTTCAATAACAGCGGGTTTCTTTTGTATAACACCAATCGCCAGAATGGCTACTTGAGGCTGGTTGATAATCGGCGTACCCATAATATTACCAAAAGAGCCAATATTAGTTATTGTGAACGTACCGTCTTTAACTTCATCTGGTTGAAGCTTATTAGTTTTTGAACGGTTTGCTAAATCGTTAACTGCTTTCGTTAGGCCAATCAAGTTTAGTTGATCCGCTTTGCGGATAACTGGCACGATTAAATTGCCCGTTGGCAAAGCCGCCGCCATACCGATATTGATATCGACCTTCTTAATAATCTGATTCCCATTAACGGAAACATTAACTAAAGGAAAATCGCGAAGTGCTTTGGCAACGGCCTGAATAAAGATAGGAGTATATGTAATTTTTTCTCCAATCTTTTTCTCAATAGATGCTTTATTTTTTTCGCGCCACTTAACAATGCTCGTTACATCTGTTTCAACAAATGAGGTTACGTGCGGAGCAGTTTGCACACTCATCAGCATGTGATCGGCTATAAGCCTGCGCATACGATCCATTTCGATTATTTCATCATTTCCGGACGACGAAAAATCAGAATCAACAGAAACCGCTTGTTCAGTCTCACGTGGCGTAAAAGGGTCTGATTTCGGCTCTTCGACTGTAGGAGCTTTGGTTGTAGCTACTTCAGTTTCTGTAATAGGCTTCTCCGACTGTTTTGAGATATAGTCGATAAGGTCTTGTTTTGTCACACGAGCTTCAGCTCCAGTTCCAGTGATGCTATCCAAATCTTTCATAGACAGCCCTTCTTCCGCGGCAATGCTTTTTACAAGCGGCGAATAGAATCTGGCACTTGTTTCATTTCGAATTGTAGAGTTTTCTTCTTCCCTAGCAGGAATATCTAAATGAGCTAAACCAGGTATTTCCTCTTCAATAGGAAGGTCTATATTATCTTCTTCTACAAATGAAGCCTCTTCAGTTTCAATTTCATGGACCGGAGTTTCAGTAGAATCTGGCTGACGTTCCTCATCTCCATCTATGTCAATTAAAGCAATAACATCACCAACCTGGGCAGTATCGTTTTCCTGAAATAAATATTTAATCAGTTTCCCTGAAACGGGTGAAGGAACATCAGAATCTACCTTATCGGTAGCGATTTCTACAATAGCCTCGTCTTCATTAATTTGGTCGCCGGGTTGTTTAAGCCATTTAATAATGGTGGCCTCGGCAACACTTTCACCCATCTTAGGAAGAATTAATTCAAATTGAGGCATATTTAGTCTGGAGCAGCAGCAAAAATAAACCTTTTTAGCACTTAACTATAGTCTTCCTTAAGTATGTGGAAAAGTAATGTTAAAGCGTTGATAGCTGCTCTTTCGATATTCTGCGTACGACGGCTTCCAAACTGATATTTCTTAGATATAACCCCTTTGGGGCCAGCTACTGCAACCCACACTATACCAACCGGTTTATCCTCAGTGCCACCGCCAGGCCCGGCAATTCCGCTTATAGCAACAGAATAATCCGATTTAAAATTAATTAGAGATCCACCAGCCATTAACTTAACGGTTTCCTCACTCACAGCTCCTGATTTTTCAATAGTTTCTGGTGGTACTGAAAGGAGCCTAATCTTTAAATTATTGGAATAAGTCACGGCGCCACCTAAAAAAACAGCACTCGATCCAGCGTGCTGTGTAATAAGATGCGACAGATATCCGCCAGTGCAGCTTTCTGCGACTGATAACGTCGCGCCTCTTTCTTCCATAAAATCAAGAATAGCTTTTT
>DASWMZ010000155.1:0-2781 GCA_036399495.1 Pedobacter sp.
GTTTTGTGAAATGGATGATTTTGTAAAATCTGTTGAAAAGTTTTTAGAAGGAAAAATACTTGGCTCTCATAGTCCCCATGCAGTTAATGAGCCGGATATTATACTTCACAAGGGGTAAATTAGTGACTTTTTGTTATCAAAGAATTGGAATTTCAATGAGAGTAAGGATTTGAGTTCTTCATGAAAGTTTTGATTGATGTCGGTAAAGAAATTTTGTATTGCTTTGTGGAATTCCTTTGGGTTATTATAATACTTCGCATATAAAATTTTCTTCCTGGTAAACTTCCACAACCTTTCAATAATGTTTAGGTTGGGTGAATAAGGTGGCAAAAAAAGCAGGTGGATGCCAAAGGATTTAGCGATAGTTTTTACCACAAAACAGTGTTGGTACCGGGCATTATCCAATACAATTGCAATGGGTTTATCACTGTACTTTTCTTTGAGCATTTTTAAGAATTCAATAAGTGTAGCGGAGGTAATATAAGTAGTGTTTGATAAGGTAATTACTTCTTTGGTTATAGCGTTAACTGCTCCCAGCACATTAATTCGGTTTCTTCCGGCAGAAGCTTTTATAAAAACGCGAAAGGCACACCAAAGTGAACAAAGAAATGGTTGCAGGACAAAATGAGCTGCATCACAAAAAAGCAGATGGACTTGCTCTTGCTGAGCCGCTTCTATAACGGGTTTCAGCTCCCTTTCCACCCATTGGTGTTGTCTTTCATTGTCTGCTTTGGCAGGGATGTGTCCACACTTAATAAATTTTAAACCATGTCTTTTCATAAAAACTCTCACCTGTTGTTCGCTTCGGCTAATACCAGTCATTTCACTGATACGTTGTGAAGCCTCTGACGAATTCACTGGTGGTCTTTGAGAAAAAGAACACAAGATACTTTCAGTATGTTCTTCTAACCTGCTTTTGTTGGTTCCATAGTTGTTGGTTAACAAGCCTTCAAAGCCTTTCTCTTTGTACATCTTAATGCAATATGAAACGATGTTGGGATGTAGCCCTGTGATTAGTCCTATCATCTGATTGGAATAATGTAAATCAGCCTTCAGATATAGAGCAAAAATTCGCTTTTGTATAATAGGCTGAGGATAATGATAACGTTCGTAACTTAGCTTATCAATTTCGGCTTTGCTAAAATTGAACGGAAGAGTGGGCATATTTTGTGATTTAGCTTTTACAAAGTTGCCCCTCTTTTTTTAAAAATCAACCTCACTATTTTATCCCTTGCAAAGTATAGTTTCGGTTTCTGATGCCAGGCAATGCTAATACCGCAATTCACAAACCTGCTAAGTAAGGTCTTGCTGGCTCTATCCATGAAAAGTTAACTACTCGCTGCTACTACGAGCAAGCAATGCAATCACTGGAGTAATGCAACAAAGGCAAGCTGCAAAAGCCGAAAGAACACCTGTATATGTGCCTAATGATTTTAAACTTATTATACTGTTGCCGGTTTTTCAGTTTGTACGTTAATACATTGTCACTTAAGTTTGTTTAAATTTCAGGTTATCTGAATTGACGGCAGTATATCTGTTGTTGAGATTGGTTCTTGCCTTTTGAATAGAGAACTGCCAATTGATCTTTATCTGTTTTTCATTGCGCTCCTTAACGATAGTGTTTATCTGCTCTTCTAACATCTGTTTTGTTCCAATTCTTCTGTTCAGGCACTGCTTCGATAAAGCAGAAAATTCTATCTCAATCATATTGAGCCAGGAAGCGGATTTAGGCGTATAATGGAACTCAAACCTTTCTGCCAATGCTTTTGCCTCATCAGCTGCCAAATGCTCATAAAAAGAACTAATACTATGGGTGTTTAGATTATCCTGAACTACCCTTATCTTTTTCGCACCCGCATAGCTATCAGCCAGTACTTTCATCATGGCTGTGTATTCTTTTTTGGTTCTTTGATGATATACCTGTGCTATTCGCTTTCCTTGCAGTGGCTCTATGGCTGCCAACAAACAACAGGAACCGTTCTTCTCGTAGCTGTAATGCTCTTTGGCTATTTTACCGCTTTGTGTAGGAATAGGAGTGATCGTATCAGCGATGAGAAAACAAGGCCTTTCATCAAAACAAATTACCGGATAGGCCGGGTCATAGGGCTGTGCATATACATCCAACACATCTTCCATAGCAGCTAAAAAGCTGGCATCTACTTTTGAGATACACCAGCTTACTTTCAAGTGCGGTTTGACTTCATTTTTTTTAGAATTCGGTTTACGTGCTCGTGTGATATGCTATGGCAATAGTTCAGTTCCACAATCTTGTCGGCTAGTAAGCGCAAGGACCAACGGGCATGACCTTGCGGGGCCTCACTACAGGCCAAAGCTGTAATGGCAGCCCGTTGTTTACCATCTATATCGGGTGGACGGCCGGGTTGCTTTTTGTCTGTTAAACATTGCAGCTTTTCTGCCTTATACTTTTCTATCAGTTTGGCCATAGTAGGATAGGATAATCCCAGAATACTACGAACTTCTTCAATCGTTTTGCCCTTATCCAATTCTAACAGTGCGGTAACACGTTTAAATACCTTGCTTCGTAAGCCGCTTTGATGTAATAAAGTGTTTAGTTCAATTTTGTCCGCTTCTGAGAGAATAATATGAGACTTTAGCATCTGTAAATTTTACTATCCCTAACGTATAGACTCTAAATTTATTTAGGTGACACCGTAATAAGTGTGCAGCAACTATTAAATCAGAATTGAATGAAGATGCACAACTTGATTTTTATGTAAAAGCAAAATCCTTCAACAGAACGTATGCCTTCCTTTCCAAGAT
>DASWMZ010000156.1:0-32952 GCA_036399495.1 Pedobacter sp.
TTTCCGCACCCGAGCATAGAAAATCCCCAAAAGAAGACTCAACAAAATGCACTGTTATAGCCTTAGCTTTAAATGGGGAGCCCCCATAATATTCTTTGGCGTTACAATAAAGATGTGGAAGATTTGGCCCCAATAAAACCAAGTCGCCAGGCTTGAAAGCTGATAAACTTTCCCCTACAAATCTTGTTCCTTCACTTTCGGTTACAAGCATTAACTCGTACTCGGTATGAAAATGCCAGGAATTAGGGAAATGATTTTCCTCAAATGAATTAGCAACAAACGATTCTTCGATGTTTTTTGAAATTTGTTCGAGTACTGGTTTCATATTGAATCTTATTAAGCAGATTATTAATTTCCTTTGCGATTTATCTCTTAAATAAATAAGCGGCCGTCTTTCCAACGGCCGCTTATTAACGTTAATAATTACAGCAATTTACTGTACTACAACTTTTGAACTGAATTTAGTGTTCGAGCCGCTTATACGGATTACGTATACACCTGGCTGTACTGCACCAATATTCAAACGCTCACTAATTCCGTTACTGATGAAATTGCTTTTGTAAACAATTCTACCAGACAAATCAGAAAGCGAAACATCAACTTTATTGTTCACATCAGCTGCATTCAAACCTACGGTTATCCAGCCATCCGTAACCGGATTAGGGAAGACCGTAATGTTACTAGCTGCTACAGCTGTAGTGTTGACTTTCAGTTGCTGCTGATCATTCACAGACATTATCTGGGTATTACTGCTGTTGTATGCTCTTACTTCTTTTACATACACTGCCCAAGAATAGCCATTGCCAGGGGCATGTACCCGGCCTACTACCCGGATGCCTACCACATCATTCAAGGCGCTACCAGAAAAAGTGTAGGTTTTACCTGAGGCTGCACTGAAATTATCATAATCGTATGCAGGAGATACAGTCCAACCGGGTGCATCTGTCCAGGGGCCGTTTACAGCAGTCTGTAATTGCACCTTCGCGTTAGAGTTAAATACGCCGTTGGTATTCGGATCACTCGTGATTATGTCTCCGTTAACAAACTCCACTCTGGTAATACCGCTTCGGGCTGAAGACCATACTAAACCTGCTGCCTGCCATAGATTCTCAGAGTCCTGTTGAGGCAGGTTTACTTGGGCTCCTCCGGTATTAGTTGGAGTACCGTCGTTGACTTGTGGGGCTACTACCTGGTTTATATTCTGATTCTCGGCGGTCATACTATGCCAGTAATAACCTGTACCAGGGGTCGTTGAACCCCCACCGGTTACCGTAATAGTTGCTGTAGTTGCAGATCTGCTAGCATCTGCCTGGGAAGTAGCCGTAATAGTAAACTGGCCAGGTGCTACTGCTGTTACCAGACCGCTTTGGTTAACTGTACCTGCATTGTTATTGCTTGAAGACCAGGTTACTGCCTGACTTGCATTTCCAGGGAATACATAGGCCTGAAGCGTTTGGGTTCCACCAACTGTCATATTGGGATTAGTATAGCTTATAGAAACCCCTGTAATCGGAATTGGAGCTTCCGTGTAAGGCTGAATACTAAACACCGCATTACTTCCAACCACAGCTACGCTGCTAATGTTAGTAGGAGTAGTTGTAAAGCCAATGGCAAGGTGATCGCCACCGCCTTCTTCCTTCATCAGGGCTTCGAAATAATAAGGGGTATTAGCCAGTAAGGTTCTGACTACAGATCTCTGGGTTGCTGCCTGTGCGCCATAAGCCCAGTTTTTGGCAGGAGTCCAGGCGTTCTCTCCGGTTATATGAGCCGTTGGATTCTGACCTTTATTAGCCGGCTGATCATCAGTGCTTAAATAGAAGGCACCATTATCATCAGAGGAGATAAAGAAGGTATAGTTGCCCTGTACAGAAGGAATAATATAGCCTCTCATACGAACACCGTACTGGTCGCCTGTAGCGTTGCTTTGCAGGGTTGTGACCGTAGTAGTAGTTTTATTGGTTGTACTGTTTACCGGTATTTGAGATACTAACTTGCCGGGTACACCACTCCATTTTTCTAATTCTACAGAATTTGGCTGAGTGGATGAACTGCTAAGCTTAGCCAAACCAAAGTTATAAGGGCTTTCAAAAGACTTACCACTGTTCCAGGCTATTTTCGGCTTTGCCGTCTCACCGTCATCATCGCCGGCATTTACGTCAATTCCTATAAATGGCAGTTGGTTAGGCGAGGTAATATTAAGTGCCGCAAAAGGAACTTTAAATTCTACATTATAGCCAGTTGTACCTACATTGGCTATTTGTGCTGTAACACCGGCAGGAGGGGCTACTTGCGCCCAGTTCTTAAATTGTTTAAGTTCGCCCCCGGGGGTGATAAACAACTGAAAATCATAGGTACCAAAGTTACCCGTCGGCCTGTTACCGTTACCATTAAGGAAAAGTTCCACGTGGTCGTCGTCATACCAATTCGGTGAGTTAACTACTCTGATGTCGTCTGTTACCGCTACGTGTACGTATAAATTCGCATCATCCCAGGTGGCTGTCCAGTTTGCACCGAGATCGTTAGAAGGAGTAAAAGGAGTGTTATTAGGAGCCAGCTTACTAAGCTGTAAAGGCTGCAAGCTGTAGCCTGCATCTCTAAAAGCACCATCAGTAACGTTTATTGCTGCTCCGGTATTTTTAGGGATACTAACATCAGCCGTTTTTGCCAGTGTTCTTACAGTTAATAATACTGGGTCTGAAACGTTATCGCTATTATCGACAGCTACCACTTGCAATTGGTAATCAGTGCCTGGTGTTAACCCCGTAAATGCAGCAGTAAGGGCTAGTCCGTTATCAATTCTTATAGTCGGCAGAGTAGGCGAACCTGGTACCGAAGAAAAACGATAATAACTCACGGCGCCGCCGCCAACATCGGTAGTTTCGCTCCATGTTACTGTAAAGCTTCTTTGATCTAAATTTTGATACGCAAAATTTGTCGGTGGATTAGGCCCCTCAGTGTCAGGCGGAACTTGACCCCACTCAATGGCTCCAAGATCCGGCCGGGTACCAATAATTGGAGCGTTTCTATCAAGAGACAACGCTGCGGAATAGAGCGTTGGATCGCCTTTATCTACAGCATATTGTTTGGCAAATGCATTATCTCGTAACCTGAAGTCGATAAAGTTTCTGTTTGTTAACTCTTGCCCAAATTTTGGAGCCACAAAAAGTGCATTTTGTGCCACATAGGCCATGGTTGCATTGGTTATATTCTTAGTTATCGTCGCATTTCTAAAACTGTCTCCGATATATTGTACGTCTCTACTTGGCGGATGGCTTAAAATATTATTAAAAATATTTATATTCTTGCCGAAGAAGCGACTATCATTGTAATTGCCTATGGACCATTTGGCATTTTCGTATAGCTCGCCGTTAGGTTGCCTTGCTTCGTTTCCAATAAAAACATTATTAAAAACTTCAACTTCCCAGCCGCCATTTAACAGCAGGGCAGTTTGAACATTAGTTACTACGTTATGGTCAAAAATAAGACGTTGCCTGTTGAAATCGGAGCTATTCTGATTAGGTTCTCCAAAATCAACGTAGAGCCCCATAATCTGTGCCCCGTTATGTCCTAAATCATGGCCAAGGGTATTGTAGATATAATTATGGTCTATGCGTACCCATCGTGAATCCTGTACGCCCACATCAATAGCACCGCTATCGCCGCTTCTGCGCATGAAATCTCTAATGGTATTATGGTGTATGCGTGCCGTACCGCGTGGACTTGAGTCACCGTTTCTCAGCCCTCTGAAGCTGATACCTATATGGGAGGTATTAGAGATGAAGTTATTGTCAATTTCCTGATCGTAAGACCAGTAAAGGCCGGTATTGATAGCTCCGGAATTGGAAAACGTATAATTAGATTGGTTGATTCTGTTACCAACGGCTTTATTCCTATCGCCGTGAAGGCTGATGGCAGAAGCGGCAGAATAGGTAATCACGCAGTTTTCAATCCTGTGGTCATTCCCGTTCAATACAATCCCGGTCCAGCCGTTCTGCCCGTTCTGCCAGTTTAATCCTGAGTAGGGCATCTGATGTGATACGTATTTGACAGTAAGGTTTTTAACCTGAACATTATTGCAACCACTTTTACCAGCTTGGCTATTGTCTTGAGCAGCGATAGAGGTGGTAACCGAACATGCAAAAAGGTTGAAACCATCTATCGTATAACCAGAAGCCGCCCCATTACCTGCAAAAGCGAAGAACCGGCGTTTTGCGAAGATATTCCGTATAGGGGTACCGGGAGTATTGGGTGCCTGTCCGTCGCGGGTTTTAACGTATAAGGTAGAACCGTTTTTATACCACTCCCCCAGACCAAGAGCAGCTGTAGAATTGGTGGAACTGAGTGTTGTCTCGGATAGGTTTATCGGGTCATATAAATAATATTCTGTACCGTCTCCAACACCCCACACGGTATCACCAACACCCCCTTCTTCACGCCACCAAGTAGTAGTAATGAAGCCTTGCGATACTGATACCACTCTTCCAACCCAACCCTGTCCATCTTTGTCTCCATGAGCCAGGTTGATAAAAATCTTGGCACCTACCCACCTGTCGATGTCAGGTCCGGTAAATTGATCATCTCTGATAGTAACGTTCTTTGCCGACTCGTTTCTTATCCCGTCTTCTGCTCTTGCAAAACCTCCTATAGCATTACCGCCAAAAGCGGCAGGCTTCACCACGTCCTTGCTAACGGCATTAGTTGCTTTTGGCCAGCGCAGGGTTTCGATCATGGTCGTATCCTGAAAAAGCTGATTTTCACCAAAACCCTTATGTGTTGGGTCCTGGTCGTTCCATTGAGGATGTGAAAGAGCGTTTCTCGGACTCCAGAGATCCCAGTTCATGGTGGTGGTTTTGTAAACTCCGTTTCCAACCAAAGTCCAGGTTCCGTTCAGGTGGTCGGTACCATCAATAGTAACTCCCGTAGTCGTTTCAGCCTGAAAAGTAATATTACTTTTGGTAATGTTAACCTGCTGGCGGTAGTAGCCGTTTTTTACAATTATGGTAGAACTTGCACCGTTCACGCCTGCCATATCGTGCGCTTTCTGTAAAGTGGCATATGGACTGTTTAGTGTTCCGGTGTTGTTATCGTTACCGGCGGGAGTGGCGGTAGTCGGTGCCACATAAATTTGTGCCCACGCAGAGCTTGAGGCTCCGACGCATAATAATAAGGCAATGAGCAGTACTTTGCCCCTTAGCCGTTTTTTGACTAGAAATAAAAGTGTATTCATAATATATAATTAATTGGTTAATAAATTCAAACAAAGTGCTTATTAACCTGCAAGGGTTGCAAAGCTTATAATTGGTTGTGGTACGGCAGGCCGATACCAGGTTATTAATAAAAAAATAGGGAGATAAAAACGTATGTTGACTTTGAACTTGGTTAGTATTAAAAAAGACAACCCCAAAACGTTATATGGTAAAACTAGGGGGTTTGTATTTCAAAACGTTCGTCTAAACTTAGACGAACAAAAAAACACCAAATGGTTGTTCGTCTAAATTTAGACGAATGACGGTGAAAAGCTAGGAGAGATGATTTTTTACATACTCGGAAGGGGAATACCCGGTATGTTCTTTAAAGGTGGTGTTAAATGAGGTCTTCGAACGAAAACCGGCTTCGGTAGCAATAGCCTGGATAGTATAGTTTTTAAAATGGGGATCAAGTAGTAAAGCTTTACTTTCTTCGATTCGATACCGGTTAATAAACCTATAAAAACTTTCGCCAAAGCCCTCGTTCAATACCTGCGACAGATGAAAAGCATTTAGGCCAAACTGCTTGGCCAGCGTAGCGAGGGTGAGGTCGTCATTTAGATACGGCTTACTTTCCCTCATATATTTTTCAATTTGATCTTTGTAGGCAACTATATCTTCAGAAGTAAAATTAGAATTACGATAACGAACTTTAGGCTCTTCCTCGGGAGCTGGGTTTATTTGCTGTGGGATTACAGGTGTAAGTGTTTTTGTTTCTTGCTGATGCCGGATTTGGTAACGATAAACAACAAATGCTGTTAACATTACCGTTAAAGTTACAAAGGTTTTAAACCACCAGGTAGCCCAATAAGGCGGAGTAATTATAATTTTGATGGCTGTTCCTTTTTCATTCCAGATACCATCGCTATTCGCTGCTTTAACCCTAAAAACGTATTCGCCGGGATCGAGACTGGTATAAGTTGCTGTTCTTTTATTTCCTGCATAGGTCCAGCTTTTATCATAACCCTCCATTTTGTAGGCGTATTGATTTTTTTCAGTATGGATAAAATTTATAGCAGAGAATTCGAATGAAAACACCGATTCTTTATAGGATAAAGTGATTTCTTTAGTTTCCTGAATAGGGTGCTTTAAAATTGCGTTTTTACCGGGAAGAACAGTTTTATTAAATACTTGGAAATCTGTAATATATACAGGAGGGATGTGTTGATTTATTTTGATGCGTGATGGGAAAAAGCTGTTCAAACCGTTACTTCCGCCAAAGTAAAACTCCCCGGTGCTGGCATTTAATGCCGCGTGTCGAAATTGCAGACCTTGAATTCCTTCCGATTTGTCAAACCTTATTGTCTCTCGTGTTTGAGGGTTAAATCTATAAAGTCCGTTATCTGCACCAATCCAAAGGTTTCCCTTCTCGTCTTCCAAAATAGCTGTAACTACGGTGTTTTTTAAAGCACTATTTTCAGCATAGTGTGTAAATACTTTTTTTACCGGATCAAACAGATGCAATCCTGCTGATCCTACCCAAATTCTGCCCTTTTTATCACAAAATATAGCCGATATAGGTTGATTTATATTATCCTTTTTGATATAATAGTTTGAAAACTTACCCGTTCTATGATCATAATTATTCAATGCCTGATCCGAGCCAATCCAAAGATTACCGGCACTGTCCTCGGCAAAAGACTCTGTGGTTGCTCCCTTAAAATTCGTTTTCCTGCTATCAATTTTATTAAATGTTTTATGTTTCCTGTCGAATAAACTCAGTCCCTTATTGTAGATAGCTGTCCAGAGATTTTGGTGTCTGTCTTCGTAAATTGCGGTGATATAATTATCGTCTGTGTTTTCTTGAATAAATCGCGAGAACGTTGAAGTTTTAGGGTCGAACAAATTAAGGCCTCCTTCCCACGTACCAACCCAAATTGCGCCACTTCTGTCTTTTAATAAACTAATTACTAAGTTAGAACTTAAACTTCTTTTATCATCTGGGTTCTTTTTTAAAACGTTGATTGTACGGTCAGCTACATTCATTATATTCAACCCACCGCCATCGGTTCCAATTATAATATTTCCGTTGTTATCTTCTGCAATCGCCCGTATGTCTTTAAAACTCAGATTTTTAGTTGTTTTACCGGCTTTATAATAATTGAACGGTTTTTTGTTAGGGCTGTACAAATCTACCCCGGCATTAGTGCCTGCCCAAAGGTTACCCTGAACATCGCTATATAAGGCAAACACCGTTCTGCCCGACAAACTATTCGGTTCTTCAGAGTCATGTTGATAACTGTAAAAGGTATCGGTAGCCCGATTATATAAATGCAGCCCTCCGTTATTCTCACCAAGCCACAAATTGTTATTATTATCAATCAATAAACACGCGTTTTGGTTTGAGATACCATGGGAGGAAGAATTGCGGGCGGTGTAAACTTTGGACAGATTTTTTGAGATATTAATTTTGGTAACCCCAAATTGGTAAGATCCAATCCAGAGATTTCCCTGCTTGTCTTCTACCATTGAATGGTAGGTAGAATCATTCAGAATTTTTTTATTTTTTAACAAGAAGGGTTTAGATGTAAACGTTTTGGTGTTGAAAATGTACAGGCCTTTATGCCTTAAGATAAAAAAACGCCCTTTTGAGTCTTCAAAAAGCATTGCTATGTAGCTTTGGTTGGTTTTTTTATTGTTTTGTACCTCTTTAAATCTATTGCTTAGATAATTATAAAGATACAAGGCACCTGGAGTTGCAACCCATAAATTACCTCCTTTATCGCTATAAATGCTTGAGATATCTGTATTGTCCGGAATGCCGTTTTTGCTAAGATTATAACGCTCAAATAGGTTAACCGCAGCATTATAACGATTTAAACCTTGACTGGTACCAACCCAAAGGTTTCCCCTTTTATCCTGAACCAGGGTAGATATCCAATTGTTACTTAAACTGGTGCTGTCGCCAGGTTTGTTTCTGAAAGATGTTATTTTGTAGCCGTCATATCTGTTTAAACCATTAAAGGTTCCAAACCACACATAGCCCAACTTGTCTTGAAAAATGGTTTTAACCCCATTATCAGATAATCCCTGCTCCGTGTTCAAATGTTTGAAGCTGAGTTTTGGAGCCTGGCTGTAAACTTGTACAGACACTCCTGAAAGCAAAAGAAGCAGTAAAATAAACTGCGCTGTATTTATGCTTTTAGGGTTCGAATCCATTGATAATTTCTTCTACCATTCTACCAACTAAATTACTTTATGTTACATTTTGTTAGCCCGGAGATTTGGTACGTACAGCAGGCGGGGTTAACATTGGTGCCGGTGTATAAAAGAATATCTTAACAATTGAGTATTAAGATTGGTTTTTTGGTTACTGACATTAGAATCCCTGATCGTAACAGAATTCAATTGCCTATTTGGCTACTAAAATATAGTGTTTAAATTGAATTTTAAAAAAGAATTAAAAAAATGTAACAAGTCTTTATTGAGAAAGAGCTATAAGGATAATAATGGCCCAAGGAACCAGACATTAGAGCTACATAACCCTTGCTGTTTCTTTCAGCACCCAAAGATCAGACTACTTGAATAACACTTCTTTGTTGATAATTTGAAAGTTCCTATAACTTTTAAATTTGAACATAATTTATCTGGTTTGCTAGGGAATATTTTAGTCGATACGTTTATTACAATTGAATAAGTATTCACAATTGCCTTATAGACTTACGAACATTTTTCTCAATGGAAATTAAAAAAATTAAAGTAAGACAGCAGCCGTTTTTTACTTCGAAGTTACTGTAGTCATAATCGGCTGTCCTGTCGAACTGTCGACTTGGTAGTTATTTTTCCTGTTCCCATTAAGTTCAGCTTCATCTTCGTCTATTCTGAACTTATAAAGAATAGCGGTTTTGCCGTCGTGTATGTTAGTAATGTAGAATTCACGTAACAAGATTTTATTGTTCATCGCTCTGTCTATATCTGATTTCATTACTTCGGTTTAGGCTGTTTTTAAAATAGGTTATCTTATAAACTATTTTGCCATCAATGCAAACTTAATAGAAACCGTATATCATGTCCGTCGCATTTTCCTCAAGCACATTAGCCGCATCACAAGTACACACCATTCACATTACATTTGATCCTCTTTACCTTTAAAGTCCGTGATGGTCTTTCCATCATAACGATACACACCACCACCAGAGCCAAACCAAATATTTCCTTTCGCATCTTCTAAAATCCCCAAAAGCATTGCTGGATGTGATTGTGACCTTATCTCGGTTACGGTTGGCTTTTCACTGTACAAGGGCTTTGCATCATAACGAGAAAGTGCCCAGACCCTCGAATTTACTTCACCCGTAGTCCAGATGTTTCCTTTTTTATCTTCAATTGTAGCATAAGCCCCCAATAACGTTGTAATCGGGGATGTATTTGGAAAGGGTTAGAGGGAATAGTATATCAAAACTTAATTTTCGCTTTCTTCTTCTTCTAATTCCGGAACGGGGCTTGTAACGTATATCGGTAGTTTTTTAAGAAAGGCTATTGCGCGTCAATCATGTTTAACGCCAAATATTCGAGACGATCGTTTTTCATATATTGAAAAGTGGAAGGCTTAAGGCAATGAAAATCATATAGAACATTATATACCTTTGATATATTAATAGTGACATAACGAAATCTGAGACAACAATGTGCCAATAGTCCTCTTATGAACGTTCCATCAACCGCTGTTTCTGACTTACTTAGTATTCTTTCCTTAGGAGCGAGTTTATTACTCGCATTCCTATGCTTGATGAATACCCAAAAAGTTAACAAATCAGGAAATCGTTGGTTAGGAGTTTTCGTGTCATGCATATTTTTTCTTTATATCGATGAGAACCTCGCGCTTGCCGGTTTTAAAATCGAACATGCTACTAAATCACTTATAATACTCAATTTTACTGCTTTTATATTTGCCCCCGCCTTCTTTTATACTGTCTCCTATTTCATACGCCCAGATAGGTCCTGGAAGATTAAAGATTACTTCCATCTATTAACGTTGGGTATAATCTATCTTTTGCTTTCTACATATTTATTGTTTGTCGAACCCTTGCACGCCAAAGAAGGCCCGAATTTCCTGCTAACGTTAATTGCTAGCAATTTCGGAGTGCTTTATAGTTTGCAAATTTTTTATTACTGTGGGGCATCCTGGGTAAAACTTAAAAAGCACGAGAATGATGTTCGCCTTTTTACCGCCTCAATAGAGAACATTGACTTAAGGTGGCTTAAAGGCGTAGTAATTTGTGTGATTGTTATGTCTTTGCTATTTATCATTAATATCTCAATCAACCTCTCTTATTACTACATCTTTGAACTTTTCTATTTGGTTGGAATTTTTATTATTGCGAGTTTTTCTCTAAAACAGAAAGAAATCTATCCTTTTACTAATGCTCAAACAAACGAAATTCTGCACGATTTGATTCAGCCAAGCAATTCAGCCAAGCTTGAATCTAAAAAACTAATTGAGGATAGTAAGATAGAAGAATTAAAGGCCATATTACTGCATATCATGGAGAGCAGAAAGCCCTTTTTAGATTGTGAGCTTACGCTGGTAAAGCTCGCGGCAATGATGGACATATCTCTGCATCAGCTTTCTTATTTAATTAATACAGGATTTGACGAGAATTTTTACCAATTCGTTAACCGATACCGCATTGAAGAAACGAAAAAAATGCTTCTCGATGTAAAGTCGAATCATCTAAGTTTCCAAGGAATAGCAACTGAGGTAGGATTTAAGTCAAAAAGTGTTTTTAACGCCACTTTTAAAAGGTATACTGGACAAACACCCCGAGAATATAAAGCGCAGAATAACAATACGTTATGAAATAAATAAGCCCCGATTTATAAATCCGCACCTATAACATTGTTCAAGCCATCCCTGTGCTTACTACATTGCAGCTTAATAATAGATAAAGAAAGTTGGCAATGAAAAAAATAAAATACAATCATTCTGGCCTTAATAGTCACACGGTCAGCTATTTGGAAACTGTGCCTGATTCGAAAAATGAAGTCTATACTAACAAGACTTCTCTTGAATACAAAAAGGACTTAAATCTTAAGCCGTTATCTCACATCAAGAAAACACTATGCATTTTTTTATATGTCTTTTGCTTGTTAACTCATAAGGCCACAGCCCAAATCATTGAGCCAACTACAGGTATTCGTCATAACCTGGGATTTGGTGCCGGTTTTGATAATAATCTTATAGGCCTGAATATTAATTATGCTTATCACAAATCGAGCCTCAAATCATCTGCATTTATAGACTTTAGTCAAGGTTCTTCTTTATTAGGGACTGGCGATTTTAAAACGCAAGTTGGCCTACAAACTTGGCAAGGAAGTTTCAAAAGATTTAATCTTAAGAATAGTATTGCATTTGTATATGCTCGCAGTGTTAATAAGGCTGGTAATTACACAGGATTGGGCTTAAACATAGTAAGCAACCCCGGTGTAAAATTTAATCGGGTGAGCATAGGCGCAGATTTTCAATATAATCCATTTCTAGCTACTCAGATTAATCATTCCGAATTTTATCGTGAACATTATTATGAAGATGTAAAGGACGGCCTTTACAGTTCTACTGCGAAAAATCTTCGCTTAGGCTTATATATGGCAGGGCAATTTGGAAAGAAAAAAACATTTGAGTTAAATATTAAAGGCGGTTATCAAAATAATGGGCAGTATGATAAACTCATACCTAATGGCTACGCAATTATTGGGTTTAATAAATCCTTTTAAGTCATACTCGCAGTCACGCGTGTTAACAGTTAATAAACCCATAGTCTCAGATCCCATAAATTCTAAAAAATGAAAAATTTAATCATCATAGCCTTTTTGCTTTACTGTTTTACCGGATGCAAAAAAATCGATTCGAATGAAGTTGGAAACCTGGTTCCAAAAACAGTCGATGAAGATGGCACTCTTCCAAGTGTAGTTCTATCTGGCACCAAATTACATGTACAAACTTTTGGCAATCCTAATAAGGAAAAAATATTCATACTGGAAGGCGGGCCTGGTAATGACTTTAGATATCTCCTGGAATTGAATAAGAGTATAAATGGATGGAGTTTACCACAAAATTATCAGGTTATTTATCACGACTACAGAGGAAGCGGATTGTCAAAAAGGCATCCTACTTCCGAATTAAGTATTAAGGTACTTTTGACAGATCTTGAAGAACTGATAAATAAATACGCACCGAATCAGAAAGTAATTCTAATTGGCCATTCCCATGGTGGATTTGTTGCAGCTCAATATGTAAATGCACATCCAGAAAGAGTAAAAGGTGTTGTTTTTATCGAACCTGGTGCGTTTTCAAGAGCCATTAATGATAAAACAATAAAGGTAACAGATATTAACTTTTTTGCTGCAGATATAAATAAAATCATGTGGCTTAGACAATTGGTATCTGCGGACAATCACATAAAAGGCGACTACCAATTCAGCCTTTCGGCCATTAATTATTCTGATCCTAACCGGGGTGAGAACTGCAATTCGAAAAGTTACCGCTTTGGCTTAGCTGCGAGTTTAGCAATTGCTTTTGATGAGGTAAACGATGGGCAATATGACTATACAACCAATTTAAATACTTTCACTTCCAAGGCACTATTTATTAGCAGTGACCAAACAAAAGACATTGGTTATGATTTTCAACAAGCGCATCAGGTTGGTTTATTTCGTAATCATCAACATATTAAAGTGGTTGGTACAGGGCACGAGGGAATAATTAGTTGCCGAACTAACGAAACACTGGGTTATATTAAGACATATTTGGACGGCCTATAAATTGGGTTGGTACGAGAGGTTAACCGACTATAGAAGGGTGCGCAGCTTGATTTGATATATACTCAGCCGCCAAGTAGAGCAGATACAAATTGCCTGTAACTAATTCCTACTGGTAAAACCGTTTCGTTTATTAGCACAATCTTATCAACGCTCTTAGTAATTATTGCGTCTTTTTGCACGATGTACCGCTTATGTATCCGTATAAATCCATGATTTGTTAATGAGTCCAAAAGCGTGTGCATTGGAGTGTGAGTAATGGCGGTTTTATCAGCTAAATGGAGCTTAGCATAATTACCCAATGATTCGGCATAAAGTATTGATTTAGCTGAGATAGCAGTTTCAATGCCTTTAAAGAATAGATCTTTGTCTGTATCGGGAAGGCCTGATACTGTATTTGACAGTTTATTTATTGCCGCAGCAAACCGCTCCCATTTTACAGGTTTAAGCAGGTAATCTATAACATTATGCTCAAAGCTTTGGAGGGCATGCTGGCTGTAAGCAGTTGTAAATATTACCTTAGGTTGTACTTTCAAAAGTGACAAGAAACCAAAACCGGAAATTTCCGGCATGCTAATATCTAGAAAGATAAAATCAACATCTTTTGACTCTAAGTACTTGACAGCCTCTAATGCGTTAAAGCAATTTCCGCAAATTTCAATTTGTCCGTGCTTTTCACAATAGTGCTTTAAAACAACGTGTGCATCTGGCTCATCATCAATAATCAGACATTTATATTTCATAAGCGAAGCTTTAATGATGCATAAAAGTAAGTGCCGTCTTTATTAATATCAAGCGAATACCTGCCGGGGTAAGTGTATTCTAAACGCTTTTTCAAGTTTTCAATACCGATCTGAGTGGAGTCCGGCTGGTAATTAGGGTTGTAGGTATTTTTGGTGCTAACCTCAATTTCCTTTTTGCCGGAATTTATTTCTATTGTAATCTGGCATGCTGTACTTAATTTATTACAATGCTTAAAGGCATTTTCAATAAGTATGATCAGTACATTTGGCAGCAGTTTTATTGAATCGTCTTCAATATGCTTTTTAAAGTCTAACTGCACCACGGGTGATAGACGCCGGCTTTCAAAGTAAATATAATTTTCGATGAAACTCAGTTCATCTCTAAGAAGGATGGTTTGCAGGTCATGTGTTTCTAACTGATATCTCAGCATATCCGAAAGCTGCAAAACCATATTGGCAGTATCTTTTTTATTTTCCAGGCATCCGGCATAAATACTGTTCAGGGTGTTAAATAAAAAATGCGGATTTAGCTGTTGTTTTAACAGTTTCAATTCCGCCTCGTTTTGTTTAAATCTGAACTCTTTCCATTCAATTTCGAGCGATAGCTGCTGTTTAATAAATCTTATAAAGCAGGCGGTGCTTACCATTATAACCGTACCTATAAGGTAAATAAAGAAATTTTGGGCGGGTCTTTCGACATACTTGAATAATATGTGCATAATATATGACGATACCACGCAGGTAAATAAAACAACAAGAAAGAAAAGAAAATATTTTCGCTTTTCATAGAGAACATCCTTTAGATAAAAAGTCAACAAGACTGTCAGAAAGTATAGAGGTGTAAACGATAATTTAAAATAATAACCTATATAAAAATTATCGTATTTATTTTCGAGCATAAAAACACCGATAACCATCAGGAAGATTGATATCAGGCCAATAAGCTGGCGCAATTTGCTCATTTTGAATAGATACGTCATATATCAATATAGTACTAATATAGCCAGTACGAGTTCCATACATCATTTATGGAATTGCATTCGTGTAAATCTGGTAACAAATGATATGACATGTAGTTACTTGCTTAAATAAACTCAATGGACATGAAAACACGTAAATTTATAATGACAGGACTGCTGTTATTAATTGCGGCTTTAGGATTTGTATCTTGCAAAAAAGATAAAACAGAAAGCCCATTCAAATCATCTGCTGCAGGAATAAATACCAAAGGCCTGGATTATTACATTAAAATAGCCGAAACACTTCAAAGTAAACAACAACCGGCCCAGGCAGAGTGGGACTCCCTATTTGCAACACCCTTTTACAAATTATATTTTGGAGCGGGGGTTACAACTCCAGAAGCGCAAAAAAACGAAATGAGTTTGGTGTATAAAGAACAAACGCTTACTTCTGAACAACAGAAGCAATATGCTCATCATCTGGATTACAAGAATAACTTGTCTAAATTAAAAAGCTATTCAGCCTCTGTTAAGGATGGAAGTGTTAGAACCGAACTTAAGAAATATCTCTATCCATATCTGCCTGCCCGTTTGCAAAAAGACGAACTTATACCTACAATATATTACACCTATTACTTTGCTGAAGAAGCGAACGGCCTTCCGGATATGATTTTACAGGACGCTTTACTGGCATATAAAGCAGACAGTTATGCTAAGGGTGTGCTTTCAGCTCACGAGGCCTTTCATTCGGTAACAACCGCATCGTTAACGAAACGTTTGAAAATTAGTCTCACTGATGCCGCTAATCCGCAATCGGTGTTAGTGAATACCTTATCCGGCATTGCCCAGGAAGGTGTTGCCGACTTAATCGATAAAGATATTCTTACTAATGCTAACTCTCCCGTTTCAAGCCAGTTTCAGGCCTTGATGGTGAATGAGGATCAGCTTTCCCGTAATTACATTTCACGCATTAACGCAGCACTTATTAAATACAACCGGAATGAACCTCTGGATAATCAGCAACCAGTTTCCGGTTTTGCAGGTCATCAGCCGGGCAGATTTATGGGTAAAGTTATTCAACAGGCAGGCTTGATTGAAGAACTTAAAGTTGATGTAGAAAATCCTTTTTTATTTATATATACTTACAATAAGGCTGCTTCTCAATCAAACGGGATGTATCCGGTACTTTCTGCGGAAGCGATAAATTTTCTTAAAGCCGCCGAGCAACAAATGATAAAACCGCTATAGTAAAGCTTGGTATTTCGGTTAACCCAAAAAGGAATGGCCCCGGCCGTTCCTTTTTTATACTTTATTTTATCAGCTTCAACCACATTTGTTGAAGCTAATATAGCCGGAACGAGTTCAATATGTCATTCATGAATTTCATTCGTGTAAAATCTGGTAACAAATGATATGACATGTAGTTATTGGGTTAAATAAACTCAACAGGCATGAAAACAAGTAGATTTATAAAGACAGCACTGCTGTTATTAATTGGGGCTTTAGGATCTGTATCCTGCAAAAAAGATAAGAGTGAAAGCCCGTTTAAAACCTCTGCCGCAGGTATAGATACAAGAGGGCTTGATTATTACATTAAAATAGCTGAAACACTTCAAAGTAAACAAGAACCACCCCAGGCTGACTGGGATTCGCTTTTGGCAACGCCCATTTACAAACGTTTCATTGGCCTTGGGGCCATTAAGCCAGAAGAGGTAAAGCAGGAGATGCGGCTGGTTTATAAGGAACAAACGCTGACTGCCGATCAACAAAAAGAGTACGCCCACCATCTGAATTACAAAGCGAATCTGGCAAAGCTAAAGAGTTATTCTTCCTCTTTGAAGGATGGAAGTGTCAGAACAGCGATTAAGCAGTATCTGTTTCCTTATTTGCCCGCCCGTTTACAAAAAGAGGAACGGATACCTACCATCGTGTATACGTTTTTTTTCAGAGAAGATGCAACTGCTTATGAGAATGCGTTGATACAGGACGCATTCCTTTCCTATAAAACGGATAGTTACGCCAAGGGTCTGCTTTCTGCTCATGAAGCTTATCATTTTATAACGTTAAGAGCCATTGGGGAACGTATTAAACTCACAAACGATGATAGCTCAACCCCAAAAGGATTACTGGCTTCTACCTTATTACAGATTGCACAGGAAGGTGTTGCTGATCTGATTGACAAGGAGATTTTTTTCAAACCAGGATCTTCGGTCTATGAAGATTGGAGGGAGTTTTGGGAAAATGATGATCAGATTTCCAAAGGCTTACTTTTAAAGCTGAATGAAGAACTGGTTAGATACAGCACGAACCAAACGCTTTCTACTCTTAATCCGGCCGAATTCTAAAGAACGGTTACGATGCAGGGGGGACACCGGCCAGGCCGCTATATGGGCAAGGCGATTAAACAAGCAGGTTTGCTGGAGGAACTAAAGGTCGATGTTGAAAACCCTTATCATTTTCTTTATATGTATAATAAGGCCGCTGTTCAATCCAATGGTACCGATCCTATATTGTCTTCTAAAGCCCTGGATTTCTTAAGAAAGAAGAGCCACAAATTATTAAACCCCTGTAGTAAAGCTTAGTATTTCGGTTAACCCAAAAAAGGAAGGCCCTTGCTGTTCCTTTTTTGGTTATATGATCAACTTAAAAGGCTGTTTGTTAAAGTAGATCTTTGAAGACATAATGCATGAATAATGAATTGTTAGTGTTTCAACATACTAAATAGACTGTGCATTATATATGACGATACCATGGAGGTACTCATTTTTAATAAAGATCTCATGATAAATCTTAGGACTTATGTTGAAATGATGAACTCCATACATCATTTATGAATTGCATCCGTGTAAAATCCGGTTAACAAATGTTATAACATCCCTGACAGAGCAAAATTTATTTGAATAAATATTTTCACAAGAATTAGATGTTAGCTTAGCCACATCTTCGAATATATAGAATAATCTAGATTTATAAGGTCCACTTACCTGTAACCCTTGCTGAAAATCAGCATATTAAACTACATAGAAAAGATTCATAGTAAGGTTTAGATAAGGTTAGGTTATAAATGGAGCTTTCAAAGGCTCCTTTTTTATTTTGTAAATACAAGATCGAATTAGAGAAAAAAGTAAAAGCGGCCTACTTAATTACAATCCACCTTCCAAAGCTTTACTAATGAACGTTTTGTCGTCGCTGGAAAATTCTTCCCAGTCATTGGTCTGCATATTTTTTGAAACCAATCCCTTCTTAATCGTTTCAGAATATTGGTCTTCTAAAGAATCAACTACTTCTGTGAAGGTTTTGAAGGATTCAATTTTCTCATCATCATATAATAACCTAGCTTGTCCAGGCAAATGTTCGGCAAGTGGATGCAAAGGGTCATCTAATGATAAAACATATTCTTCTCGGTCACCACAAAACCTTAAAACGATTTTTCTTTTGTCTCTGTATTGCTTATATCTGTCAACAAGTCTTTCACCGATAGAAACTCTGTGGCACCAACTAAAAAGGGTAGCGTCAGCCCATATCCTCTAGGCTTGCGGGTTATACACCAATAATAAATTAATTTATACCAGCTTGGCAGGTCGATCATCGATATGTTATTGATTACAGTTACATGGTCAGTGCATCTTTAATATACTAAGAGAAACCTGGTTCCAGTAAGGCTCAAGGAGCCTGACCGTCTTAAAGGCTTTAAAGGTTAAGATTTTATTCTCCCGTTTGGAATACGTCACTTCGACAAAGAAGTCTCCAACCTCATACAAGGCGTAATCATTTCAGTCATCGTTACGATGGGCCATGAACATCCCTTTATCCCAGACTGCATTTGCCTGCTCTAAAGGGTTAAGCTGTAAGAATTCGTAGAGCGTCATCTTAAATGTAATTACATCCATGCAAATGTAATCATATACCTGGTCGTGTCTATTGACGTCAGCTACATGCCGGTTTACATTTGTCATAGTGAAAATATATGCCGAAAATAATTAAGCAACGCTATATCGAGAAAATATGTTAACTACTTGAATTGAAGTGAGATAATACCGATTTAGATTTATAGAGTGAAACTTCTTATCAGGCCATTAGTAAGGGCTTCATTCAATTTATACCATTAACATTTGTTTCTAAATCAGTATGCTTTAAATATTAGTTAAAAATAATTCTAAATCTCATGTATCATGTAGTCTTCATTCTATGTAATTGCTGTTTAAATTGCTTTTCCTGGCTCTCCTTCATTTCCCGTTTTTGTTCATAAGAGCCGTGCTTTAAGGTATTGGCATATTTAAACGTTTCTTTTAGTTCTCGTTCATAACCAAAAGCTTTGTCAAACAGCATTTCTGCGGTTTGTTTGAATGCGGTACGGTCAAACTGCCCGACCTTTTGGCTATGCAATTGGTTTTTACCTTTAGAATTGTTTAGCGGGCTTAACTTGATACTATTGGTAGCATCCTTACGGCTAACAATAATCTGGATATGCATTTGTTCACCGGGTTTGAGATCACCTTTCTTTGCAGTACCTTTTCTTACTTCTAAGTCCTTATAGGTATAGTAGCGGTTATTTTCCAGCTTGCCAAAATAAACCAGGTCTTTATTGCTGTTAATAGTATTCCGTTTAAAGTTCTTAGCATAATCATCCATCACTTTATTGGCAAAGTCCTTTAATTGCTGTTTAGCCCTTTCTTCACCATATTGCGTTTTCAAATAGTTGATCTCCATTTTGCTGGGGCTGATATTGATTAGAAAAAACTTCGCGTCGTCTTTTGATAACTTGGCGACGTTATTATCTATACCGAACCGGACCTCATAAGGCTGTATGTTCTGCCTTTGCTGATTAAACCAGTATTCAGGTTCTGTGAGCTTCTCGTGATACAAGCGGTTCTCTTTTTCGAGGTAACTAACCAACTGGCTGCTGCTGCCTTTATTATTACCAGCTTCGCTTTTAGAAATATTGATGTGCATTGTTTAGTCATTTGTTGAATAATACTGGTTTATTGGTTTGGGATGCGTTCTGCAATTACAGGTTTTGTAATTGCTCCCTGACACTCTGATTGAGATTCTCCTTTTCTGCTTGTTTTGTCATCACGCCCATTTGTTCCCGTGCTTTAATATAATATTCCAGGATTTTGGAAAATTTGGCTTTAAGCAGCGTTTTACGCGCTTGCGATTCCTCGATCTTTTTAACAGAAGTATCAAGGCTATTGAGTTTGGTCAGCTGGTTGCTGTAAGCAATTTTTTGTTCCTTGTTATGGGTAATGATATGTTCATTAAAAAAATTAACAATGTTTCCCTGTACCCTGGTGATCCTCTCCCCGTCCTGTTTTAGCGGCCTAAGGAGTTCTTCCTCCATCATTTTAATAAAACCGATGATGGTGTCGGTCCGTTTTACCAACTCCTTCTTTAACAGTTCATCATTCAGATCCCTTGGGTCTTTCTTGCTTTTATAAAAATAGTCTACCATATAGACAAAGAAATCGAGCTTGGTCAGTCCGGTTTTATCAGCAAGCTTTTGCAATTTCTGATCGGCAGTTACTGGGAATCTGATGGTTTTAATATTCTGGTCTTTCATGGCAATAGACAGGATTTAATGAGATTATCATATCATAGTATACCGCATAGTATACTGATTATAGCTTTTTGAATATTAGCGGGGGGTAAAGTATACCGGAGGTATACGTAAAACTCCATTTGCAGAGCAAATGGCAAGCAAAGTCGGGTCTGCCCGACTTCCGCTTGCTCCCCCGCTTACTCCCCCGTTTGTTGTTTGGTACGTTTGTGTTGATCTCCATTTCACAATTGTGCATTTTTTTAAGTAGGTATGTCGTGTCAGCAACCAGGTAAATAAATGAGACTACCAGTCGTTGGATGATAAGATGGCAGGTAGCGGATATACCCATTCTTGTCAAGCTCTCTGATACACTTATGATAAGTGGCAACTGAAGCAATTTTTGAAAAGGCCATTAACTCTTTCCTGCAAACGGAAAAAGGTTGAACAAATCCGTTTCTCTGCCAGCAGACAAATAGGGCTGTGAACAGGCTTACGTGGGTCGCTAACAGGCGCGGTTCTTTACCCATACGGCGAACCATTAGGGTAAAGGCAACTGTTTCTTTGATGATTTCCTTTGGCATTACCGGTGATTCCTTTCCAAGGTTTTATAGATATCATCTAGTTTGTAGTACAAGATCCCTCCGATCTTGGTGTGGCGAAGTGTCCCGTTGCTTCGCAAAGTTTGAAGGGTATTGATGGAGATGTTAAGCATTCTTCTGACTTCGTTACTTTTCAGCCACTTTTTAGATTGACCTTGTCCCGGCTCGATCAATTGTTTGATCTCTTGTAAAAGCTCACTCTTAAACTCTTTCAGATCTTCTTTAGTAATTAATTCATTTGTTGTCATAAGCTGTTGCTTTAAAATTTTTATATGCCTCTCCCATTTAGGAGTTATTTGTATTGGAAAAGATCTATGAAGGTTGGTAGTAAGGCTAAGATAATAATATGTTTTGATAATTTAAAATATATCAAAACATATTATATATTTGTGAGGTTATAAGCTATATTTGATTTAATCTCGGATGAATAAAGTATATAAGATCACTTACAAAACGTATTTGAATGATCGTCTGAAACAGGTTGACTTTCACGGCCAGCTCACTTACCCTTTATACATCCAGCTTACTTTTGAAAGAAAGACTATTTTTTTTAAAAGCTATTATTTCGAGTTGCTTTCGAAGCCCCGGTATTTCTTATCTGTAGCCGGGTTATTCAAAAGCCCATCTATTGAAGAAGCCATTGCCAAAGAAAATGAGGTAATCGACTTTATTACCAGCAAACACGGGGATGATTTTTCTTTAGAAGTATTTAAACAGGCATACGCTTATTATAGCAAGGACTTGTGCGATGTGACGGAAAGTGGATTCCTGGATTATTTGCATACTTTTTTTGAGGATAAAGGAATGCCCAGCCTGGCGACTGTTGTCCGGGAAGGCGCGAGATCATGCAGTGCTTATGAGGTAGTCAGGGATATGAAAAGGGCTTTCCAAAAACCGTTATACGACGAAATGATAGAAAACGCCTTGTACTATGCTCCTCCTTACCTGCCCTTATATGGGTTTATGGTGGAAATCAAAAAATGGCCGCTGTTAATCCTTACATCTATGGACTTGGAAAGGCCGGAAACACAATCCGCATTCAGTGATTATATTATTAAGCGCTATTCTAGCTTAGCGGTTGAAGAAGTGTTAAAGCAGGTTGGAAAGTGGCCGGATTATCTTTAGCAAATATCTATTGACTAAAAAAGTTACTCGTAGTGTCCTCTTAAAGAAAAAATATAAATGATATTTTGGCGATCCTGGAAAGCCCGTTGAGTAAGCTCTATTCCATATCTCGTCCGGTGTGATCTTCACTGTACGACCTGTCTTGATGTCTTCCTCTCTCCCCTTCATATGTTTTAATTCACTTTTGATTTAAATATAGAAATCTTACATTTGAATATAAGCAAAAGCGTTATTTGGTCAAATTTAGAAGGTGCCCTATTCGGTGCCCTCTAAGGGATTTAGAAATATAAAATGCTGATTGTGAGGTTGTAAGTTAAAATAATTTGTTCCCTCTTTCTCCGCCGCCTAAAATGCGAACCCTCGTTATATGTCATATAGGCGAGGTTTTTTTATGCATTTTAATATTGGTAGTAGAATTGGTCGCAGTTTTGGAGCCTGTGTTAGCTGCTGTACTTTTTTAATTCCTAATTTGATATTTGTACTCCCCAGTACAGCAAACAGTTCTAAGGAATTGGTTATTTTTTTTATCGAAGCCCTCCATTCCTGTAAAAAACAAACTCCAAAATCGTTTTCTTTTGTCTGACTAGAAAGATTAAGCTAACGTGTTGCCCTATTCTCTTTTTGAGCGCCCACAACAAAGCTTAGAGTTTCCTTCACTTCATCTGTATTAACAAATATCCATTCATCCTTTATACCGTTATTTATCGCGTGTTGCAGGGCCTCTTTCTCATCCACGATGATCTTAACAGGCATATCGTACTTAACTTGTCTCACACCTTCCAACAATAAGTTAGTGATATCTTCCCCAGTTCTCCCTCTCCCATCCTTGTTATGCTTAATAATGAGATTATCAAAAATGTCGGCAGCAAGCGACCCTTGTTTAATAATATCTTGCTCCCTTCTATCGCCTGCAGCAGAAATAATACCCGTCTTTCTGCTTGCCACTACTTCTTCAGCATACTTCTTCATTTCCTGGAAGCCAGCTTCGTTATGTGCATAATCTACCATCAACTTGAAATGCGGAAATTCAAAAAGATTCATCCTGCCAGGGGTATTTTCAGGTGATGGCTCAAAACCTCTCAAGCCTTCTTGTATATGATAAATTGAAATCCCTTGAATATAGGCAGCTAAGATTGACGGAAGCACATTTTTTATCATACTTTCAGCTTTCCCACCAAACGTAAGCGGAACGTCGGCCACTGGGATCACCTCGTATACATGCTGCCTATGGCAAATAATAAAAGAGCCGTTTTGGACTGTTGCCGCCATACCGCCTTTGCTCAAATGCTGCTGAACCCTATCATTGGCGGGGTTCATGCTAAATAAGGCGATGTTGCAAACTAAATCTTCTTTCATAGCATACACCAAGTCATCATCAGCATTTAATATAGCATTCCCGGTTCGTGCTGTACTTTTAGGCACTACAGCTTTGACTCTTGCAAGTTCTTGGACTGAGTTGACACCGTTAAGACCAAGATGATCTTCCGAAATATTTGTAACGATACTGATGCTGCATTGATCGAAGCCCAGGCCCGAGCGCAGGATGCCGCCACGTGCACATTCGAGTACAGCAAAGTTTACAAGTGAGTCTCTCAGGACCAGAGCTGCGCTCGCCGGGCCGCTGCAATCGCCTTGGTCAACAACTTCATCGTTTATAAATACGCCATCGGTTGTTGTAAATCCTACGCAATAGCCGGCTTGCTTACCCAGATGAGCAATTAGCCTGGTTGTAGTTGTTTTTCCGTTTGTCCCGGTAATGGCTATTATAGGTATTCGCGATGATCCATCGGGGTACAACATATCAATAATGGGCTTTCCTACATTTCTGGCAAGTCCATTAGACGGGGCCACATGCATACGCAAACCAGGGCCGGCGTTCACTTCTATCACTGCTCCGTTATGCTTTGTAATTGGAATCGAAATATCTTCGGCCATAATGTCGATGCCACAGATATCGAGGTTGGTGAGCCTGGCAATCCTCTCTGCCATTTTTTTATTTTGAGGATGAACATGGTCAGTCACATCATCGGCTGTGCCGCCGGATGAAATATTAGCGGTATATTTTAAGTAAAGCGTTTCGCCTGCTGGCAATACAGAATCCAGGGTCAGGTTATTTTCAGCTAAGATTTTAAGGGTGTTATCGTCGATCGTAATTTTAGTCAACACATTTTCGTGCCCGGTTCCCCGTCGTGGGTCCCTATTGCTTTCTTCTATTAACTCCTGAATAGTCGACAAGCCATTGCCCTGAACCGAAGCGGGAGTACGTTTTGCCGCGGCTACCAGTTGATAATTGATAACTAAAAAGCGAAAGTCGTGCCCTTTGATGTGTTTCTCTACAATAACACTTCGGGAGATCTTCTGGGCCAGTTGAAAGGCTTTAACAGCATCTTCGAGAGATTGAATATCTGTGGTAATGCCACGTCCATGGTTTCCATTTAGTGGTTTAACAACCACAGGAAACCGAAGTGCGGTTATAGCATCCTCTAACTCTGCCTCGCTTACTATAAGCCTGCCCTGCGGGGTTGGAATACGACCATTGGCCAGAATCTTTTTGGTGAGGTTCTTGTTGCTAACTATCTCAACCGCTATAGCACTGGTAGAATTCGCAACTGCAGCCCGGATAATTCGCTGGTTGCGCCCGTGCCCAAGCATGATGAGGGCACCTTCGTCCAGCCGTGTTACGGGTATATTCTGTCGCATTGCCTCGTCGGTCAGAGCACGGGTACTTGGGCCCAGGGATTCTCTACGGTTTATACTTTTAAGTCTTTCCAGATCAACTTCTATATCGTAAGGCAACCCATTTATAAGCGAATCAATTATTCTCATTGAAGCCTCTGCTGCATAACGCCCGGCAGACTCAAGGGTATAAGTAAATAAGACGCGGGAAACGGATGGATTTTCACCTGGAGAAGTTTGCAGGAATTTGCATTCCATTCCCACCTTTGTTTGTAAGGCAGCAGCCACTTGTCCGACTAGTTCGCCAATGGCAGTTCTTTTGCCTGAAGGCTGGATATCTAAGTTAAGTGACGTTAACCCGTTGCTTAATGCATCAGTACTGGTTTGGGGCAATTGTTCTCCGCTGTTGAGCCGTATTTTAAGAACAATTAATTGATGTTCTTCCGCGGACCAGAAATTGGGGCCGCGCATTATTCTTGTCTCTAAAATCTCCATTTCAATATTTAAATTAAGCGTCGTAATGTGCCATAAGACGTACTTCTCGCGGATGCGCAGTATTATTACTATTCATCTGGCGCCATTCATCTTCCAAAATACTCATCTCCACCATACTCCAAAAAGTCTGGCCATGTCTTTTAATGTCGCGCAAAACTCCGTCGGCTTTGAAACCACATTTTTTATAGCACCTTATTCCAGCTTCGTTGAACGTATAAACGCCTAAGCTCATCCGGTGCAAACCGATATCTTCAAAACCGATTTTCATTAAGGCTTTGATTATTTGCTCGCCTATCCCCTTACCTCGCTCGGAACTATTCCCTACAAGTACCCGAGTAATACGCGCCGAACGGTTACTCCGGTTTATAGCTGTTAGCGAAGCGTGGCCAACTACCTCATTTGTTTCTGAGTCTACGGCCTTGTAGTTTAAGGTACTCGATTCCTCAAAAACGTTCGCACCCTTTAGATACGATTCCAACTTTTCGACAGTAAGCGGGAAGCTAAATTGTGACCCCGCCCAGTTCACGAGCAAGTCTTCATCGCTTATCCAATCAATCAGCGATTGAAAATCCTGGGATGTAAAATATTCTAGTTTAATCATGAACAGATGTTTAAGTAGTTGATGAAGTCCGGCTTCCCAGAATGTATCTAAAGTTTAAATATGTGGCGGATTATTCTGAGCGATTTGAAATGTGTCTTTTTTCGATAGCAGATGTGTCTGGAGATTACGAATCGAGACGGCCCTTTTTGCATTAAAATCGAGCACATTGCTTTCGGTAATTTGGTGGCCCTCAAGGACGATTACTATTCCACTTCCAGCAACTTCTGCCTCTAGTCCATTTCGCACGATAATAGCAGTATCCTCCTCTATCCCGATACCGATACAAGTTGGATTGGTGGCAATAACCTGGGCCATGCGGACAATGCGGCCACGGTCAACAAAGTGAGTATCCACACAAACATCCTTAAGAAACTCCAAACCTGTTGTAACCTTTATTTCACCTGTAATCTGCTGCAAGTCCTGATTTCCGGCATAAATCATGGGAGTAGACATGGCCATAGCCCCTGCACTTGTTCCGGCTATCACGAAGCTTTCATTAATATAACGTTGCTTTAAACCAAGCAAAGCATCTGTGCCACCATATATCGATGTTAACTTCAGTTGATCTCCCCCCGAAAAAAATACAGCATCAACATTTTGAATCCACGACAGATCGTCATCCAAAACTTCTTCTCTGCTTTCGTGATGAACATGAATCAGATTTTCAACTTTTAATTCGGCAAAGGCGCTCTTATAATCCTCAAACATTTCAGGTCCCTGGCTGCTGGCGGTTGTAACCACTGCAATTGCCGGGTCCTCTTTTCCAATTATATTAATAAATGAACTTAAAATTTCAAGCGGCTCTGAGTTTTTCTTTTGTATTTCCTTGGTAGGCTTTTCACCCTTACTTTCTTTACCGCCAATAATAAATAATATTCCTTTAGGCACCGGGCATTCGTTTATTGGTTCTTCTGTCATAGTATAAGTTTTCACGATTTAACAATAGGTTAATGATTAATAAAAACGCCTGCAAATCTGGGAGAAAGCAGGCGTTTAACTAACCAAATAAACCTGAAACTAAATTACGTTCGCGAAACAGATTTGTTTAAGGTTGTCAAAAATCAGGTACTTCTTAAACGGAAGCACGTATTTAACCTCTATAAAAACGTATACACAACTGGGAGGTGCGAAATCGATGTTCCTATATAATTACGTGTTAAATACCTGATTTTGCAACCCAATTAATCTATTTTAGTATACACGGGTCAAAATATCATGAACTGGATTTTAACATTAGAAGCATTGCCGGAAGATATGCACGAGGTGCTTCTCTTTCACGGAGAGAGTTGCAGAAGTATCGGCTACTATAACTGGGAGTTGAATTTCTTTATTCGGGAATACGACGGCTCGAGATTGGAAAATGTTACGCATTGGATGCCTTTGCCTGAAGCTCCTCAGATTAACATAGCCTTTAGCGCATGACTTCAAATTTTACATGAAGATTCCTCAGGCTGAGGGCAGGTTCTGGTTTGCCGTTGTTCAGAAGCGTCGATGTTATTTCTTTAAAGACATCACCGCATTCAAGGCAATTTCAATTTCTTGTTCCGTATTAATGATTCCGGGCGTGAACCGGGCCCAACTCGTACGATATGGTGCTGCCGTTGCAACCACATTTTTTTCCTGCAGTACCTTTATCACTTCCGGCGTTGAATAGCCATCAACCTCAAAGGCTATAATTCCGGCGGAGAATTCATCCGCCATAGGCGTATGGAGGCGTACATGTGGCATTTCCACCAGCCCTTCCTTACAAAGCCGATTGAGATAATGTACTCTTTCATAAATATTCTCTTTACCAATCGAATTAATAAAGCGAAAAGCATCCGCGAAAGCCCAGCGGTATTCGAGTGAGTGAAAACCGCCCGGTGTCATTTGCTTCCCATCCATAAAGTCTGGGTGGCCCTCTTCTTCAATTACCATATCCATTGTGTCGGTATAGCTGGGAATTACAGGAGTAACCTGCTGCCAAGCCTCATGAGTTGCTGCAACAAAACCTGTACCTCTGGGGCCATATATCCACTTATGACCACTGCTAATAAAGAAATCACAGCCCAGCTCTGGGAACGACTCTTTTTCTATACCAAATCCATGTACACCGTCTACTACTATCCTCACTTCTCTGCCATCGCGTCCGCGGTTAAGCAATGCTACGGCCTTTGAAATTTCAGGTACCGGGATTTTTAGTCCCGAGCTGGAATGCACCCAGGTAATTCCGAGAACCCGTGTTTCATCCCTGATGGCGCCTACAACCGAATTGACAATTTCTTCCTTACTTACTTCAGATAAGTTCTTATACATCTCAAATCTGCGGTAAGTTGCTCCCGTTCGGTTACACACCTGCCGGATAGATTCGTGCTGAGAATAATGATCGTGATCGGTGGTTAATATTTCGTCACCAGGCTGAATATTCAGACCAGTGGAAATCAGACCGAGCCCCATTGTGGTACTGTCAGTTAGTGCAATCTCATCAGGATTATTGATCCCAAAATAGTTTGCAACCTCCTCCCGGCATTGCTGCATCAAATTATTTTCCTGTTCTTGAGTAAACAGAACCGGATTTTCATCCAGTTGCCTACTATATTGCTGTATAGCCTTCCTTACGGGAAAAGGATGAGATGATATAAATTGTGATGTCCCTAATTGAACCATATCACGGTTAAGGTTGAAGAAATTTCTTACTTTCTCCCAATCTACTTGTACTTCAGTAAGTTGCATGTAAAATCCTCCTATGTGTATCTCAGGCAGCGGCTATAAGCCCGTTCTGGCAAGCAACCTTTATGAGCTGCGCCGAGTTCTTTACGCCCAATTTATTGATTAGATTAAGTCGGTGTCCCTCAACGGTGCGTCTGCTAACAAATATCTTGTCTGCGATTTCGGCGTTAGTGTAACCTTCAGCAATCAGAGATAATATTTCGAGTTCCTTGTGACTCAATTCAATCGACCTTTCCTCCGGTTTCCGATAGACCTCTCTTAGACAATCCTTTTTAAGAAATTTAAGTCCAAGAGAAGAGCATAACATTTCTTTTCCAGAGGCTACTTCTGTTATGGCCAAAGAGAGCTCGTCGGTACTGCAATCTTTCAGCAAATACCCTTTCACTCCCAGGCTAAAAGCTACCTTGATTGCACGTTCATCCGCATTGGTATTGATGATTAGTACTTTGGCAAATGAGAAATTGGATGTGAGTGTCTCAAGGAGAAAGATATCGTCTTCGTTAGCCAGCTCTGCGTCAAGCAAGATTAGATCCGGACAAATTCCTGATTCGAGCATTGAAAGCACTTCACAGATATTCGTTGCTTCATTCATCACTTCCACACCGGGATTTCTTTCCACTACATTACGCAAGGCTTTCCGTTCAATTTGCTGCGCTAAGGCAAGAATAATGTTTATCATAGATAAAGGTTATGTACCTATTTCAAGCTCGGGGCAAAACTACTTTCATATTATTTTCATCACTATACTTCTTATACCATTCGATTGCCGGAGCAAAATCAGTAAGGCTTTTGACTTTACTGCCCACGTCATCAAACAGGTAAAGACAGGTATCGGTAAGAGCATATATTCTGTTTACGCATAACATTGCAACAACTCTTTCTTTGATCTTCGACACTTTAATTCTGATCTCCCCTTTACTATCACATATAAATTCAGTATTGGGAAGATTCTTGTATGTAACCACCAGGTAATTATTCACAGCATCTTTCATATTCTCAGGGTTTTTAGATTGATTTTGAATACAACTACCTACAAACCTTTTGCCAGGGAGTAGCCGCATTGTACGGGTTTGTTGGATGTAAATACGGCTTTTAAATCCGCAGCCATTGTCAAACTACCTGTTTAAAAACAAGTATCCGGCAACAGCCATAAATAATGCAACTATCAAATTAGCAATGATAACACTCGAAATCCTTTTCATTCTTTCTCGCTTTCTCATGAATGTTCTATAATTAAGATAAATGAGTTATTACATTAAACCAAATCGACAACTCTTAATATCTGTGTAGCCTTCCTTTAATAAGGAGATAGTACTATCAAGAAGGCCGATTGCAGGAATTGGAGTCATAAGAAAAACTAAGCTTCTATAAATGGAAATAGTCTTGGTTATATAAGTAATTAGCCTGTTCCCTGTTATTTATACCCAAATGATAAAGGCAAACTGGCGTTTAGTTGCATTTTATCTACATCCTTATTTTTGAGCAAATGGGAAAGATTGTTTAATGCCTTCACAATGCTTAGATACCTTCGTTAAGGCATTAAGCAAAGCCTATCCATACATCATAGTACAGCAATTTTTTAAGCCTTAGCAATAAAATCCTTATTTTAAGCTGTTTAGAGGGAATTTAATTCAGGTCCCTCTTCGTAATGCACTGAAAAATCCGGGTAAGAAACTTAAAACCAATGAACATTTTCAACGTTCGTCCTTTGTGGAAAGCAAAGAAAAAAACGAAGATTTTTATAAGCGTGTGTTCGATAGCTTAAAAGAGTTTGCCATTTATACAACAGATAAGGAACGAATTATAACATCTTGGAACGAAGGAGCGAAAAACATCCTTCTTTATACCGCCGATGAGATTATTGGCCAAAGTGTGGATATTCTATATCTTCCCCAAGATCTAAAAGAGAAAGTTCCTGCTGTTGAAATGACAACAGCCATTCGTGAAGGAATGGCGATAAACGAACGCTTCCATTTAAAGAAAGGCGGAATACAGTTTTGGGGCAGTGGCCTGGTTTTCCCATTGTATAATGAAAAGAACGAACATATCGGGTTTACTAAAACAATGCAGAATATCTCGGAGCAACCACAGGCCGAAATGAATTTGAATGAAGAAAAAGCTTTGGCCTCAATCATTGTTTCAAGCTCTGATGAACCTATTATAATCTTAAGCTCCAACCTGGAGGTAATCACTGCTACTCCTTCATTTATAAATTTATTCAGTCTCGACAGAGAGCATATTCTTGGAAAGAACTTTTATCAAATTATTGATGGCGGGTTAAACATAGCTCAGGTGCGTACCAACTTAGATTCTATTTTAAAGAACCACGACTTTCATGGAAACTTTGAGGTAGACTATGCACATCCGAAACACGGGGCCAGAAGCTTAAGTGTTAAGGCCCGACGGATTTATCAGGCGCCAAATCTATTGTTCAAGCTCGAATTTGAAGACTTGACACATATGCGTAACGTCTCTGATGAGAAAGATACCTTCATTTCGGTTGCGAGCCATGAGGTGAAAACACCTTTGTCAATTATTAAAGCTTATGGTCAGATTTTAGACCGCGAACTAAAAGAGGCAAGTCCTTTGGTACGAATGGCCGTAAACAAGGTGAATGAACAAACCGGTAAGATGACCACTTTACTAAACGCACTTTTAAATACATCTAAAATAACAACCGGAACTACCGCTTTAAATTTAGAAATATTCAATTTGTGTACTCTTGTATCCGACATAGTTGAAGATTTCAACGTGGCTATATCAACTCATCAGGTTATTATTGGAGATAAGGCTGATGCAATTGTAAATGCAGACAAAACCCAGACTGGTGCAATAATCACCAATCTCTTAACTAACGCCATTAAATATTCACCTCACTCAAGTGAAGTAATAGTACATATTAGGGCAGATCAATCTTCGGCCACGGTAAGCGTACAGGATTTTGGAATGGGGATAGCCAAGTCGGAACAGAGCTCGGTTTTTCAACGCTTTGCCCGCGCAGAGAATGCAAAAAAATCGAAAATTCCAGGTTTCGGTCTAGGACTGTATTTATCTTCCGAAATGATAAAAATGCAGGGTGGTGAAATTGGCTTTACCTCGGAAGAAGGAAAGGGTTCGACATTCTTTTTTACGATGCCTGTTTATTCCGAATAATGTTCCGCGGTATGCCTATAAAATCTTTCCCGATAACCGGCTTATTCAAAATTAAACGACGGAATTTTTCGCCTCAGCAGGTACTTTTCTCACCTCCATCGGAAAATACCTGTAGTTTTAAAAGTCAAAACATCCGCTAAACCATCCTGTTGAAGCTCTATCTATCGACATAGATTTAAGATTGGAGATTAAATTATAACTATCTACCATGTTGTAACAAGACTAACAATTTTAAACATCATCTCAGCTAAATCATTACACTTGAATTTCAAAATCCTTAAATGGAAACAAACATTGGCATCAAATTTATTATGATTTACTTAATAGAACGATGCAAAAATCTAGCAGAACATAAACCAATATGAAACCTGCATGAGCATACCGTTTACAAACCGAAGTGATATGCTCGTGAAAGCTTCATAGCCTTAAAAGACAATATATTCAGATGAAAATTTTAGAGATTAAAGTGCTGAGGGGTCCGAATTATTGGTCTTGCTTCAGAACAAATTTGATTGAAATGAAGCTCGACTTATATTTCTATGAGAATTTCCCTACGAACAAAATAGATGGCTTTCCTGATCGATTAATGACTTTAATACCGTCATTATTTACACATAGATGCTCAGAAGGGCGGCAAGGCGGGTTTTTATTTCGGATGCAGGAAGGAACGTGGCTCGGTCATGTTGTAGAACATGTAGCCCTTGAGCTACAAACGCTTGCAGGAATGAATTGCGGCTTTGGGAGAACACGCTCAACCGATAAGACCGGCGTATATCATGTGGTTTTTACATACCTGATTGAAAATGCGGGAATTTATGCCGCCAAGGCCGCCGTTGCTTTAGTAACTGCTGTTGCAGAAGGTCGTTCGTACGACATAGCTGCGGATATCAAAGCGCTCGAAAAGATTTACTATTCCGAGAAGCTGGGCCCGAGTACAGAGTCTATTGTTAATGAAGCTTTGAAAAGAGACATTCCTTACAGACGCCTCGATGATCATTCGCTAGTAATGTTTGGACAAGGAAAGAACCAAAAAGTAATTCGGGCCACTATGGCAGATTCTACCAGCAGTATTGCTGTTGAACTGGTTCAAAACAAGCAAACCACTAAACGAATACTCAGAGAAGCCTTTATTCCCGTACCAGAAGGATCCATCATTCGTGGCGAGACGGAATTGAATTCTGCGATAGAAAAATATGGCTTTCCGCTAGCGATAAAGCCGGTTAACGGAAATCATGGACGTGGAATTACTACCGATATCATTTCTAAGGAGCAGGCACTTGATGCACTGATTCTGGCAAAAAGTATATCCAGGGACGTTATTGTAGAGCGTTTCATCAGCGGCTACGATTACC
>DASWMZ010000157.1:0-14510 GCA_036399495.1 Pedobacter sp.
CTTTTTAATCACTGAACTGAAAAGGCCCAGATGTTTCTTATATGACTCATCATCGACCTTACTCAACAGAATAATGGGAAGTTCCGGATAAAGTCTTTTAACAGCCTGCGATAATTCAACGCCCGTCATTTCAGGCATATGCATATCTGTGATAACCAAATCGTACTCCGTATCCTTCGTTAGAGCTGCTATTGCTTCAGCTCCCGAATTCACCGCTGCAGCAGACAATTTCCATTGTGTTAACTGTTTGGTAAGTAAATTACTACCTGATATATTATCGTCAACCACAAGAACCTTCTTATTCTGCATTCCGGCCATCTCTATATTTTTAGAGCGAACCATCTGCAAGCTAGTCCTAAGCCAAATAATGAATTTAAAAGTACTACCATGATGTTCACTGCTCGACACTTGTATACTTCCTCCCATTAAGGAAATCAGGTTCTTGCAAATAATTAATCCTACCCCGGAAGATATTCCGTTGGTATTTAATGCCGAAACAGGTTCAGAAAATCCTGTAGAAAGTTGTGCCACTTTGTCGGGAGACATACCCATGCCGGTATCTCTAATTTCAAATTCCAGCTTAACGCGATTATCCTCTTTTGCTTCCTGCAGCTTTATGCCAATGAAAATTTCGCCCGATACTGTAAAACGAATCGAATTTTTTACCAGATTAGTTAAAATTTGGTGCAATCGCATGGCATCACCGGCCACTTGGGTTGGAACGTTACCTTCAATATCATAAAGCAGATCGATATTCTGTTTTGCAGATTTCGACGCGAACACCTCCAAAACCTCTTCAACGGTATTACGCAGATCGAAGTCTTTTTGCTCTAGTTCTTTTCCTGATTCAAACCTGGAATATTCCAGAATATCATTTATTAAAATATCGTTAATAAGTTTTAACAAATTCTCGCCCGATTCCTGTATCGTATTAGTATACTCCTGTTGTTCGGCACTTAACGATGTTTCGTTAAGAAGCGATGCCATCCCCATCATGGTAGTCATTGGTGTTCTGATATCGTGGCTGATTTTTGAAAGAAGCTGACTTTTATTTCTACTCTCGAGGGCAGCTAAATCACGTGAACTTTGTTCATTCTGACGAGCATAGGATAAAAGTTCTTTTGTTTCCAACAACTGCCGTTCCAGATCACCCACCTTGTGTTCTACTTCCTTGATTTTGGAACGGTGATAAAAATATAAGATGGTTGCTATTACTAACAAGACCAACAGTTGGAACCACCAGGTTAACCAAAATGCCGGAGGGAGTGTATCTCCTACAATTAATATAATGCTGCAGGTCTTCATATTCAATTTCTTTGAGCGTTAAGTTATTTAATAAATGTATTATAAATTTGTTGCTTTAAACGATTCCTCACCATTTTTAAAAGGTAGTGCATCAAGACTTCTTAAATTATAGGTTACTATTGCTGTTGCAGCTTTTAAGCCTTCATTTACTGCTTTTGCGATAAGAATCTCCGACTCTTGCCGATCAATTAATCCGGTTATGCGCAACTTGAAATGCCCGGCATCTGAGAATAAGATTACTTCTTTTGTGAACTTATTTACAAGTTGGGATTTTAATGCTCTTGCTTCTTCTTCGCTTTTAAAAGGTCCCAATATTATGGCATAGTAACTTATCACATCATGTGACGAGGATGCTTCTATTTGTTCAGCAGCAGGTGTATTATTATCTGGCTCGGTTAAGGGTGTCGATGATTTTTTTGCAGGCACTGCATTAGATTTAAGCGTATCTAATTTACGTGGAACTTTGACCGCCGGCGCAGGTGTTGGCGTGGCAATTGAACCAGGTTTAGGAGCCAAAATATTAGGCTTAGTTACAATTTCTTCATCAGGATCTTTTGTTCTTATTACCACATTAACTCTACGAATTTTTATTATATTTTCTACTGCAGGTTTAATTTTATTGGGTACAATAACGTGTTCTTTTTCAGTTAAAAAATTTTGATCTTCGGTATTATTAGCCAAAGCGCGAAAAGGGAAACTTTTATTAAAAGAATCGTCTTTTTTTACTTCGGAAGTTTTCTTCTTTTTGAAATTTAATTCAAAATTAGCACCAACAACAAAAGACCGATCTTTGGTTAACGGATTAAAAATATACATTGGAAATGCAAACTTTTTGACAGCAAGCTCAACAACAAAGCCGTTTTGCATATAGCTTTTACTTTGATAAGGTTTTGTATGTTGCAACGAAATGCCTGCCGACAACCAACTTGTTGGACTGTAAGTAATGTCTGTCCAACTATAAATAAAATTATTGACAGCGTTTTCTAGCGAGAAGGAATACTGCGGTTGAGAGTAGATATAAAAGTTTTTATAGGACAAGCCAATATTAGCTCCAATCGAGCCACCATTAAAGCCTCCCATTACAGCTCCAGCAATTGGACTGATTGAATAAGATATTACCGATTCTTTAGCATAGGTTTTGCCCAGATAAATTGAAAACGTGTTTAATGCTTCATAGTTATATCTACCTTCTGCATAAAGGCCTTTAGCCGCCTGATAGGAAGCCACAGGCATACTATTTAAAGGCGAGCCGGGGCTCATGGTATAATAATGTTCGAAACTTAGAGAGGATTGAGCAAGTGCTGTATCAGGCAGCAACAACCCTGAAAGTTTCCATAGGAGTAGTATTGCTAGCCTTTTTCTCATGTCCGATAATAATTGATTCGGCCGTTGTAAGTTTATTTAACAGTAAAATTCTTTTTAAATGCGGATTCCAGTTAAACAATAATTCGTCTAACGGATGGAAAAATATTACCCAGGTAAATACATCTAAAAGGTGAGCGAGCCCGGTTTCATCGGCTACATCCTTTTTAATTACCAAGGGCAGCAATAAATTAACCAGCACAACTATTACCAAACTCACACCCACTACCGCATAGTTGCGTTTTTTATATTTTTTGAAAGCTTTTATCTCTTCATCTTTCTTCTCGGCAAAGTGTCTTCTTATGGCATACAATACCGGTTCAGCAAACTGCTGATCGATATCGTTTTTGCAATTTATCTTAAAAAATATAGGATCATAACGTTTAGCAGCAGAAACCGATGCACGAATATATTGCTCAAAGTGATGACTTAGCTGCCTTTTATATATAGGCGATGGATCGTGTTTGTTAAAATAACTATTAACGGATGCCTGGTCTAAAGACAGGAATACATTTACAGTTTTTGATGAAGGCGTTTTACTCATTATCTTACTCTTTAACCTTAGCAGTGATTACTTTTTAAGCTTTTCAACCTGCTGTTTTAAGTCGTCTATTTGTTCTTGCTGCTCTTTTATGGCGTTGATGAGGACGGGTATTAACTCGGTATAATTAACTGAAAGCTTCTCTTTGGCTTCATTTCCTAAAACAATTTCAGGTATTACATCCCTGGCCTCTTGAGCTATCAAACCTAATTGAGTATCTTGACTTTGATTTGGATCGATCCAATTATAACTAACCGGTCTTAAGCGTAAAACATCTTTTAAGCCGTATTTTAATCCCTGAATATTTGTCTTTAAACGCCTGTCGGAAGAGGTAACATACGCAGTGGCAGCAACGCCGCCTCCAACAGTTAATTTATTTAGTAAATAAGGAGAAACATTACCAATTGTAACAACCTGAGTTTGTGCAGCAGAACCTCCATTGCCAGTTCCACCATATATGCGCATCACTTCATATCCGTCGGCCGTATTATTAGCGTTTGTATTTCCGTAATTGGTAAAGAAAATAATGTCCTTTCCGCTATAACCATTGCCGATATAAAAGTTACCTGGTGAAGAGGAATACAGATAGGTTGTACTTTGACCGTTTAAAATATTTCCATTACCGGTTGTGTAACTGGTACTATTAATTCCCATATCGATATAATACTCCTTAGCATTTAATACCCCGCCGGAAGTTCCATCATTTGACACAACAAAATCTGCACTAGCTGAATTTCCAGTATTGTTATTCTGTACTTCAATAGAGGCGTAATTGTTAATATTCCCTACAGCATATAAAATATCTTTAGTTGTAGATGTTCCAGTAACTGTAATACCGGTATTACTAGCGCCACCTAAGCGCATTTTCTCATTGCCACCTGCTTTCAATACAAAAGAAACAGCATCTGTAGTCCCAATAAAATTGGTCGCGGCCGAAGTACCCGCATCCCCTAATCTTGACCAGGCAGTCGATGAAGCCGTTGCAATGCTAGACCATGTTGGAGGAGCCCCTGGACCTGCAGATGTTAAAACATAGCCCGAAGTTCCCTCTAAACCGTTTGGCATTAATGCTCCGGTGAATGAAACATTCCCTGCAACATCCAGCTTTTGTGCAGGAGAGGCTGTACCAATGCCAAAATTTCCTGCACTCAATATTCTTGCACGTTCCGTGCCGTTTGTTTTGAAGACTAAATCTATTGCATCGGTTGTACCAAGAAAATTAGTTCCGGCTGTAGTGCTTCCGTTACCAGTTAAATTCCAGCCAGAGCCGGATGAACCTGTACCTAACCGAATCCAGGAGGTAGTAGCGGTACTATAATAATAAAAGCCTGGGGTTACATCACCAGTGGTGGCCAGATTATATACAAGCAGTCCGTCTGCAGGTGTAGTAGATATTGGGGACGTACTTGATGTACTGGTTAAAGATACACGAGGTGCTAATAATCCCTTGTCCGTTGAGGCAATATCCAGCATTGCCGAAGCATGCGGAGTTGCACCAGTAGAATTAATACCAACATTTTGCGCATAACTTCCATGGTACAATAATGCAAAAAGCAAAAGCGTAAAGGCTCTTAACATATTGTGTTTCTTTATCATATCAGAGAATTTATTTCGCCTGTATACGAAGAGATGGGTATATAGTTACGGATTTTTAGGCCCCTAGTCGGTCCTCTCCAGACAAGAGGAGCTTTTTAATGTTCCAAGGTTAAAACCTTCGTTGATAGCTAATTGCTGCTGTTGTTTGATTTCCGAAAGTACTTCTTCGATATTCCTGGTTTAACCAGGAAAGATTTAAAGAAACTACATTAAATGTTTTGAAAGAATGAACCAGTCCTAAATTGATATTATTAGATTTAAGTTTATACAATGAACTTTCGGTTTGCTGCCCTATTAAGACACTATTTGTAGATTCATCGGGAGATAAACCGGTTCCTGCGCCAAATCTGAGGTAATCAAAAGCACCACCAAAATAGTATCTTACATTAAAAGAGTATGAATGTGATATTGCGCTGTTTGATGGCGTAAGGTAGGTACGAAGGTTAAACCAATAATTCTTGTAATACTTCCCGGCTGATAATGTATAAATCCAGGTATCGCTGTCAAATCTCAAATACCTAAAACCGGCATCAGCTTCGAATGAGGAGGGTAAATTAGCATAAAGCGAAAAGCCTGCCCGGTAATTTGGGAAAACTCCATCGCCGGAAATGCCAGCACTGGTATATGCATAAAAAGTACGGGAGATTCTAGGATATGCATCAAGTTCAAATTGAAAACCGTTCTCTTTAAACCTATTGGCGTAATTAATTCTTGTTGAAACAGAACCAAATTTTGTTTGCCTGCCGTAATCGATACTCATTAAATGCCATGGGTTATTGAATTGCTTGTCGAAGTGTACAAAATCATAGCTTATACCAAATTTATTCTTAGCACTATTATCTTTAATGCTCAGCGACATTGCCCTTGCTTCGGTATTCTTCGGATCAGTTTTCAGTAAGCGGGAAACTATTATATCAGCTTCACTATATCGATTAAGACTACTTAATATTTTGGCTTTTAAAAGTGACAGTTCCTTTGAATCGGGATGTTTTTTCAAGCCGTCATCAACAAGCTCCAGGGATTTTAAATAATCATCGTTCCAATACTCAAGACTAGCGTAAGCTAAAGTCCCATCCTGGTTTCCCGGATCGGTTTGCAAAACTTTTTCGAACTCCACTCTTGCGCTATCATCTTTATCAGACCAGGTATATAATCTTCCTAGAAATGTACGAATGTCTGTGTAACCCGGGCTTTTTTCTAGTGCCTGTTGGGATATATTAATAGCGAGAGGGTAATTTTTTTTATCAAATGCTGCACTTCGGGCTTGTTTAAAGAGCTCGTCACTATCCTGTGCAGAGGCAGAATTTAAGAGAACTACAAGCATTACAAGCGTAGAAACTAAATGGGAATATAATTTTGAGAGCAATTTCATATGCCAATTTTTAGGCTTTAGTAAATTGCAGCTTTTTACGGGTTAATTTAAAATAGGTTCTAACATATTAACTGTACAAAAAAAGGCCTGTTACTTCGTAACAGACCTTTAACCAGAAGTACTTGTTATGTTATGCTATTGCTTTTCGCTCAACAGATTCGAGTTCAAAGACTGCTAATTGATTTAATAAATTATAATGTAAGGTACCAAACAGATTTACAATTCCCGAAGTGTTCTTTCCCTGAATTAAAATGTGTTCTTTTAGAATTTCAATATTACTCAGATCTTTTCTGGCAAGGATAACATCCTCATCCTGAATTTTTATTTCAGACTGATCCATTGAAAACTGTTTTAAAATTTCTTGAAAGCTAAATCCATTTAGTAATAAATCTGTTAATTTCATAAAATACCTCCAAATTTTTAAGTGTAAGTCTTACACTAAGTAAGCTACCTGATTGGTGATTTATATTTAGCAACTATCAAGCCAAATCGGGGTCAAAAAATCAGTATGATACTAAAAGTATGGAAATAATTATAAAAGTCATAACAAAATCTCAATAATATTATAAAAATAAATTTTAAACATGGCTGTAATTATTTTCGCTATAGTAAATTGCATACACTAAGCCTTAATATGAAAAAACAGTGTATTATCAATAGTACAATTACATGAAAACAAGTGCTGGTTTACTCCCTTATCACATATACAATGCTCATATAATGGTGATGTTGGTTCATCCCGGCGGACCTTTTTATGCAGGAAAAGACAAGGGAGTATGGTCGGTACCAAAAGGCGAGTATACCTTTGAGGAACCTTTGGAAGTCGCAAAACGCGAATTTTACGAAGAGACTGGGAACTTTGTAACCAGCGAATCTTTTATTTCTCTAAATCAAGTGGTTTTGAAAAGTGGTAAAATTATAAGAGCCTGGGCAATGAAATGTGACTCAAAGTTATTATTCATTGAATCCAACACTTTTAACCTGGAATGGCCCCCAAAATCCGGCAAAACCAAAAGTTTTCCGGAAGTAGATAAGGCTGAATGGTTTACAATTGAAGAAGCCTTGATTAAGATTCATCCCGGACAAGTTGAATTTCTAGATCGGTTGGTGTTTGCTTTGGCAGGTTAACATTAATATGCAATTTTTATCGTAATTAATATTATTAAAACAATTAAGCCAGCATATTTGCTTTATGATGTTGATGTATTGATCTTCGCAATCTCATAGAACATCCAAAAAAAAGAAATTTAATCAACAAACAATCATTATGAAAAAACTACTCGTAATTACCTTATTAACAACAATTTTGACAGGAACTGCCGCATTTGCCCAAACGGATAAAAGCAAACGTGTAAGTCCGCCTGCTACAGTAAGTGAAACTCTTAAAAATGGGACAGTAGTCACTATAAATTACAGCAAGCCTTCTTTAAAAAACAGAGTTATAGGTAAAGATATTGCAGCTTTTGGTAAAGTGTGGAGAACCGGGGCAAATGAGGCCACCGTATTTGAAGTAAGTAAGGATGTTACCATAAACGGAAAACCGCTCCCTGCTGGCAAATACAGTTTCTACAGCATTCCCGGTGAAAAAGAATGGACTTTCATGTTTAACAAAACGTGGGATCAATGGGGAACCGTATACAACCAAGAACAAGATCAGCTAAGGATTACGGCTAAAGCGGAAACTACCGAATCTTCAAAAGAACAATTAACTTTTAAGGTTGCTAAAACCGGCGAAGTTTCTTTAGAATGGGGTAAAACGGAAGTTGACTTTGAGCTCAAAGAAAAATAGGTCTGAACAACGGGCCGGGATTACCCCAGCCCGTTGCTTATTATTTGCTGACGTTGGGTTTCAGCTTCCTGTATCTCGTCCTTAACAACAACCATATTCTCTTTTTCGGTCTTATTTCCTGCCTCCACGGTAGTGTTTTCAATTTCACTTAATTCAATTTTAAGTGCTTCTATAGAAATTTGTATTTCTCTAAGTGATAAATAGAGGGAAACGAGCAATAAGACCAGGCTAAACGCAAAAGTGATTTTTGCAATAGTTTGATTATCATTGAAAAGCAGAAGCATACAACATACGCATAGGAAAAAACTTGCTATACCGCAAGCCTGCATATTTCTGATTAAATAAATCCGTTTTCTAAGATTTGCTATCTGCCCGATCAAATTCGGGTTATGATTCTCGATATACTGACTTTTCAGATTTCTTATCAAACTTGCTAAAGCCATAAAACGATTTGTGTAAGCAAGCAATAACAATGAGATTGCAGGGAAAAGAATGGCTGGGGTTGTAATTGATATCTCCATGCTTGGAATACAAAATCCTGAGGACTCTTGTTTGTTTTGATGCTGAATTAAACTATCAGTAATTGATCAAACTTATATATTATTTATTAATCATAACCTCAGAAACCGATAGAATAGTTAATTTTCATCACCCCTCCTTTTTAAAGAGCCTCCAAACATATCCCCTCTTGCCCAATTTTGGTGCCGGTGTCAAATTGTCCGGATACGGTTACAGATTGGGGCTTGGTCGAAACGTGGTAATAAATTACCCTTACTATTTTAATATAATCTGGGCACCAGTTACAAGAAATTCAGAAAGATTTTCGTAGCAAGATTTTCCCCTATTTGGCATAAGGCAGTTCAATCGTAAAGACAGAGCCCTGATTTAACTCGCTTCTAAGGCTAATGGAGCCATTATGTCTTCTAACGATTTCATTTGAAATATGTAAGCCAATGCCTAATCCAGAGATAACAGGGGACAATTCTTCGGCCCTGAAAAATCTATCAAATACCTTATTTTGGTTTTGTTTAGAAATTCCAATTCCCTCATCAATTATCTTAATTTTGAGGCGGGTATCTTTTAAACTCACATCTACAAATACCTTTTTTGATTGGGGTGAATATTTAATAGCATTCATCAGCAAGTTATTTAGCGCTTGCTCCAACCGGAATTTATCGCCATAATAAGAAATATCAGGGATACTATTTAAAAGTTCAATTGCATGGCTGTTGTACATATGGCTTACACTCTCAATACTTTCATGTATCAAATCAGGCAAATCAAAATTTTCTTTATTCAGCGAAAGTTGGCCCGCCTGCATTTTTGAAATATCAAGTAAATCGCTAATCAAACTCTGAAGTTTATTAATATTCCTTTTAGCTTTTGTAAGCAGAAATCTATCCTTCTCTTTCAAGTCGGCACGTTCTAAAATTTGAACAGCCGAACTAATGCTTGTAAGCGGCGTTTTAAGTTCATGGCTAGCAATGCTGATAAACTCATCTTTTTTCTTTTCAAGGGCCCTTGATCTTTCAAGTTCTTCGGCGATCCGAATTTTTCTTCGGGTGTTATTATATGAGATCAGGAATAGCAAGATACTCAAAACCAAACCAATAGCTCCTATCAAATATGGTTGTTGTCTTTCTACCGCAGACCCAAAGTTCTTGTTTGGATTGACGATTATTCGCCAGGGCAAACCGGCAACAATTATGGTTGTATCCGATGCCAGGCCAGTCACATCATCAAGAGAAGCTGATAACGACTTCTCATAAATGAGATGTTCTCGGGACAATCTGTTTCCGTCATATATCCGAACATCTACGTCTGAATATCGGTTTAACAATAATCTCATTAAATCATGTGTTCTAAACACACTTGATACGAAACCCGTTACTTTGGTGTGTTCCGAATCTGAAAATAATGGTAAAAACATCAGGAACCCCGGTTGCACATTTTTTTGAGTCTCCTGTCTCAGAACTATTTTTCTTGTTATTGAGGGCTGCTTAGTTTTTATGCTTCTGTTAATGGCGTCGCGACGATGCGCTTCGCTATACAAATCGTAGGCCAACGCCCGCTCGTTTCGTTTGTTTAAGGGTTCTATATATAACACCGGTGCAATTATCTCATGGTCATAAGTAGAAGTAATAGTGTATGCGCGGTTTGCTTTTCTCAATTCTTGAAGGAATTTAGTCGAATCTGCAATGCCAAGGTATTTAGATACAGCAAGCCCTTGTATCCCCGGATAATTTTCTTCGACATTAAGCCCGTTAACGTAAGTTTTCCACTCCTTACCAGCTACATTTTCGCTGGCATCAAAAAGAGCCTGGCAACCTCTTAATATCTGTCCGTAGTCTGTCATTCTATTTCCGATCACTTCTGCAACCCTGAATGATCTTTGTTCAAATAGCCTATTTGTTCGAACTTCATAATTAGTTGAAGCCTCGAAATATGCGTAGATAGTAAAGCTTAGAATGGCAACAAGAATTAAAACAGCAGGGTAATATAGTTTGATAAAAGACTTAATCTTCATAGACAATGCTAAGGAACACTCAGCTTAATTGTTAGCTATATGTAAATGTATAATATGGCAATCGAGTTTTAAAAAAAAGATTGATACGCGCATAAATCATAATAGTCAATAAATTGTAAAGCAATAACATCACACAAACTAAATTACATTTGATTTTAAACACGCTAGATTGATAAACTTAAATTGTAAACACAAACGCTAACTTTACATCTAAATATACTTTGATTTCATAACTAGCGTTTAAATAAATCTTGCATGCGTCACTTTTTCATTTTCCTCTTTGTTATAACTTTCCTTCAAACGAATGCTAAAATACGCCTCCCGGCATTAGTTGGCGATGGTATGGTTTTACAGCGTAATACCGTTTTAAATATTTGGGGCTGGGCAAATAAAAATGAAAAAGTCACCATTCGTTTTCTGGACCAAAAGCAAACAACACGTGCCGATAAAGACGGGAAGTGGGCCATTAATTTAAAACCCGTTTCTGAAGGTGGACCACATATTTTAACCGTTGAAGGAGAAAATACTATCACGCTTAAAGATATTTTAGTTGGGGATATATGGATTTGCGGCGGCCAGTCGAACATGGGTTGGAAACTCTCCTGGGGAGTTGAAGGTAAAGATGAAGCGATAGCTACAGCAGATTTTCCCATGATTCGCTTGTTTACAGTTAAAGAATCAATAAGTTTTAAGGTGAAGGACGATGTGGTTTCAGAAAGAGGCTGGGAGCACTGTTCTGCTACAAACGTAGGAGACTTTTCTGCAGTAGCGTTCTTTTTTGGGCGCGAACTTTATAAAAAGTACAAAATACCGGTAGGTCTTATATCATCTAACAGAGGCGGCTCTCCTGCCGAAGCCTGGTTAAGTGCTACCGCGCTAAAAACACTACCCGACTATAGCAATCAAATGTATGAGCTCGAAAAACTTTCTTCCGCAGTGTTACAAAGCCGCTTTGAGACACGCTTACAAGAGTGGGCTCTTAAAACTGTTAATAACGACAAGGGCTATGAGCAAAAATGGTACAATTTGCAATTAGATACAAAAAACTGGAAATCAATGAAACTACCGTCATCCTGGGAAAACACTCCGCTACCTGATTATGACGGAATTGTCTGGTTCAGAAAAGAGATTGAAGTAGCTCCTTTTGATGCAGGTAAAGAGTTAACGCTTTTTCTGGCCCGCCCTGATGATTTAGATAGCACATGGTTTAATGGCAAGAAAATAGGTGGCCTGGAAGGTGAAAAGGTAAGGGAATATAAAGTCCCGGGAAGTCTTGTTAAAGCCGGTAAAAATATAATCTCAATGCGGGTTCTGGATTTTGGAGGAGGCGGCGGAATAAACGGGAAGCCGGAAGAAATGCGTGCTCAGATCGGCGCTAAAACAATCGATTTAGCAGGAGACTGGAAATATATGCCCGGCAATAAGAGTGAGTATACCTCGGGCTGGCCTCCACGTTCGCCTGAAGTAAACGCCAGTGAACTCGCGGTATTATACAACGGTATGATTACACCGCTTACACCCTTTAAAATCAAGGGTGTTATTTTTTACCAGGGCGAGGGAAACGTTAAAAGTGTCGAAAAATATTATCCACTATTTACAGCACTAATAAAAGACTGGCGCTCGGCCTGGAATGATAACATACCGTTCATATTTACGCAATTATCCACCAGTAACAATCCGGATTCGATACCGCAGGAAAGCAAGCTGGCTCAACTCAGAGAAACTCAACTCCATGCCTTGGTGCTACCCAATACTGCTATGGCAGTGACCGTAGATATAGGCAGTAAGGACGTACATCCGCTTAATAAACTTGATGTTGGAAAACGGTTGGCATTAGCTGCGGAAAAAGTAGCTTACAAAAAAGACGTAGTTCATTCGGGGCCTATTTATCAAACTATGCAAATTTCGGGAGATAAAATACTTCTCAAATTCACAGAAATCGGTTCAGGTTTACAGGCCAAGGATAAATATGGATATTTGAGAGGCTTTGCCATTGCAGGTGATGATAATAAATTTGTATGGGCAAATGCAGTTATCGAAGCAAACACGGTAATAGTTTACAGCAATTCAGTAAAAAACCCCACCGCAGTACGATATGCATGGTCGGATAATCCTGCGGATGCGAACTTATATAATAAAGAAGGACTGCCGGCTTCTCCTTTTAGGACGGACAAGTAATATTGATTTTTCGTTAAAATCAACCCGTTATAATACTTACACTTCAAGCAGGCTTATGATATCCCGAATTAACGGAAATGTATTCTGTTTAATGTAGTCAAAATCTGCAGACGCCAGCCAACGAGCTTCGGTAATTCCTTCTTCCAGTTGAGGAATTAAGGCCTGGCGCTCAGCTTTCATATTATACCAGGTGGTTTTCTTAAATACAACCTGACCCTTTTCTTCGTAAACATGCCAGGTTTTACACAGCAAATCGCCCAGTTTAGAAACTTTTATGCCACACTCCTCTTCAACTTCCCTTACACCAGCTTTCTTAGTTTTTTCACCCTCATCCAGCTTCCCTTTTGGTAAATCCCACTTCCCTTTTCTAAAAATGAAAAGGAACTGATTTTCATTATTTCTTACAACTCCGCCAGCAGCTTTAATCACCAGGAAAGACTTTCTTATATTTTTAAAAAATGCTTTAGGATCTTTAGTCAGTAATACGTTTACTGACGCGGGGTTCCCTTTTACCAAGCGGTAAAATTTTAAAAAACTAAATTCTTTTTCATCAATTTGTTGATAATTTCCCAGCCCCCCGGGTAAAAAATCTGCTATGATGAGAGCGGTATCGTTGATATAAATTCTATACATTTGCACCTATGATCAATAAGAGTGAGATTGAACAGCGAGTAGCTGAGTTCTTGTTACAAATAAAAGCAATTAAATTACAACCAAGCAACCCTTTTACCTGGGCGTCTGGCATTAAGTCGCCAATTTATTGTGATAACAGGATTACGCTATCTCATTCAACCATCAGAACATATATCAGACAAAATTTAACCGCACTTGTTCAGGAAGAGTTCGGCTCTGTTGGGTTGATAGCCGGTGTTGCTACGGCAGGTATTCCGCAAGGCGTTCTTGTTGCGCAAGAGCTGGGTTTGCCCTTTGCTTATGTTCGTTCAAAACCTAAAGAACACGGAACTGGAAGTTTAATTGAAGGAGAAATATTCGACAACCAACGCGTTGTGGTAGTTGAAGATCTAATTTCGACAGGCAAAAGCAGTTTACAAGCTGTTGAGGCATTACGCCAGGCAGGTTGCGAAGTTGCCGGATTGGTAGCCATTTTCAGCTACGGTTTAGACGAAGCCACAGAGAACTTTAAGAAAGCTAAATGTCGTTTTTCTACGCTTTCAAATTACAATGCCTTGATTCAATATGCTTCCGAGCACCGCTTAATTAATAATGACGACCTGGATCTGTTACGTAAATGGCGGGATAACCCCAAAGAGTGGGGAACACAAGTACAAACACAGTAGACCGTGTCCCGGTGTCTTCTTCCCGCTTCTCGGACTCGAGCCAAAAAAAGATTTGCCAAGTGTAGCGTTGAGTCCAAGTCTCTCGTAATGATGAAAAAGACATTATGAAATCCCTGCTATTCTTGAGCGTTTGCCTATTCCTCCACTCCTGTACCGAAAAATTATCAACAGAAAACGAAGACGGACCATGTCCTGAAATAATCTGTACCCAAGAGTTTCGATCAGTTACAGTAAGGTTCAAAAATGCGGCTGGCGAACCCGTTATTGTGAAGGACTTTACATCACTGATCAAAAGAACTGGTAGAGCACCACAATCAGGTGCGGCAGATCAAATTCACTCGCTAGGAAGCTATGCTGTTGTTACAGATGGCGATACGAAAAACCTGTTAACCAGTGGCGACACATTAGATGTTAGTGCGATAAACCCTCAGACGAATCAGCGGAAAACAGTTCAGTTTGTTGTTAAGGGCGGGAAGTGCGCATGCCATATAGAGAAAGTCTCAGGCCCCGAGGAAGTGGTGTTTAATTAGATATCTACTTCT
>DASWMZ010000158.1:0-19721 GCA_036399495.1 Pedobacter sp.
CAGTCTTATTGGAAATTGTCCTTTTCACAACGAGAAAACTCCATCTTTTCACGTTTCTGTAAACAAAGGCATCTATAAATGTTTCGGTTGTGGTAAAGGCGGCGACTCGACGCGCTTTATCATGGATCATGAAAAATATTCATATCCGGAAGCGCTAAAATACCTGGCCAACAAGTATAACATCGAAATAGCCGAGATTGAGGCTTCGCCTGAGCAGCAGGTGGCAGATAGCCGCAGGGAAAGTCTATTCGTTATCTCTGCTTGGGCAGCTAAGTTTTTCAGTCATGCCATGTGGGAAACACAGACCGGACAAACAATCGGTTTGGGATATTTCAAAGAGCGTGGCTTTCGCGATGATATTATCAAAAAGTTTGAGTTGGGATATTCGCCAGATGAATGGGGCGCACTAGGCGAAAAAGCGGTACGAGAAGGATATAAAGAAGAATTTTTAGAAGAAACAGGATTATCCATCCGGAATGATAAAGGCGGTTTATATGATCGCTTTCGCGGAAGAGTAATGTTTCCTATCCATAACTTCACTGGAAGGATAATTGGATTTGGCGGTCGCACACTTAAAACAGATAAGAATGTACCAAAATATGTAAACTCTCCAGAGAGCGAGATATACCACAAGTCGAATGTTCTTTATGGTTTGTTTTTCGCTAAAAAGGCAATCAGGGATCTTGATAATTGTTACTTGGTAGAAGGTTATGCGGATGTGCTATCGGTGCAGCAGGCCGGAATAGAAAATGTGGTAGCTTCTTCGGGCACTTCGCTTACCATTGAACAAATTAGGCTGATATCCAGATTCACAAAAAATATCACCATCCTTTTTGATGGCGATGCAGCCGGGATCAAAGCTTCACTACGCGGATTAGATATGATTCTTGAAGAAGGCCTGAACGTAAAGGTTGTTCTCTTCCCGGAAGGGAATGACCCCGATTCTTATGTGCAAAAGCTGGGGAGCTCCGCTTTTAAAACCTTCCTTGAACAGAATCAAAAAGACTTTATCCTTTATAAAACATCAATTTTATTAAAAGATGCTGGTACCGATCCTATCAAAAAGGCCGGTATCATTCATGATGTTGTGGATAGTATTTCAAAAATCCCAGATGGGATAAAAGCTTCTGTTTTTGTGCGTGAGTGTAGTTCTTTAATGCAAATTGAAGAGCGTGTTTTAATAGCCGAATTGAATAAGCTTCGATTAAATAAGAACAAGCGTGAAAGCGCCAGACCAGAACCGCCATCGGGACGACCTGAAGAACTTCCGCCCCCGGATGAGTTCCTTGCATCGGAGAATTTTACTGATAATGATGAGTTCCAAGAGAAGGAAATTATACGCCTTCTTCTGAATTACGGTCATGAGCTGGTCCATTGGGACGGCATTACCGATACTTACATCGCGCCATATGTAATATCCAATTTAGCAGATGTTACTTTTGACAATGTCCAATGTAAAACTATTTTAGACGAATACAGCAAATTGATCGATGCGGGAGAATTGCCAACGGTGCAAACGTTCATTAAGCATCCCGATCAAAAGATATCAGAGTTAGCTATCGGACTTGTTTCTTCACCTTATACTTTAAGTGAAAACTGGTACGCCAAGCGAAAAATTTACGTTCGTAATGAAACGGAAAATATGCGTGCTACTATTTTGGGTGGGATTTTTCATTTAAAAAAACGAAAGGTCGATCGCATCTTAAAAAATATCCGCCTGGAAATACAGCAGGAGACCGATGAAGCGAATCAAACTATTTTAATGCAGCGTTATTTGCGGGTCAAAGAAGTCGAGAAAGGGATCTCGAGTTTTCTTGGTTCGGTAATTTTAAAATAATGGCTTCACATAATATTCTTGGTCAAAAAGGTGAAGCAATCGCGCATAAATATCTTGAGGAAGCTGGCTATGAAGTTTTAGACGAAAACTGGTGCCACGGCAAAGCCGAAGTCGATTTGATCGCTTATCGCGATAAGCGAATCATATTTGTGGAAGTGAAAACCAGAACATCAACAGGCTTCGGACGACCGGAAGATTTTGTAAATGACTCCAAGCAATTATTATTACAAAAAGCCGCTGAAGAATATATTTACATTATGAATTTTAAGGGCGAAATTCGTTTTGATATTATATCGATTTTATTCGATAAAAAAGAAGATTTTGAGCTCCGTCATATTGAAGATGCATTCTGGTAAAAGATGAAGAAGATTTTAATATTATTAATTGTTAGTTCGGTTTTAGTTTCCTGTCGGCGTAAGGATAAAAACTTTGTAAGCTTTGTTTCACCTGAAGCAGGGATGGGTGTTTCATCGGGAAAAGCCTTACTGTTAAAAACTGATGCTGAGCCGGGCACGTTCGATTCAATCGGCTATTACATAGATACCACTTTCGTGGGAAGCAGAAAAGATACTAGCACTTTCAATGTGTCAACCAAAGGCTTTCCACTGGGAGCCAGATTACTTACTGCAAAGATTTATAAAGAAGCGGCTGTAAACGAGGCTGCCAGTAATATTCAGCTGCTAGCAGCTAAAGCACCGATTCAATACAAATACACGGTAGTAAACACTTTCCCACACGATACATCTTCTTATACTGAAGGATTAGAATATCATGATGGCTTTTTATACGAAAGCGACGGAGGATACGAGGATTCCCCTGAAGGCGCTTCCAGCTTGCGAAAAACTGACCTTAAAACCGGGAAAGTATTAAAGCGCGTAGATATCCATGGTCATTACTTTGCGGAGGGAATAACAGTGATAGGCAACAAGATATTACAGCTTACTTACCAAGAAGGAGTAGCATATGAGTATGACAAGAATACTTTTAAAAAACTAAGAGAGTTTCCTTTCTCTATTGGAACAGGTCAGGGGTGGGGCTTATATTTCGATGGAAAGCATATATATAATACCGATGGCAGCAACACTATTCACATACTCGACCCTGAAACTTACCGACGTGCCGGATCAATTGAGGTGCTTAACCACACCGGCCCTGTAAATCAGTTAAATGAATTAGAATTGATTGACGGAAAGCTGTTTGCCAATGTTTACCAATCTGATAAAATTGTAATTATTGATCCAAAAACGGGTAGCGTTGAGGGTGAAATTGATCTTACAAATCTTTATCCTAAAAGAAACGAGCACGCTGATGTATTAAATGGCATTGCCTGGGATTCAAAAGGCCGCAGGTTATTTGTTACTGGTAAAAAATGGAATAAACTATTTGAAATTAAAATCCTGTAAGCCCGTTTAAGGGCTTACAGGAGAAAGACCTTAGGTTTTTGTTGCAGTGATAGTAGTTCCACTTATGGTTACCGGATAAATTTTTAAATTTCTTGTGCTTCCACTGGTACCTTGTGGTTGCCCGGTTACTGTACCGGCCGAAGAATATGTTGCGAAGTGCAAGTCACATCTAATTCTGCTATTAGCGGGTTGCCAGTCGAGATTTCCGCCCTGATGTGGACATAAAGCTTCCGTGGCAAGAAAGGAAGCTGCCACGTTTGTTGCCGCTGTGCGAATAAATAACACACCATTTGCTTTAGTCTGACTGCCAATAGTCGCCATGGTTGAAACATCAACAGATGCGGTATTACCGCCACTGCCAGGATTTGGATTCGGTGTGCCGGTATCGTCATCATCACCTTTTCCGCAAGACTGAAGACAAGTTCCTGCGCAAACCATCGCAAAGCTAATGCCCAGAGTTTTTAAAAATTCATCTCTTTCCATAATGTTAAGTTTAATAGATTTTAGATTCTATGTCGGGGTTTTTAGATTTTCCAATTTGGAAGTTTCTGGCGATCACGAAGCCAAAGCGCATGCCTCCGTTGGTCCAGGATTTTTGTGTGTCGTGAATAAAGTTATTTTCTATAATATGCTCGGCATTCATAAAATTTAGCGAGAATACATGTCCGCCGGTTTCGATCTCGAGCCCAACTCCTAATGGATTAAAGTAAGTCTTCGCGAAAGTTTTTGACCTTCCAAAAGAATTTACCAATTGATAATCAGCCACCAGGGAGAGGCGTTTTTTTAATTTTAATCTACCTGCAAATCCGAGGCTAAACAAATTTTGCTCATCCCCAAATTCAATAAACTCCGAGCGAAGTAAGTAGCTTGGTGTTACTTGTAATGAAAGTCGATCAGAGAATCTACGGGATACGATAGCCTGCAGAAAATAACTGCCTCTTCTTGAATCGCTGTTAAATTCGTTTGCTTCGTCTTCTTTTCTGGTAATCCATCCGCCTTGAGCGAGCAGCGTAAGAGTTACCGGTGAGGATCCGGTTTTTTGCGCTATAGCTTTTTGCTTAACAAATAAATTATACAATTCATTGGTTTTGCTCCGCCCGATCCCGATGGTTAAGCGGTCGGTTACACCGTAATCGAAGCCTACGTAAAGATCGGTCGCAACATCAAGGCCATATAGCGTGTGAGAGCTTCCAAACTCGCCTCCAATGTCTCCAAAATGATGGCGGATACGCATATCAAGGGCATGTGCTTTTTGAGTTTCACTGGAGTGCGATAACACAATCCTTGTATCTTTAAAGGTGGATAATGAAACTCCTTTATAAGGGGTTCGATCGATTGATTTCAGTAACGAATCAGCTTCCTGTGCTTTCAGAGATCCAGTTATAAGCAAGGATATTGCAAGAAAGATTGGAGATAGTTTATTCATGAAAATTAGAAATTATGGTTTTAGTGTAGCGTCTACATCAACTTTTACAACTTCAGCAACTTTGGTAATTACAAGTTTTGGTATTTTAATATTATGATCAACACAGGCAACTTCAAACGAAGTAATTAGCTGCACGTTTCCATTGCTTACTTTGATTTTACCTGGAATAGAGCGTTGCTTCGATACACCATGCATAGACAATAATCCGGCGGCTGTTACATTATATTCACCATCTTTGGTTAAATCCACAGGTTGGTTTAGCTTGCCGCTAAATTTTGCAAATGGGTATTTATTACTCTCCATATAATTTTCGTTGAAGTGCTCTTGCATTAAACCCCTGGCAAATTCAAAACTTTTGATAGGAATCTGAAATGCCATTTCACCTGTTTTCGCAACAAGTACCGCTACGCCTTTTTGGGATACAGCTTTAATATCTTCTATAGGTGTGGATGAGAAAAACCGCACTTTAACCGATTTGGAAGAAAGGTTTTGAGCATAAGTTGGAATTGACAAGCCAACACCAAAAAGTAGAATCTTAAGTGATTTACTTAATTTTTTTACTGAGATCATAAGTTAGATTTAATGAAACTCCACTGGATTTTAGCCGTACTTTTCCTTCGCCAACGCCACCTAAAGGCAGCTTAACAAACGGTTCTACAGCCCAATACATGTGTGACGATTTAGATTTTATTTGATAACTCGCCGAAAGGCTTACGACACTTAAATAATGCCTGTTGGCGTTGGTTTTTACCAGTTCGAAATCCTTGTAGCGAGTCGACCCCTCATATTTAAAGGTGTATTTCTCGGAAAGCATGAAGTAAGACGAAAGGCCGGTCGAAACCGCAATTTTTCGATTTTTGTAATTAGATAGAGTATATGAAGCCTGTAAAGGGACTTCTAGTATTTTACATGAAGCATCAATCCCGGACGCATATTTTGCATAAGGGCTCTCGATCTTATAATCGAAGGCTGTAGCTTGATAATTCTTAAAGCCATACTTCAGGCCAGAACTCAAAGTCACTCTCTTCGATAGTGCCGCATTAATTAACAAGCCCGTAGTTAATGTTCCTTGATTACCTGCGATGGATTTAATTGAACTAAATTCTGGCCCTGCCAATGCAGTTACGCTGAAAGCTAATCTGTGGCGTTCCGCCTGTTTCCTCTCGTCTTTAATAACAAGTATAGAATCGCTAATCTCAGCAGGTTGCTTATCGGTTGCACTTGCTGTTTGTTTAAGAGGATCGGTATTAATGACAGCAGTTATGAGCGAACTGTCTGCTTGCTGGGGTATATTATATTCGCCTTGTAAGTCCTTAGTACTTTCCCTTCCAGTTTTGATTTCATGTTTTTCAGGAGGAGTAGAGTATTTAGCTTTTGAGGCACTTAAAACCTGCTTATTATAATTATCAATATCAGGATTAACGGTTTCTAAAGATGGATTGACTTCGGTTGCCTGAATCTGCCTTATAGTGTCAACAACTTTTTTAGTCCTGGTGGATTTAGCAAATTTCTGATTTTTCGGTATGAGGTTATTATCTAGTAAAAAAAACGCTCCTGTGGAAATAAATAATAAGGCAAGCACAAAGCCCGTATTTCTCAAAAAGATGCCGCGATCTCTTTTACGAAGCTTATGCTCCATTTTTTCCCAGGCAGCTTCGTCAAAATCAAAATTGGCAGATTCTGCTTTATGCTTTAATAGCTCATCAAACTTATCGTCGGACAACTCTTTCATGATATATTTCGAATCGGGCTGTTTTCACAGTCCATTTTATAAAGCATTTCTTTTAGTTTGTGGCGGGCTTTGAACAAGTTGGACTTAGATGTTCCAACTGAGATTGAAAGCATATTTGCTATCTCTTCGTGATTATACCCGTCTATTACAAAAAGATTAAATACGGTACGATAACTCAGTGATAGGTTTTGAACGAGTCTTATCAAATCAGTGTAATTGATTTTAGATAAAATATGCTCGTGTTCTTCAACCTCATGGTTGCTGTTTAGCTCTTCCATTTTGCTGCGTCTTATTCGTTTTCTATAGTAGTCTATTGAGGTATTAATCATGATAGTACTTAGCCAGGAATTGAATGGCCTGCCGGAGTCGTATTTGCTCAGATTAGTAAATACTCGCATAAAACCATCGTTTACAATTTCAATCGCTTCTTCTTTATGTTCGGCATAACGCAGACATATCTTCATAGAAAAGCCAAAATACAGCTTGTAAAGCTCCTTCTGACATTTGCGGTCGCGGGATTTACAGCCGGTTATGATATGGTCTATTTGAGATAAGGACATCAAGGATTAACTCAATATACCCCTAAGTACGAAGCTTTTGAGGAATGGGTTGCTTAACGATTAAGAAAAATATTTTGAAGGAATAAATGGACCAGGCATTTGAATCCTTAAAAACGTAACCACGCACTGCAGTATCAAGTGATATTAAATACTTTGTACTGTGCCTGGTACTCTTTTGGTGTTTGCCCGGTAATCTGCTTAAATTGAATACTAAAATTCGAAAGAGTATTGTATCCGCATTCCATGGCAATTTCAGATTGATTTAAGGCCGAGGAGACCAATAACTTACAAGCATATTTTATGCGAATCTCATTTAAAAACAAAGAATAGGTTTTTCCGGTCTTCGTTTTTAAGTATCGGCAAAAGGCCGTTTCGCTCATATTTGCCACTGCGGCAACCTCTTTAAGTGATAACTGATTTGAAAAATTGTTGACAAGATACTGGTGTATTTTATTGATTCGTGATGATTCTGCATTAGAATAAGTATTTACATATTCGACACTGGCAATCGGGAAGATTTCCGATGAATTGGAAATAATATCAAGAATCGAGACCAAACTAATAATTCTATTGATGCCACTCAAGTTCTCTAGCGACAAAAGTATTTCAGAAATTTCTTGTCCGGTTTTACCTGTAATCCTGATACCCCGTGCAGCCATTTTTAAAACTTCGACAATGGCGTTGCATTCAGGTATTTTATAAAAATCATCACCAATGAAGTTCCAGCTAAATTGGATGGTTAGCATTTCTGCCTGGTGATGGATGTTATTTACGTCGGCCGCATCGTTACGCCAGCAGTGCGGCATATTAGAACCAATGAATACTAAATCGCCAGCTTCAAATGGTTCAATATTATCACCAACAAACCTAATACCTTTGCTTTTTTTGATTAGAGAAATCTCAAGCTCGGGATGATAATGGAAGGAGTTAATGAAATGATGACGCTTGTGTTCAACAATATTAATTGTGCTCGCAGCAGGGTAATTAATTTTAAAGAACTTGGGTAATAGCATTCACTATACTTCTACAGATATGATAAAATATTTAAAAACAAGATAAGTAATAGAAATTTAGCAATCTCATTAAAGCTAAATTTGCGTTAAAATATTAAAGATGAAGTATCCGATAATAATAATCTTATTTCTTTTAGCCTCCTGTTCGTTGTCAAAAAATTCAACACTAAAATCAGGGAGTGGATGGCAAGTGCTATTTAATGGTAGTTCAACAGATAAATTAAGAGGCTATCAAATGGATGGTTTTTCTAGTGCCTGGAAAGTTGAAGATGGTCTTTTGAAAACGGTTACTGGGGTTAGCAATGTAGATTTGATTACTAAAGAGCAGTATAAAGATTTTGAATTGGAGTTTGAATGGAATGCTTTAACTGGAGGCAATAGCGGTGTATTTTTTCATGTACAGGAACTTGCAAAACAAGAAGCCGGTAATGGTAACAGCGCTAACTGGTTGCTTAATTACGAAATGCAATTGCTTGATGATGTAAATTTCGATGATAAAGAGCCTAAAAGATCTGCTGGCGCATTATATGATCTTATAACCCCTATCAATAAAAGCCTTAATCCGGTTGGTCAATTTAATTCATCCCGTTTAGTTGTTAAGGGTACAAAAGGTGAGCATTGGCTTAACGGAAAAAAAGTTGTAGAGTACGAAATGGATGGCCCGGCATTAACGGCACTAATCCGCAATAGTAAGTTTAAAAGCATACCCGGCTTCGCGAAATCTAAGCAGGGTCATATCCAATTTCAGCACCATGGTCAGGAAGTTTGGTTCAAAAATATTCGTATACGCCGATTGTAAAATCCTATCACTCAGATAAAATGTATAAATTATTGTTTATCCCATTGCTAGCTTTGTTCTTATCTAACAGTTATGCTCAGGAAACGCCAGTAAAAAGATTTAGAAATATCATTTATACAAAACATGATGGCATAGCCCTCACGATGGAAATAATACTCATTATTAGATAATTACATAATAGTTCCTCAGCATGAAGCTTTTTAATCTTTTACTTGTAGTTTGTTTATTTAACTATTCCTGTACCGTACAGCAGCCTAAGCCTGTTAAGACTGCTCTTACTGCTCGGGTAAATCATATTGCGCTGTATGTGTACGACTTAGGGAAAAGCAGGAATTTTTATGAAAATATTGTCGGGCTTAAATGGATACAGGAACCTTTTAAAGATGGTCTGCACGAATGGTTTGATATAGGCGCTGCGCAGTTCCATTTAATAAAAGGGGCTAAAGATATTACCGAGCATAGTAAAATGTCCCACATTTGTTTCAGTGTTCCTTCGGTAGATAATTTTATAGTGAAGCTTAAAAAGGCCGGCATCAGCTATACGAACTGGAAAGGCGATTCCCAGGAGCCAACAGTGAGAGTAGACGGTGTAAAGCAGATCTATTTTAAAGACCCGGATGATTATTGGATTGAAATAAATGATGATAAATTACAAGCCAAATAAAAAGAGATATAGAAGATCCCTTCTTATTTGATGTCTTAGGATTAACTATTTTCGCCAGTTCTTATACTGATTAATTAACCCGTTAGTCGAAGAATCATGTGAATCGATAGCTGCTTCGCTTTCTAACTCGGGCAAAATTTTATTAGCCAATTGCTTGCCTAACTCTACTCCCCACTGGTCGAAACTAAAGATATTCCAGATAATGCCCTGCACAAATATCTTATGTTCATACATCGCGATAAGCGATCCTAAAGTTTCAGGGGTAATCTTCTTTACCAGGATGGAATTGGTTGGCCTATTTCCTTCAAAAACTTTGAATGGTGCCAGCTTCTCAATTTCTGAATCAGCTTTGCCTGTAGCCTTAAGTTCTGCTACCACTTCATTAAGTGTTTTCCCGTTCATTAAAGCCTCGGTTTGCGCGAAAAAGTTTGACAGTAGCAGTATATGGTGGCTTCCCGTTGCATTATGTGATTGTGCAGGTGCAATAAAATCGCAAGGAATTAACTTTGTTCCCTGATGAATTAACTGATAAAAAGCATGCTGACCGTTTGTGCCGGGTTCTCCCCAGATTACTGGTCCGGTTTGGTAATTTACCGGCTCTCCGTTACGATCCACATTCTTACCATTACTTTCCATGTCGCCTTGTTGAAAGTAAGCCGCAAAGCGATGCATGTATTGATCGTAAGGTAAGATCGCATGACTTTCAGCCTCGAAGAAGTTATTATACCAGATACCTAAAAGCGCCAAGATTACCGGAATATTCTGGTGAAATTCTGTTTTACGGAAATGCTTATCCATTTCATGCGCACCTTTCAATAGTGCCTTGAAATTATCAAAACCAATTCCCAGGGCAATTGAGGTTCCTATAGCACTCCAAAGAGAATATCTTCCGCCAACCCAATCCCAAAACCCAAACATGTTTTTGGTGTCGATGCCGAATTCAGAAACTGCTTTCGCATTTGTTGACAAGGCTGTGAAATGTTTAGCCACTCCGGCAGTCGAGCCGCCCTTTGCGAGAAACCAGTCGCGGGCACTATGAGCATTTGCCATAGTTTCCTGGGTGGTAAAAGTTTTAGATGCAATCAAAAATAAGGTAGTTTCCGGGTTAATCTTTTTTAAGACTTCTGTAATGTGCGTTCCGTCTACATTCGATACGAAATGAAGATTTAGATGATTACGATAAGCCTTTAAAGATTCGTAAACCATAACCGGTCCCAAATCCGAACCACCAATACCAATGTTTACAATATCAGTAATCGCTTTGCCCGAGTAGCCTTTCCATTTACCCGAAATCACAGACGTACAAAACAGATTCATCTTATCAAGCACCGCCTTAACATCAGGCATTACATCAACCTGATCAACTACAAAGCGTTCGTTACTTTGGTTGCGCAATGCGATATGCAGAACCTGGCGCCCTTCAGTTTCATTGATGGCTTCCGCATTAAACATTGCTTCGATGGCTTCTTTTAATCCACATTCCTTGGCAAGTTGTACTAGAAGTGCTATTGTTTTTTCACTTATTCTATTTTTTGAATAGTCTAAAAGAATGTCCTTAAACTGAATAGAGAATTTAGAAAAGCGCTCTGGGTCACTCTTAAAGAGGTCCCTCACGTGCTCTTGGTTAATATCTATAAAGTGATCTGTTAAATATTGGTAGGACTGCGTTTGCGTGAAATTTATCTTGGGAAGCATACAATGCGTTTTGCCACGAAGATAAAAATCCTGCATGAAAAATTAATGGTTATTGATTCGTTGCAGCATTGTTACCTTTCTTAATTGCACAACCCTTAAGCAACTTGCGGTTAATGTTTACTTGCGCTGAGTAATTATATTCTCGGTCAGACATGCCATCGCTGCAAGTTTCCCGCGTAATCACAACCTTCATCGTTTCCTTTTTGTCGTTAGATAAGTCGTAAGTAAAACTGTTTTCGGTTGTTTTTGCGGGTTTGTAATGGAACACATAAGTTTTGTCTGCAGCTACATCCTTTAATGCTATTATTTTCTCTGAAGGAATAATATCAAGCGACCAAAAGGGCTCATTGCCCAACGCAACGAATTCATAAACAAAACAATCAGTACTGAACGATTTCTGCACGGCCGAAATAATATCGGTAACTACCAATACATTTTCATATTCTCCGGCATAGCCGACATTCGATTTGCCTCTCAAATATCCTTTAACCTCCAGGTAGATGCTTTCATAAGGATACGGAAGAAAGCCTTGTGCTTTTTTATAACTGGAGGCGACCTTTTTGCTTTCATCCTCTAACCAATAAACTTTATCATGATTTTCGCAGGTGCGAAATGTGCTTACTTCGTTGCCGGAAATATAGAGACCATTAAAGGTCTTAATATCTTTTTTGGGTAGTGCTGTATCTACCACATTGGAGGTATTGGTAATGGTACCATCCGCCGCAAAGGTGTCTATCGCGTCCGTATCAGCGGCCCTATCACTCTGAACTTTGGATCCGCATCCAATTAGAATAAATAAAAGCACAAAAATACTAAAAGTCTTCATTTTTGTTTTTTTAAGGAACATTTAAAGCTATTAAAAGTTCTATTTTTGCCGTTATGACTAAAGAACAGTTACAGGATTTAAGGGACAGAGTAACGTCCCTGAGGAGGCATCTTTGACATCGACAAGAAACTTGATGACCTCCATATTGAAGAGGAATTAACCCTTACACCCGATTTCTGGGATGAGCCAAAAGAAGCTGAAAAAGTCCTCCATTCTATAAAAGCGAAAAAAGTCTGGACAGACGGGATCGTCGCCGTTGAGTCTGCTATTGAAGATACCGCTGTTTTATTTGAATTTTTTCAATCTGGGGATGCTACTCCGGAAGAACTGGAAGAACAATTTCAACTGGCACTTGCCAAACTTGAAGAACTTGAGTTTAAAAACATGCTTAGTTCTGAAGTAGATCAGTTTAACGCTGTACTACAAATTACTGCTGGAGCGGGGGGTACGGAAAGCTGCGATTGGGCGAGAATGCTAATGCGCATGTACATTATGTGGGCAGAGAAGAATGGCTGCAAAGTAAGTGAGCAGGATTTTCAGGAAGGTGAGGTTGCAGGAGTTAAATCCGTTACCCTTCAAATCGAAGGTGAGTTTGCTTACGGATATCTAAAAGGTGAAAACGGTGTTCATCGCTTGGTACGGATTTCTCCCTTTGATGCGAATGCAAAACGTCACACATCATTTGCCTCTGTTTATGTTTATCCCTTAGTTGATGATACAATCGAGATAGAAGTAAACCCAGCTGATATTGAATTCGAGACTTTCAGATCTGGCGGAGCAGGCGGACAGAATGTAAATAAAGTAGAAACAGCTGTTCGTTTATATCACAAACCTTCCGGGATTATAATAAAGAATCAGGAGTCGAGATCACAGTTGCAAAATAAGGAAAACGCGATCCGTTTGCTTAAATCGCAATTGTATGAAGCTGAAATGCGTAAGCGCCAGGAAGCGTCTGCAGCAATTGAGGGTAGCAAGAAAAAGATTGAGTGGGGTTCACAAATTAGAAGTTATGTGCTCGATGACCGGCGTGTAAAAGATCACAGGACTAATTATCAAACTTCTAATCCGCTAGCAGTATTGGATGGTGATTTGAATGAATTTATAAAGGCGTATCTGATGGAGTTTTAAATTGAATTTTATCTTTTCGCATTAATGTAAATCATCTTAGAAAGATACTAACTCACTTTAGTGAATTGGCATACTTAACACAAAGTATCCATCTGGATAATGAGGATTTGGAGGTAAGCTGACGCAAAGTTTGTGCTTGAGGGATTGTTTGTCGTCGCCAAATTGGCGGGCGAAGGCCTAGTTCTTTTGTCTTGAAACAAAAGAACCAAAAGTTCAAGAACAAAAAAATGCTCGGCCGCCTTTATTCGATTTGTTATTGTTTTTTTAGGCTCTCATGAGGGCTGCGCCGTTTTGTTCAGGCTACCGCTCGCACTTCGGCTGCTTAGTGATTGATTTTTATGAAACTTTAAACGCCAAATGCATTAAGCAGGGCGGCCTCGGAGGATTGAGCGTTAAGAAAGTTTGAAAGAAGGCCTGCCCAAAGAACATAATAAGCCGTAGGGAAGCAATCCGGAGGAGCGGAGTAGACATTTTCAACCAGCAAAACCGAACCGCGGCTTGAATTGCAGATAGCCTTCTTTTAAATTTTAGCTCAAGACTTGAAAGCCTTGATTTTTGTTTCTTTTCATCAAGGAAAAGAAAGAAGCCCGCCAGGCTAGAGGAAAAAAAAACAAAACAAATAAATTTAAGAGTTATAAAACATGTCAATCATTGTTTAGACAAGGATTATTTCTCCGCCTCAACTACCGCCAGTAACTCTTCAACCTCTCGAACTTTATCCTCATAACCCGCCTTTTGATAAGCAGAAATCAGATTCCTTAGCACCCTTCTCACAATATCTTCATTCTTGCAAGGCTCATAGTATTCTTTAGCCGGCGTTAAATTGAGTTGTTTCAAAAACGAATCAACATCCTTCCTGCTAAAGATAAAGCCCTTGTTAAAGGCATTAATATAAAAGAGAACACCTTCTTCCGAAATGTATTCCTTTGCCTCATCAACATAGGCCAGAATGAAATGCTGCGGTAGATTTACACCATAAATAGGAATGTCAAGCTTTTGGGCGATAACTGAATAAATAATGGCCAGTGATATTTGATTACCTTTTTTACTTTCTAAAACCTGACTTATGTAAGAATTTTGAGGATCCTGATGGTTAGTAGTGTTTCCTGAAAAGTTGTAAATGCTATAAAGTACGTTGTTAATGATCTTCACCTTTTCGATGGCACTCATGTTATAAATGAGCTGCAACCAAATCTCCCGCTTTATCTCTTCAATTTGATTGATGATTTTAAGCGGATCCATATCAGGGTACTGATATTTATTGACAATAATAATACCCTGCAATAAATCAAAAGACCCGCCTTGATACCATAATTCTAACTCCTTTTTAACAGAAGCGTATTGAATTTTATGTACCAGGTTTTCGATACGTTCTTGTAAAATCGCGTCGAAAGACTGCTCCCAGGCACTTTCCAAATATTCTATTATTTCGTTCCCATAAGAAAGTAGCTTGTTTTCAACGTGCTGCGAAATCTCCTCATCGGGGTCGTCAAGTAATTTAATTAAAGACTCTAGTTCTTTACCGTTAATCATCCTCACTAAAATATTAAAAAGAAGGCATTTTACTAATTCAATTTCCCAGGCAATGTTTTTAATAGGTAATGCTATTATTAAACGATGGTTTGTATAATTTTGACCCTACATGATCAATTCACAATTACTTAAATCATTTATTACTCATCGCCTCAAAGCAAAAACACGACATGGTGTACATTCTCCTTTCGTGTATAATCTGGTAGATAAAGTAATTTATGATTTTAAACCCAAGGCAGACTATAAATTTATTGAACAACTTCGTAAAACGCTTTTAACAGACAAGCGGGAAATTACAATAACAGATTTAGGTGCAGGATCTCATGTAAATAATAACAAAAAAAAACATGTAAACCAGCTTGCAAAAAATGCGCTCAAACCACCTAGACTTGCTCAATTAATTTATCGTTTAGCTAACGCTGCAAAGCCAAAAAATATTATTGAATTAGGCACATGTTTAGGCATAACTACAGCTTACCTTGCAAAAGCCGCTCCCGAGGCAAGCTTAACAACTATTGAGGGGTGCAACGAAACTGCAGGCATTGCGCAAGAAAACTTTCATAAATTGCAACTATCAAACATTGATTTGCGTGTCGGAAATTTTGACAAATTATTGCCGGGAATAATACACCAAACTAATGCGTTGGATTTTGTGTTTGTTGATGGAAACCATAGAAAAGACGCTACACTGAATTATTTTGAGTGGTGTTTACCCAAGGTACATAGTAACAGCTTGCTAATATTTGACGATATTTATTGGAGCAAAGGCATGAAGGAGGCTTGGGAGGAAATAAAAAATCACCAGCAGGTAACAGTTACAGTTGACTTATTTTGGATAGGATTAGTGTATTTTAAAAAGGGTCAGGAAAAAGAACATTTTCAGATAAAGTTTTAATAGATAATCGGTTTTAAACCCCGTATGATAACGCTCTCACGTTTGCATCTCATTCTTTTTCTTGCCTTACTGTTTGGCCTGAATGGCTTCGCACAAATACGTATTTCGCGCATTGATGTAAATAAATGGGTTAAAGATAATTTTGCGGGGCAGGGGTTGATACTTGGCAACATTAAAGTTCATGGCAATGCTTTAGCTATGGGCGGGTTTAATAGTTCTAAAAATGTGCTTGAGATCCAAAAGGGCTTAATTTTGTCTACCGGCCTGGCTTCGTCCGTTGCGGGTATTAACAATAAGTACAACGACTCTTACCCATTCGGCGACGCCGAAAAGGATAAAGATTTGCAAAAGATGGTAAAGCCTAATCTGTACGATATGAGTTTCATTGAGTTTGATTTTGTGCCACTCGCAAATACGCTTCAGTTTAATTATCAATTCGCTTCTGAAGAGTACCCTGAATATGTAGGCTCAACTTACAATGATGTTTTTGCATTTTTTGTATCAGACGACAGCACAACGAAAAACATAGCAATCATTCCTGAAAAGAAAACACCTGTAAGTATTAATACCTTAAATCATTTAACTAACGCAGAATTCTTTACAGATAATAATGTCTTTTCTGCCGCCGTGTCGACGAGGTCAGCTCCGGTTGTCGAGGAAAGAGTAAGACGAGGATTTTTCGCTTCAATCGGGCATAAAATTAAGGGAGTCTTTTCTAAGGATACGAATAGTGATGATGAAGGTAGCTCGCCAACCGACCCAGCCCTAGTAAAAAGGGTAAAGCCGGCTACTTACCGTTTTTTACAGTTTGATGGAATCACCAAAAGATTAATCGCTAAAACAAGTGTTGTCCCGTATAAAAAATATCACTTGAAAATTATTATTGCCGATGTTGCTGATAATATTTACGATTCCGGAGTTTTTGTCGAGGATAAAAGTTTAGTCGTTACACCCGATACATCTCAACAAGATTTTGCTCAGTATGCCAGGCTTTCCAAACTTGTTGACCCGAAACAAATACTAAGCGGAAAAAAGCTTGAAGATCTCTTGCCAGATACAGTTTACCTGGATGCTAATATTTATTTTGATACTAATAAGGCAGACATATTGCCTTCCGAGACTAAAAAAATTAGAGGTATAGCAGCTATTTACGACCTCATCAACAACAAATATATAATGCGTGTAGCCGGCCATACCGATAGTGTAGGTAACTTGAAATATAATATGGCGCTTTCGCGGAAAAGAAATCAGGCTGTAGTAACCTATCTTCAGCAAATCAGGAATATAGAGATTCCGATAGAAATTACAGAAGACGCATTTCTCAAACCGGCAGCAAATAATAGCACAGATCAGGGGCGAACTAAAAACAGGCGGGTTGAAATATTCTTTGTTAAGCGGGATTAAAACGCTTCGCCAAAAGCGATATAAAATCCTTTTTGACGCTTCTCGTCAGCACGTTTTTCGCCAAACGCATAATCCATTCTCAAACTAAGTCCTTTTGCCACATCAAATATATACCTTATTCCGGCTCCGTAGCTAGGCTTAAAATTTTCTATGTTCAATCCGTTGTTATAAACAGATCCGGTTCCGCCAAAACCAACCACCCCAACCTGAGGGATGATCTTATATTTTAATTCAAATTGGGTAGCCAACAGACTTCTGTTACGATACCGGCCGGTATAATAACCTCGCATAATTTCGTCGTTGCCCAATTGTGGAAGAAGGTAGAAAGGTGTTGCACTTCCTTGTATAGTTTGGTAAACTACCTGAAAGCCCAATACGGTTTTAAGATCGAAGCTTTTAAATGTTCTAAAGTCAAGTTTAGTTGTGCTACCGCTGAAGTTTTCTCCGCCGAACAAATCCGGTGCGACCGAATAGTTTAATTTAATATAAGTGCCCGAGGTAGTATAGGTGTTCGAATTCCGAAAATCTAAAATTTGCGATAAACCTGTAAAGATTACTTCCCCGCCATCTTTATCTCGGATAAACCCGTTGCTTTCATAAAGTCCGCCCGGCTCTTTATCGCTGAAACGGTAATTATCATAACTTAAATTAATGCCGGTATAAGTTCCTCTGCGCATAAGCTTTTCCACCTGTACGCCGACTCTGCCTAGCTTTTGCGAAATTCTTTCTTCATCCGCTTTGCGGGTTTTATCGCCTACCCCATAGAAATTAATGGGAAAGTCTCTATATCGTAAGTCGGCAGTATAATGGTATTTATTTCCTCTCGACCAAATATCCGGCTTAAGGCTAAAGATCGACTGCTTTTTTACTGTTAAAACAGCTATAGCAGAAATGTTGGATATTCTTGTTAACGTGTCTTTATCAAGTTTAAACGAGATTAAATTGGTTAACCCATATTGAAACCCAGTTTCCTGGGAATAACCCAAGGCCGGTAATACTAAAATTCTGGTACTGCGGGTACTGTCGCCTTTTCTAGAAATTGGATTTCCTTTGTCTACCTGCTGGCTGTAAGAGATACTATTGGCCAAGAAAAAAAGGGAAAACAGAATTGAAAATTTATTCATTGTGCGAATATACCCTTTGTAAAAAAAAGAAGAACAATTGTTAAACAATAACAGTAATAGAGCGATGTTTGTAAAAACATTAAGCATAAATAAAACACTATTTTAGCCATTTAAAATTCCATGGAAAGAGGACCAATTTCAAAATTTATAGAACATAACTATCGTCATTTTAACGCAGCAGCACTTGTTGATGCCGCTAAAGGATATGAAACTCATTTAGCCGAAGGCGGGAAGATGATGATCACCCTGGCGGGCGCAATGAGTACAGCAGAGTTGGGTATATCGCTAGCCGAAATGATCCGTCAGGACAAGGTTGATATTATTTCATGTACAGGCGCGAACCTTGAGGAAGATATCATGAATCTGGTAGCCCATTCTCATTACAAAAGAGTTCCCAACTATCGCGATTTAAGTCCGCAGGAAGAATGGGATTTACTGGAGCAGGGTTACAATAGGGTAACGGACACTTGTATTCCTGAGGAAGAAGCTTTCAGACGTATTCAACGCCATATTCATAAAATATGGAAAGATGCGGAAGAAAGTGGTGAGCGTTACTTCCCGCATGAATTTATGTACAAGCTGTTATTAAGTGGTGTGATGAAAGAGAATTATGAAATTCCTCTTGAAAACAGCTGGATGATTGCTGCCGCAGAAAAGAATCTTCCAATTATCGTTCCTGGATGGGAGGATAGTACAATGGGAAATATCTTCGCTTCTTATGTGATTAAGGGTGAATTGAAAGCCAGCACCATGAAAAGCGGAATTGAATACATGGGTTATCTTTCCGACTGGTATCTAAAAAACAGCGGCGGAAAAGGCGTTGGCTTTTTCCAGATAGGTGGGGGTATTGCAGGCGATTTCCCGATCTGTGTAGTGCCAATGTTGTACCAGGATTTGGAGATGCATGAAATTCCGTTCTGGAGTTATTTCTGCCAAATTTCAGATTCGACTACATCCTACGGTTCGTATTCAGGTGCTGTTCCGAATGAAAAAATAACATGGGGAAAACTTGATATTCATACACCTAAGTTTATTGTCGAATCTGATGCTACCATTGTTGCACCCCTGATATTTGCCTGGATACTTAAGCAGTAGCAGATTTGCATAATTAAAAATTGCTATGCAATAGACAACATTAATTTTCTTCCCCTTATAGTTCGATCGATAGAGATTGGTTATAAAAAAACGCCTTAGAGATTTCACTAAGGCGTTTTTTTATAATTTAGAATGATTATAAATTATTAATATAGGTCACCTCATTGTCACGCATCACTTAATTAATTATACTTTTGTCCTCCGAAAACGGGGTTTTTTCATTCAAGATTTCAACAGAAATATCAAATTTTAAGAATAAAATATAATATGAGGAGCATCTCATTGTTTTTTAGAAGTGTTGCAAAATCATTATTCTTAGTATCCTTTCTATGCATTGCCTTGCAGGTAAGTGCTCAAAATAGTAGTGATGCTAATGCAACTGCAAGTCAAAGTACATCGGGTTCGGCAGCAGCCGAACCCGATGCTGCGGGCGATGCAGGTGCAGGAGCCGCTATATTTAAGCAGAAATGTACAGCTTGCCATGCTATCGACAGGGCTGTTGTTGGTCCCGCTTTAAAAGGCATAAGCGATCGTCATGATAGAGACTGGTTGGTTAAATGGATCAAGAATTCTCAAACACTTGTAGC
>DASWMZ010000159.1:0-134612 GCA_036399495.1 Pedobacter sp.
CCGGCAGTTGCTGAATATAAAAACGAGAAATCAAGCACTTCCTTAAGCTGTCTATAAAAGTTGTCTTTAGGCACTCTGTCTGATAACTGGAAATTGGTAAAAAGCTTTTCCTGATATGTTTTCTTTCCTTGCATATATAGAGAACAAAGTATGAAAAGCAGGGATTACCTAAATTATCAACAGGTGTTAGTTGTGCAACAGCCACCTGAGGCTGTACCAGCCAGGGGCTGGATGACGGGGCCTCTATATCCTAGATGGGCTGGACATGAACTCTTCCTCAATCAACTCTTTGTTTACCATCACCCCTGCCAGGGTGCCCATTGCAACTCCGTTTGATACCGAGCGCATAGGGCTTGAATTATCGCCACAGGCAAAAACACCACGAACTGTTGTTTTTTGAAACATGTCGACCATTATGTGACCTTGCTCTGTCGTTTCGCATCCCAGTATTTCGGGAATATAACAATGCTGCTCGTAAGGAGGCCTGGCGTATAATGCCTTTAAATCAGCTCTCGAGCCATCTTTGAATTGGATATATTTTAGTTGCCCTTGGGTGTGCTCGAACCGGGCAATCTTAGTTTCATTGATTTTAATGTTTTGCTTTTTGAGTTTGTCTAATTGTTCCTTAGTCAGGGCGGAACCACCATTGGTAAAAAGCGTTAGAGACTTCGTCCAATGATGAATCTCCTTTGCTATATTAAAAGCTAAATCTCCATTTGCAAGAATACCAGTCACTTCGTCCTTCACTTCATAGCCATGACAATAAGGACAATGAATAATCGATATGCCCCAGCACTCTGAAAAGCCCGGCAAGTCTGGCATCAGATCTTTTACGCCGGTGGCAAATATCAATTTCTTAGTGGTAAAAGATTCCCCGACTTCTGTTCGTATTTCAAAACCAATATTGGTTTCAAAACCACTAACGGCCAATCCTCTGTGAAAACGCACTGTCGCATATTTGGCAACCTGTTTCTTTGCAAGGGATGATATTTCTTTTGGAGTTTTGACGTCTTGAGTCAAGAAGTTGTGCGATTAAAGGGTCTGATTATTACATGGCCTACCGTCATCAATAATTAGAACCCTTCTCATCGCTCTTCCGAGTGCCATGCCGGCCGAAAGCCCTGAATAACTTCCACCGATAATTATTACGTCATAGTGCTTGTTGCCGGTCATTTATTATGCAGTTATCGGTAATAAATCATATTAGCTACTCGAAGGTAATTATTACTTTTCCCAAGATGTTACCCTTCATCGCATATTGGTAAGCTTCTTTAATTGAACTTATCGGAAAGCTCTTGTCTATCACAACATCGATATTCTTTTCGGCAACAGCGACCAATGCCTTGAGATTTGCCGCCGATGGCTTTAAAATCAATATCTGGTACTTTCGCGCGGAGAATAAATTATTGATAAATGAAGCAACCATCGACCGCGGACTTGGTAGTGTGCTAATGAATGTGGCTCTTTTCTTCAATAAAACCTTTACCGCATTGAAGCTCATCTTACCCGACAAATCTACCACCACATCAAACTGTTTGTCCAGCTTGAATACATCTTGTTTACGATAGTCGATGCTAAAATCGCTTTGCCACTTTTCTACCAGAGCCATTCCTTTTGTGTTGGTTACCGCGGTGACTATGGCTCCTTGTTGCTTAGCGAATTGCGTAAGAAACATTCCAATTCCCCCTGTTGCTCCGTTGATGAGTATTTCGGTATCGGTCTTTATTGAAGGAATTTTGCTTAGAATCTGTAAGGCAGATAAGCCGGCAACAGGTAAAGCTGCTGCTTGTTCAAAGGAGATGCTTTGAGGTTTAATAGCCAGATTCTTTTCTTTAACTAGAACATATTCAGCCATAGCGCCACCTTTAAAGATATCCATATATAGCCCAGTACTTCGTCACCAGTCTTGAAGTTCTTTGCCCCGACTCCTACCGCTTCAATCACACCGGAAAAGTCGATGCCTACCGCTTTAGGAAATTTCTTGCCCGACATCAATTTCATTTTGCCTTGAAATAGTTTCCAATCCAAAGGGTTAATTGAAGCGGCTTTAGTTCTTATTAATATTTCATCGCTACCTAAAGCGGGAATTTCTGTTTCAGCCAGTTGCAGTACATCTGCATCACCAAACTGATTGTAAATTAGCTTCTTCATTTTGATTTTTGTTGATTACCACTATACATGCCGCCATCAAAGTACGGTGCACTGTGTTCCGTTACGAAAAGCACCACGTCACTAGTTTCCAAAGCGATAAAAGTTTGGTTTTCATCCTCAATTAGCAGGCTCTCGCCCTTGCTGAGAATTGCACCATCCTTTACCTGTACAATCCCATCGAAAACATAGAATAAAAGGTTCACATTTTCAGCCGGAAGGGAAGGCAGGTTAATGGTTTCAGTCTTTTCCAGTCGCAGGTCGTTTATCCAGGCGTTACTTCGAATCTGTAAAGGATAGTCGGCTCCCCGACCTGCAATTTTTCGCCATGAATTGGTGCTGTATATAGAACTTAAATTATGAAACTGCACCTGTGGCTTTAAATCCTGTTGATCCGGCCTGATGAAGATTTGCAAACCTTCTAACAGGCCGCCTTCTTCCAAAACCAATTCTTCATGATAGAACCTTGCTCCGGCGTTCATCATCATTAGTTTTTGGTTGGAGATTTGTTCCGTCAATCCTTCGGAATCTATATGTTTTACTTTACCACTGCGGAGGTAGGTTAGTATTTCATCATTGCGGTGCGGGTGCATCGGAATAAGCGTTCCCGGTGTGACTTTGGCCTGGTCTATCCGACCAATAGTGGCAATGCCTGTATCTTTGGAGTTGGGCCTGATATTAGCGGGATATAATACCTGGATTCCGAAGCCGCCTTGCTGTTTTCCGAACTTTATCGAGTTATCTAATTTAGTAAGCATTTTTGGTGTTTTTAGATGATTAAACTGATACTTGAGTAAGTGTGGGATAGTCGGTATATCCTTTTGCTCCGGGGGTATAGAGGGTACTGAAATCCAATTCGTTTAAGGGAGCATTTTGGGAGATGCGTTCGACAAAGTCGGGGTTGGCTAAAAATCCACGGCCAAAACCCACTAAATCAGCAAAGCCGCCATGCAACGCTTCTTCAGCCGACTCGGCAGTAAGCCCGTTACAAAGAATAATAGTACCTGCGAAGTTTTCTCTAATCGAATCAAACATGCTTTGAGGAATAGGAGCATTCACACCGATATGCAGATAGGCGATATCTAAGCGGTTCATTTGCTTCGCCAGATAGGAATAAGTTTCCTGAACTTCCTCTTCATCATAACCACTGAGGTCGCCTAATGTGGAGAAGGGAGAAAATCTGATCCCTACCTTGTCCTTTCCAATGGCGGCCGCGACAGCTTCAACAAGCTCGACGGTAAATCTAGCCCTGTTTTCGATGCTTCCGCCATACTCGTCTATTCGGTTATTTACGTTTGGATTCAGAAACTGCTCCAGCAGATAACCATTTGCTCCATGAATCTCCACACCATCGAAACCTGCTTGTATTGCATTTTGAGAAGCCGAGACGAAGCCTTCAATAACCCGCTTAATATCCTTTTGTGTAAGGGGAGTAGGTTTTGAGTGGTTTTGCATACCCTTCAAAGTAAAAATCTGACCGGCAGCGGTGATGTCTGACACCCCAACTAGTTGTGTGCCGGCGGGTAAGTTGGCGGTATGACCGATGCGGCCCGTGTGCATCAACTGAACGAAGATTTTGCTATTTGCAGAATGCACATTCTCAGTCGTTAGCTTCCATCCCTCAACCTGTTCTCTGCTGAATATACCGGGAATGTTGGGATAGCCCAGTGCTTCGGGCGATGGCGCTGTTCCTTCGGTGATGATAAGCCCGGCACCACTGCGCTGGTGATAATACTCTGCCATTAATTCGTTTGGCAGGTTGTTGATAGCTCTTGACCGTGTCATAGGAGCCATTACGATGTGATTTTTAAAGCTGAGGGCTTTATTTGAATAAGCCTTTAATAATTTTTCCATTGCCTTGTTTTTAAGTACACGACAAAAGTAGCCCAGGCTGAAAGGGTAAAATAACCTAATAAAGCACAAGAATAGTCTTATCCGACAGAAGTGAATTTCTTTGGGGTAATGCCGAAGTGCCGTTCAAATAACCTGCTGAAATGGCTGAGGTTTGTAAAGCCAAGCTCAAAGCCTACCTCTGAAACTGAGTAACCGCCTTGTCTTAGTAAAAATGCAGCCTCCTCCATTCTTACCCTCTGATAATAGTTGTATATCGTGTCTCCGAAGGTTTGCTTGAAAAGTTGCTTCATCTTGGTTTCGCTCATGCCGATCATGGCAGCAAGGGTTGGTAGAACGGGCGGTTCGCTTAGGTCGGATAGAATAATATTCCGAAGATTGATTAGACGTTCGGCGTCTGCATTATTGATACTTCTATGTGCTATTTGCTCCCGTTTAACAAGTACGCTAAACAGGTGGTAGAGCAATTCCTGCACTTTAATTTGGATGTAAAACGGGCTCAAAGGTTCATTAAAGTTCACTGATGAAATATGTTTGAGCAGTTGTTGTGTCTCCACATTCATACTTTCGAAGTACAAGAAAGAGGCATTACCTCTGGTAATGGTATCCACCAAACCATTAGAAGTATTGTGATTTAATAAAGTTCTGAGCTTTTCGGCCGTGATGCCGACGACCATATAATAGATTTCACTATCGGCGGGGAACCTGATGATTGAATTAAGATCGCTCGTTGTTACCTGAATAGCAGATTCGTTCTTCCTCGAGAATTTGACTGGTTTTTCTTTGTTGTAAAGAAGATCAAGGGGTTTTTCATTATTATAAAAGAAAATGCTGATGAGATCATTCGGAACTTTTGAGGGATTACGGATTATGGTAAAATCCTCTTTTAATTTATAGCGGTGTATGAGTAGCCTGAAATCATCGCCAAATGAAACTTTTCGAATATATCCTTCACCTTTTTCCTTTGGGAACCGCAGGCAGTTGTCTTCCACAGGCAGGCTAAATTTCTCTGAAAACTCGGTAACGAAATCAAAATCCGGCTTGGCTGTAAATTCAAATATCATATCATACGCCTATATACTAATTCTCGGAATTCTCCATTGAGCGAGCTAATAAATTTAGAAAATAAGACGACATAATCCTTGTTTCAAAAATTCAATTTAATCGTTTCGTTTCTCTTAAGGCTTGGTTCGTTTCCCCACGAACCAACTACGTTGCGAACATTGTATAAACCATTATTAACATCTAAATTAGCACGGCATGCTTGAATTAATCAGACAGCCGTGGCCATGGTACATTTCTGGAACGGCCATTACATTTATAATGATCATACTGCTTTTCTTTGGCAAATCATTCGGCATTTCGACTAACCTGAAAACCATGTGCACGATAGCCGGTGCCGGCAAAAGAATAAAATATTTCGATTCCGACTGGAGGGTACAGAAGTGGAACTTACTGTTTCTTGGAGGCTCAGTAATTGGCGGCTTTATAGCTGCTACATGGCTTCAAAGCCAGGAACCCCTTAGATTATCCGAGTCTACTATCTCTGATCTTAACGCTCTTGGTATAAGTTTCGACGGGGGCCTTAATCCATCTCAACTATTCGGGCCGGACGCTTTCGGTTCGGCTAAGGGGATTATTATACTATTGGCGGGGGGAATATTAGTAGGATTTGGATCGCGTTATGCAGGAGGCTGTACTTCAGGACATGCGATCAGCGGTTTGTCCAATCTACAGTGGCCCTCGCTTATAGCGGTTATCGGCTTCTTCGCGGGCGGACTTATCATGACACATTTGCTACTACCATTAATTTTTTAGGCGATGAGGGGGTTGAAATTCATATTCACCGGGATAATCTTTGGAATAATCATGTCTAAATCAGAAGCGATATCCTGGTACAGGATTCAGGAAATGTTTCGCTTCCAATCGTTCCACATGTACGGAATCATTGGTACAGCTGTCACTCTGGGAATTATAGCGGTATACCTGATAAAAAGGTTTAAAATGAAAGATACTGAAGGAGACCCGATAGCTTTTCAGAACAAAGACAGGACTTGGAAAAAATATCTTATAGGCGGTTCAATCTTTGGTTTAGGCTGGGCGCTTACCGGAGCATGCCCCGGCCCTATGTTTGTGAACCTTGGACATGGTTATTGGGCAATGCTCATCGTAATATTAGGGGCCTTAATCGGGACGTACCTGTACGGGCTTTTTCAAAAGAAACTACCTCACTAGCAGAAAGTAAAACTGGAATTTGAAAAGAAGAATTGTTTCTGCAACTGCTTTCAGTTGGGCTGAAGCCTTAGCTCATCTTACTCATTGAATTTGCAATCCGAAGCACTATCAGAGGATTTGCAACCCGTACTACAAGTTCGCACCAGCACATCTTACTTCTCCTCTCTTTTGTAAGTCTCAAAATAAAAGCGCACCGGCCTGATGTCCTCTTTTATTAAGCCATACCGCTTGGCGACTTTATACTGTGTTGAATCCCTGTTCAGGGATACCATGAACCCCGAAACCAAAGCCCTGAACTTTTCCAGGGACATTGCATGTTTATTAATATTACAGGAAGCACAAGCCGGATTTTGATTGTCGAGGCAGAATCTTTGCGGGTGCCGGCAGGTACCATCGTAAACCCATTTGCCTTTTATTTTGTCGTAAACCTGCTTTCTTCTTACCGGCTTTATTTCATCAACATGCCAGCCCTTCACTAACTCGCATCCGCAATAAGCACAACGTCCGCCGTATTTATTAAAAATAAACTCCCTGTCCGCCTTCTTCATCTTATTTTCCTGCTCCTCCATTCGCCTGCCAGGATTGCCGCATCGGTTTTTATGAGTTAATCTAGCACTTCATTCACATGTTGAAAGCTGTGCAAATATAAGGACGCTGCTCTGATTGGCGTATTGAATTATTTCAGGTACGCGCAAATACCTCCCTCAGATTAAACCCTACTCTTTTTATCACTGAGCGTCCCGCGCCTGGTACTGAGTGCTGGTAGGTTTTGAAGATAAGAGCAATATAAATACATTTGATAACCTAAACCTTATCCTAAAATGAAATTCCCTTCGGTGTCACTACTCGTAAGCGAGTCCAAAAGTGTTATTTACCGCTATCCATTTGAGGTTTTTTCAGCCTTCTGCGGCTGTTGCGCTGCTACAGCATTGATCGAACTTGAAGCGAACGACGCCATTGCGACTGGCTGGTGTGTGCGCATTATGATGGCGGCCAATATCGCTCTCTTGTTAACCCTTTCTGCAACTTTATTTGGCCGAAGCAGAATGTTGTCCCTGCAAAAGAAACGAGCTCTTTCTGTAATAGCGATACTGCTCAGCTTAGTGTTCCTCTTCGCTTTCGACCCTATGAAGCGCGAAAGTGACATCATCCGGTTCTTCCTTGTAAGTTTCGGACTGCATCTCCTGGTAGCTTTTGCCGCTTTTGCCTATAAAAATCAGATTAATGCCTTTTGGCAGTTCAATAAAACCATATTCCTCCGCATTCTGGCTAGCGCCTTGTACTCAGGAGTACTTTATGTGGGCTTGGCAGCAGCAATAGGCGCTATGAATTTCCTTTTCAATTTTGATTTTGAATCCGACACGTTTTCCATAATGGCCGTTTGGATCTTTGGAATGTTTCAAACCTTGTTCTTCCTGGCAGGAGTACCCGAATTAGAGCATTTAAATGAAGATGAGAGCTACCCTAAAGGACTAAAGCTTTTCACTCAATATGTGTTGATCCCACTGGCCACGGTTTATGTTTTGATACTTCTTTCATATGAATTAAAAATTCTGATTCAATGGAATATGCCTAAGGGACTGGTATCCTCTCTCATTCTTGGCTACGCCGTATTTGGAATTTTGGCTTTTCTACTTATTTACCCTCTCAGAAACCAGGAAGAACACAAATGGATCAAAACCTACAGCAAAAGCTTCTTTTATTTAATGGTTCCTTTGTTAATACTCCTCTACCTGGCCATTTTTGTTCGTGTAGAAAAATACGGCATTACCGAAAGTCGCTACTTCCTGGTGAGCCTTGCGGTGTGGCTTAGCTTTGTTACCTTATATTTTATTTCGTCTAAAAGACAAAACATCGTTATCATTCCACTCAGCCTTTGTGTCATTACACTTTTGGCCGTTTACGGACCACTCAGCGCCTTTAACATTGCCGAAATTTCGCAATTGAGCCGCTTGCAGAGCTTACTTAACAAAAACAAACTATTAAGTGAGGGTAAATTAAAGTCCCTGAATGCTAAGAAGGACACGGCTGATATAGACGAAATCACAGAATCGTCCAGGTACCTGGTTGATAAATACGGCATCGAAAGCATGCAACCGATCATCAAAGAAGATTTGAGTCGGGTGAGCGATTCTATAAAGACGAGTCTGCAAAAACAGCGCAAAGGCCGGGGAACCTATCGCTCATGGAACCTTCGGGAAGGGGAAAGACTATGGCTTTCAACCCATTATAACCTATCGCTGGAATATAGGGGCAGTTTACCGCAGGAAAAATTTAGGGAGGTATCCGTAGACAACGAAAGCCTTACACCCTTGCACCACGCCGATTTCATGATCCATATTACCTTTTATGATAATAACAAAGACCGAATCGAGCTACCTGCTAAAACCTTTCTTCAATATGATTTGGATACCACCGGCATGCAGATAAAAATTGGCAACGACAGCTTAAAAACAGATTTCGCATACCTTTTTAAACGGATCGAGCAGCACGTGGCCGTACAAAAAACAACAAATCCAAATCAAACAAATCATAATTTACCACGCACGGCATTAACGGAGCATTTTGAATTAAATGGATATGACTTGACTCTGCTAATCAATTCGATAGGCTATAGCAAAAATGGAACGAAATACGAAATACAGTCCGGAGGTGGGGTGTTGCTATTAAAAAAGAAATAGGATGATTTCTGTGCAATCCCTCGCTGGTCCGAGCATCCCTCATGTGATGGCAGTCCAAGCGAGTCCAGAGCGTGCCTGTTTCGAGTTACAACTCGGACCTATCTAAGAATAAATCGAACATTAGCTACAAATTGAACTAGCAAGGATCGATGTAGACCAATATGTAGAAACATACTTCCCTCGCTTCATCGCGTTTTACGCATCAAAATGAGCGTCTATCTCACATCCAATGATGTTCGCTTCTTCTGGCGATCTCGTACCTTCCGTCCACCCCCATCCATCATTACCCTTATGAAGGGCACCCAGCGTTTCACTACCATTAGATACTGAGAATGAAGTATCACTTTCCTGCTCGTTCCGAGTAGCTTGAATCCTCAAGGCTCGTTCTTCAGAAGCTAAAATCACCTTTACCTCGAATGTTTCCTTTGACATGATAGATTAAATATAAGCACTAACAGTTTGTTAGCTTATTAGTTGTGCTTCACTAAATTATTTAAATCTGGGTGCCCCCTAACTGGTTTAAGTTTTCCAATGGATGACTTAAATCGCACCGGCATCTAAATATCCTCCATTCCGGAAACCAATCTAATCGATCCTGCTAAACTAGATCATGCCGCTCTTTCGCGGTACCTTAACCCACTTTCCTGCATCAATATTTTTTTATTTAAAACCAAGCTCCTCACTACGTGTCTTCAAGTTCATAAACTGTTTGAATCAATACGTAAGGAGTGCATATATGTCACAAAGTGATACTACATTTTTAGAGAAATTATTGTCTTTAAGTTCCCCTACAGGAAACGAACAGGAGATTCAAAGATTTTTACATGATTGGGCAGAGCCTTTTGCGCACAAGATTGAAACAGATTATGTAGGGAATTTGGCGGTTGTTATAAATCCCGTGGCAAAGCTGCGAATAATGCTGGCAGGGCATTGTGACCGTATCGGGTTTATGGTGATGCAAATTACAGAGCTGGGCTTTTTGAGAGTTGATGCGCTGGGTGGTATCGACAAGGCAACCATGCTTGGAGCACATGTTATTATTCAGACTAAGAACGGGGAGCTTACCGGGGTTATTGGAAAAACATCAACCCACCTACAAACCATTCAGGAGCAGGGAAATACTCCATCTGTTGATACGGTGTGGATTGACATTGGTGCAAAGAGCAAGGAAGAGGCCGAAAAACTTGTGGAGGTGGGCGACTATGTTACCTATAAAAATCAACTGGTAAATTTGTCGGGCTCAAGAATTGCGGCTCCCGCATTAGATAATATTTTGGGTTTGTACGCCATTATGAAAACCGCTCGTAACTGTGCTGAAAGGGGCATTAACGTGGCTCTTTATTGCGTGAGCACCGCTCAGGAAGAAATTGGTTCGCGTGGCGCCAAGACTGCAGCCTCAGCTATTCACCCACATGTAGCTATTGCCGTTGATACCACGCTTGCCAATGATACGCCTGCTAAAGCAAAAACACAGACAACACCAGATCTTAAATTAGATGGCGGACCATCTATATTAAAAGGCCCGAACAGCAACCCTATTGTTACGACTAAGCTGATTGCCTCTGCGCAAAAGCTCGGCATACCTTATCAAATGGAAATAAATGCGAAAACCGCTAGTAACGACGCAAAAGAAATGCAGCTTGCCGACTCGGGCACAGCCGCCGGAAGCGTAGGCATTCCCTTAAGAAATATGCACACCCAGGTAGAAGTGGCAAGTTTAGATGATCTGGAATATACGGTACAGCTTCTTACCGAATTTGTTTCTTCGATAGTCGCAGATGAAAACTTCTATCCAATCAATCATGGCGGAAGTGAAGAAATGAAAAACAGGTTCTGCATGAACGAAATAGGAAGCGAAGTGAATCGCGGCCAAAATTAATTAAAGATTCTGCAGGGCTGGAACCGTATCAAATCCGATTTATAAACCTTCGGCGTAGTGTTTTTCGATAAGTTCAACAAGGCTGCCGAAATCGTCAGTCTTGTCGCCTTCTTTAAGGTCTTTCCAACCTCCGGTGGACCTTTGCGGAACAGAAAAAAGATCATTGTTAACGAATACTGCATACAGCCCATCCCCTTTAGGTACAACCTTGGCTTTCGCCGATGGCTCGGCCGTGCTGATACTGATTTCGAAAGGCTCTAAATTCTCCTGCATGCAACGAAATACTTCTACTTATAGAAAGCGATCGGTAACTGAAAAGTTTTACTAATTTGTATAGAATTGAGCCTTTTCTTGATAATTTGTCGTTACCCCAAATTTCTATTTGAAGTTTGTTCAGAAAAAGGGCAAAGGATTAAATCACCGATTGGGCTTTGATTCCCCGACAACACTTTAATTTGCCTTTGCCCTTGTAACTATCATAAAACTCAAGTTCTGCATTCAGTTTTACTTATGCAAGTCTAAAGGGAAACACCGACCACAGGAAAATTGATTAACTTTTTGCTAGATGCGCCACCCGTACAATTTCACCTATCTCTATCCCTCTGGTCTACAACCACATTCATCAGGTGTATATATTCGTAGTCTACGTTTGGGTGTTCCTTTTCCATTAGCGAGACAAGGCCTTTGAGCGAGGTTACCGGTCCGCGAATCCGGTGCGATTGTAGCTTGATAACCTGGTTTAATTGCTCTATTATAGCATCTGCTTTAGTTTTGTAAGCAGCTTCCGTATCTTCAATTATTTGCTTTTGTTCAGCTAGCTGTTTTAAAAACTGTCTTAATTAAATATGTATCAATAGGATAATAAGTGAAGAAAAAACCAAACTGCTAACAGAGGTAGCTGTTGCACAACCCCTTTAAAGCACCACCATTCATTCTTTCTGTCAATTATAGCTACTGTTTAACAATTGCATTTTCTGTGTGGCATTAAGCATTCACACTGTTTAATCGCAGATAAAGAAGGGCATGGGTATTTTTGAGTCTGGTAAGATCTTCTTTGATTATTGCCATAATCTTGTTCGTTTTAGGAGCATGTTTCAGCCATTTTTTAAGATTATAGGCAGTAGCGGCACCAAGCATAAATTTAGTTGCCTGCTGAATTCCTCTGGTCCAGATCCTGCGCATACCGGTGAAGTTAATCAGGGTTCCCAGTACTGGTTCTACCGTTGAACTTCGTAACTTTTTCATCCGTTTAGCTTTGGCGTTTGCAGGCGCTCATGCATTTGATCGTAAAGTGCTTTATCCACAGTTTCTGTAATGCTTTTGAAATCCGCTTTACCAATGCAAGTACTCCGTAGCGGGCAATTGCGGCAATCCTTACTGCTGCTGCTGTAACGCTTCATTTGGTTCTTGCCATGATAAGTGCTTATTTTCTTAAAGGTCAGCAAGGCTTTATTCCCAAGCTGACACTCATACCGGTCCAGCAATTCATTGTAATTAAACCCTTCACGGGTGTGCTTGTATTGACCAAAGTTGGGGATATACCCTTCTATGTTTTGGCCCTTGAGGTACTTCAATGCTTCTCCGCTGGAATACCCCGTGTCTGCCAGTACTTCTTCAATTGCCAGATGATGTTCACTTAGATTTTCCTGCGCCTGGGTAATTGTTTTTGCTAATGACTGGCTGTCTCTTTTATCACTATACTCGGCCATGATGGTAGTGATCACATGGCTGGAAGTGTCTACCACGGTTTGAGCGGTATAGTTGAGTTGGCGTGGCTTTCCCGGTTTGACACTGATGCGGGCATCCGGATCGGTTTTGCTATAGTGGGTATGATTGCTTAAGAACTTGGGGCGTATGGTATTACCGTACTTATCCAAATCTCCATCCTTATTGGTTCCTCCTTTAGGTTGATCTTTATACTCTTTTGCCTTCCATTGGTGGTGCCACTCTACTTCCTGCTTTTTGGCTGAACTTACTGTTTTACTTTCTTCTTCATGGAGTTCATCCATATAGCTGTCCGCATCGGCTATGACCTGCTTTTCAATCAGGCTGTCCATGCTGGCATTAGCTTTAATGTAAGCACTGTCAATAGCCTGGCGTTTACCGCTTACCATTCCCTTGTTCACACACAGACGTAATACTTCTTTGAATAATTCCCGAAATATTTCTTCGCCGAACAGTTGCCGGGTGCGGCTGATGGTGCTATGCCATGGCAGAGATTCATCGATATCATATCCGATAAAATAAAGCATATCCATACGCATGCTCACATGGGCCATGATCTTCCGGTCGCTGTTGAGGTTCTCCAGATAGCCGATCAAGATCAGTTTGAAGAATACGACAGGATCAATGCTTGACTGTCCTTCCGAGCCGTAGTATTTGCGCGTAATCTTCCGTAGGAAATCCAAATTAAGTTCCTCTTTTAACTTCCGGTAAAAATTGTCAGTGGGGACCCGGTCCGATAACTGAAAATTCATGAAAAGCTTCTCCGTATAGTCTTTCTTGCCTTGCATGCCTTAAATTACTGTATCCTCGTTTTTTCACCTATCTTCACTTTTCAACAGATGTGAGTTGTGCAACATGCACACAGGGTTAAGATTTGTAAGCTCAGTGGTTAATTTTGCACCCGCCCCAACTTCTTAAGCCCCCAAACCGTTTCATAAATAATTTCATCTGAAGTTTAAATCTGATTTTAATGAACATCAAAACACTAATACTAATTATAATTAATAGTTTGCTTGTATTGGTAATCGCGTTGTTGTCCTTTTCGTTTTATGAACAGTTTTCAAATGTTTTAAACGATCGGATTTTAATGCAGTTGAACTCAATTAAAACCCTTCTAAATATTCAGATAGAAAATGTAGTAAAGACCGAATGGGAAAGTTTTGCGTCATCTGAATTATATAGCCGAAATATTGATAGTACCACTTTAGTGCTTTCAGATAGTATCAAAAGGATTGATGGCATTCACGATTTTACACCTTATCATACCAATCATAAATCAACAATAGGTTTTGTTTTAAATACTGATAAAGGCAGAAAGATAAAAGCACTAGATTATAGTAATATAGAAAATATTCTTCAGGAACGAACAGGTATGGGCGAAAGTGGAGAGTCCTATCTTGTTGGCCGAGATTTTCGAATGCGTTCTAAATCTCGTTTTTTTCCTGATAAAAAACCATTTGACATATCTGTAAAATCAAAGGGGGTAATTAATGCATTAAAAGGAATCAATGGAGGAGGTGTTTTTGAGGATTACAGAGGCATACAGATTTATAGTTCATACAGCCTTATTGAAATATCAAATCTAAAATTGGCCATTCTCTCTGAAATAGATGTAAGCGAGGTTACTAAGCCCTTAAAAAAATTAAAGATGAAACTGATGACCTTAACATTTTTTATTTTTTTAGTTGCTGTTATCTTATCTCTTTTTCTAACAAGAATTATTGTTAATCCAATTGCGAATATGCGAAATAGCCTAAAAATTATGGCTCAAGGAGATTACAATAAAAGCATTGAGTATAAAAAAAGTTCAAATGAAATTAAAGAAATGTTTGATGCGCTATCTCAATTGAAAGCTTCTTTACAAGGTGCCGTCAAATTTTCTGACGAGATTGGTCTAATGAATTTAAATACTAGTTATCAACTTAAAAGTTCTAATGATCTTCTAGGAAGAAGCCTTTTAGCGATGAGAGATAAGCTCATAGAGTTTAGAAATAATGAAGAAAATGCTAGAATAATTTCAAAACGAATTTTGGTAAACGGTATGGAAAACGAAAGGCGTCGATTATCGCGAGAGCTCCATGACGGTGTGGGCCCGTATTTAACATCTTTGAAACACTATATTGAAAATAAAGTTGAAAATGAATTGAAAAAAACAGAAATGAAGAAAATAGTTGATGATACCATTTCTGAAATCAGACTGATGTCAAATGCTTTAATGCCTGCTTCAATAGATGATTTTGGGATTGGAGTTACATTGACAAACTTTATTGAAAGCCTGAAAAAATCTACAACAATTACCATTGAATATGAAGATTTAACCCAACAGGATAACTCAAAAATTACAAATCATCAGGCCATTAATCTTTTTAGAATTAGCCAGGAGCTAATTAATAATTCATTAAAACATTCCAGTGCAAAAAACATCAGAATTACACTTTCGGAATTTGAGGAGTTTATTTCGCTTTTTTATTTTGATGATGGTATTGGCTTTGATATTAGCACTGCTAAATTAGGATCCGGAATTATTAACATCCAAGAGCGTGTAGAAATTTGCAACGGTAAAATTATGATCAATGCTTTACCCGGAAATACAACTTTTGAAATTGAACTACCGGTAGAATTATGAATGAAATTAAATTAATAGTAGCTGATGATCATGAGCTTTTTCGAAGCGGGCTTGCCGAGTTACTCAAAAAGCATGACGACATTAAAATAGTTAAAAGTGTTGCTGATGGTTTAGAGCTAATGGACATCATAAATAGTGGGTTTGAGGCGGATATAGTTTTGCTAGACATTACCATGCCAAATATGGATGGTCTTCAGGTTTTAAAAGAATTAAAAAACCTAAATTCTACTATAAAACCTATTGTAATTTCAATGCACAATGTTGGTAACTACATTGCAAAATGCGCCAAAATGGGCGCTTACGGTTACCTTTTAAAAAATACTGATGAATCTGAATTGATTTATACAATTAGAACTGTTTACAAAGGCAAGAAATATTTTAGCTCTGAAATTTCTGAAAAAATGATAGACTTTATGTCTACACAAAGCATTAGTGAAAATCTTTTATCAAATAAAGAAACCCAAGTTTTGGGATTAATCTCTAAGGGGTTTACTACAAAAGAAATTGCTACCGAATTATTTGTGAGTACACGCACAATAGAAACCCATCGAACAAATATTCTAAAAAAATTGGAGGTGAAAAACACCGCCGAACTCATTAAAAAAGCCACAGAAATAATGCTGATTTAATGCATTAATTCGCATTATCCGTATAAATACGGATACGGATTGGGTACATTCTTATACTACTAAAAACCTACGCCCTGATATAGCTTTGCTCTGACCATAAACATAACAGTCATGAAAAAAGCAACATTAATATTAGGATTTTTAGTCGCTTCATTTGCTGCGGTTGCTCAAGTAAAAGACGATGTAAAACAAAGTGATTTAAAAGGTCCGGAATATAAAAATTATCAGCACTGGAGGCACAAAACCGTGCCAACCGTAATATATTCGGCTACCAACATAAAATCACTCCAAGGGCCAGAATTTAAAAACAATCAACGGGGGAGGAATATTTCTAAAGAAGACCTGGGTGTAGTGAAAATAGTAGGTGATGAACGGCAAAACTTAAAAGGGCCGGAATATAAAAACTATAATCCTTTTAGAAGAAAATTAAGATAAGGGATGTTGTTCTTTCAGATCTATTCTAACAATCAATGGTAGGTTTTAGAAAAGCAACGGCCTCTCTACGCAAACGATAGAACGCAGCCGGGAGCAGCCCTGTCGCGCCTGAAAAATCTCTGAAGAAATAGACCGTAAAAAAGAACCTAGCAGCAAATTATTTCAACCCTAAACCTGATGGTACAAAAAGCCCGGAGCGGTGCCCGGCCATAGAGCCTCTGCAAACGCGAGGACTTGGAGTAACAGCAGGTCTGCATTTGCAACGAAGACGCTCAGACCTTTCAAAATGGCCAGTCATCAGGTATTTTATTAATTCAAGAAGGCAAGACACTATACAATTACCTCAAAAATCAATCTTTGTAAAAAGAAGTCCCGGGTACTTACGGTTCTCCTCTCTAATCCATTGTAATAGCTCTTGTTTTGCAGATTCAGCCGTAGCAGTATAGGGTGCTTTTTTCACTACTTCACTGGAAGGAATAGAAGGGTTGCTCAAATGCATCAGTCCCAATTGCAAATCATTGTCGGGGTCATCCAAAAGCTGATCTAATTTTTGACCACTGTATTTAGTTTGAAGTCCGGATATAAAGCAATCCCAGGCTTGTGAAAGCAAGTCCTCTCCCTCGACGGTATTACTGTAGGCAGCAACCGGGAATACATCACTATAAAACACTTCCTTATTAACTTTGAGATAATAGAACGTGTAATAGGCCGGTGAAGAAGTATACATGCACCTGGACTTTACAGCTACTAATACCGTTATTTTCACAGGCGGTTTTACAGGTATTTTACTTTTTACAGCAGGAGCTTTTACCGTTCTGTTGGTGGTGGCGGTATTTGGAGGCGCTGCTTTTTTGCTTTTTTTAACTTCTGCTACCGGAAGACTTTTTTTGATATCAGTCTCACCTGATTCGAGAGATGATATTTTTTCCGGAGGTTTTGGATTCGGAGACCGGTTTGAGATAGCGTTCAGTATCTTCAGGTCGTTCGCTTTTTCCTTGGAATCGCTATTCGCTGTTTTGGTATACCTTACTTTCAATGGTACAGCCATGCCTTTACCAGCGTTTTGCAAGGGTATAAGTGTTTTCCGATTAGGCGATAGTTCCTTCCAATCTTTACCTACCCCAGCGCGATTAAAGTAAAAGGTTGAACTGCTTCTATTGTTGATAAAGAGATAGGAACCCTCGCTTGATGGATTACCCTGCCTGTCGGTAATAAAACAAACCACGCCTGCTTTCATATAAAGTTCGGGGTTGGCGTAATGATTTACTGAAACAGAACTGGTAACTTGTTGAGAGAACCCCCCATAACTTGTTAATAATAACAAGAAAGAGCACATTAATTTCATAACGTTAAGATAACTAGAAAGTTCAACGATGGAAATGAATTATCTATATATTGGCTTTAACTATTTGCTGTTTGTATTAAATGCAAAAGAGGCTCATTAAACAATATAAATTCCAGTAGTTCGAGCATGCCACAGGTTCAAGTTTTAATTAGGCCTACCTAAAGATAAATCTGATACCAGCCTACATGAGCATCCAGAAAGAAATGTTCACTTATCCAACATAATCTTTTGAAAATCTATTTTATATCAGGTTTAGGAGCAGACGAGCGAGCATTTGAAAGATTGCTCATTCCTAAAGGGTATGAAGTAAAACATATACCCTGGAAGCCATTAGCAGGCAAAACAACTATCGAAAGCTATTCCCGCTTGTTGGCAGAAGAAATAGACACCAGCATGCCCTTTATATTAGCCGGTCTTTCCTTCGGCGGGATAATAGCAGCAGAAATATGCAACTATTTAAAACCAGAAAAATTAATACTGTTTTCAACAGTAAAACATAGAAAAGAGCTGCCGTTGTATTATCGTATTGCCGGCAGATTGAAGCTTTACAAATTTATCCCACCAAGGCTCTTCCGCTTAACCTTATGGTTTTTATATTGGTTCTTCGGCCCCTTGAAACCCCACAGGAAGAGTATTAATCAGTTCGTTCATTAAGCAGACAGACCCGCTATTTTTAAAGTGGGCTCTAGGTCAAATTAGCATGTGGACTAACAAAGAAATCTTCCCGCAAACAGTTCATATCCACGGCAGACAAGATCGTGCTTTCCCGATTGCTTTTTGTAAACCTGATTATCTAGTTAAAGGCGGGCATTTTTGTGTTTTCACTCATGCCCAAGAAGTAAATGATATTTTAAAAAGGGAGTTGAAGAGTATTAAATTTTGAAAAATCTAAGCGGCTTCGAGCATGTACTCGAAGAACAAATCGATAGGGACTACAAGCCGCACCAGTAATCTTTTAGAATATTGATATGTGATTGGAAAATAAGGGCCGTCAGGTAATTCGGACTTTCTATTTAACATCCTAACCGATTACTTTATACGATGCACTTTTGCAAGTTTCGAAATTAATTTAAATTTGGTGTAGCGTTAATGAAGTTGCGTTCGTATTCGTAAAAGCTTAGCTACTTAAAAAACATCAAACCCTTTTACAAAGTTGATATTATTATAACTTGTTGATACATTAAAACTCATATAGCGGGTAAACAAGAATCTAAAACATCATTACCTTCTATAAGAGTATACCTCACCTAAAAAACAACCGAATGAAAAATTTAATTTATGTTATTCTCTGTGGCATGCTGTTCTTTGCTTGTAAAAAAGAGACGCCTGTTGAAATTAAAACCCTTATTCTACATAATGTTACAGACGATTCCCTTCGGCTGAAATTTAAGAGCGGGGCAGGATCAATATTTAAACACAATGTACACTTCAGAAATCTTGATGAAATCGAGATAGGGCCAAACGAGCAGGTTGAAATACGGGGAGACATAACAGACACCTTATTTCTAAACGGCGATTTTCATTCGGGAAATGGTCATCCCGCTAGGGATGAATTTATTTTCCCTTCAATGGATACTGTAGTAGCATTTAACCGCACAAATGAAAAACATGGACAGATAGTACGATTAACTCTTAATCCGAAAGAATACGTGGGATTCAGAATACAGGTCCAGTATCAAACGATATACGATAGTGCAATACTGGTGTATAAGAATGGGGTCGAAGTTAAAAGAATCCCCATATGCTTTAACCAAATTGTGGGTACCATAAACGGTCAGCCATTAATGGGTTGCAGTCTATCTAACTTTTTCGGAACAATTGGATATTTACCTACAAAATGGCTTGAAGGAACCAGGGGGGTCATCACATACACAACCTCAAGTCACCTACCCCTTATCCAGAAAGAACTTTGGTCGGAAGGCGCTACCCATGCTAATACTCACTTTCCAGATCGGCCAGCGTACTACTTCATGCATTCCTTTTAGAGTTTAAACAATACCTGGACGCAGCATTCATTCATACTGTGCTCTTCGATTGCAATTCTGAAGCTTGACTATGCTAATAGCAGCACTGCCTGTCTATTGTATTGTGCGTGGCTTAACATCACAAAAAGTTGTCCATTATCCTTTAGTCCTTTTATTACCAATATCCCTACCGCCAACCCAGCCCCGGTGCCACATGCTCCAAAATTGACGACAATATATGGACATTGTAATCCACTCCCAGGGTATTCGGTATGGTTAACAATAAGGTATCAGCTTCTTGTATCGCTTCGTCCCTGGCTAGTTCGTCTATGAGTTTATCAGGCTCAGCTGCATAACTCCTTCCGAATACAGCCCGTTTATTAGGCTCTATAAAGCCGAAAGAATCGGCCGCTTTACCCTGCTGGCCGAAATACTGCCTGTCCTCGTCGGTAATTAGTGCAAAAATAGACCTGCTCACAGAAACCCGAGGTGCACGTTGGTGTCCTGCTTTTTTCCAGGCTTCTTTAAATAAGCGGATCTGTTCAGCCTGCTGCACATGCAATGGCTTGCCGCTTTCATCAAACTTTAAGGTAGAGCTTTGGAGGTGCATTCCATTTTCTGCCGCCCAAACGGCTGTAGCGTTAGATGCAGCCCCCCACCAGATACGTTCGCGCAATCCCGCAGAGTGCGGCTCTACCCTTAGCAAGCCCGGCGGATTAGGAAACATGGGGTACGGATTAGGTTCGGCAAATCCCTCACCGTCTAATTTATCCAAGAACTCCAACGCTTTTTTTCGCCCCATATCAGCATCGCTCTCACCCTCCGCAGGTTCGTACCCAAAATAACGCCATCCCTCGATGACTTGTTCCGGCGAGCCTCTGCTGATGCCCAATTGTAATCGTCCGCCCGAGATCAGATCAGCGGCACCGGCATCTTCCACCATGTATAAGGGGTTTTCATACCGCATATCAATCACGCCGGTTCCAATTTCAATTTTGCTTGTTTTCGCGCCGATGGCCGATAGCAAGGGAAATGGCGATGCCAATTGTGCCGCGAAATGATGTACCCGAAAATAGGCGCCATCTAAACCAAGATGCTCGGCTGCTACCGCAAGGTCTATCGACTGGAGTAGGGTATCAGCTGCCGTACGGGTTTTATATGCAGGGTGATTCGACCAGTGGCCGAAAGAAAGGAATCCAATTTTTTTCATCTCTGTATAAAGTTAACGATTGCAGAGATTGTCTGCTTGTTAACGGATGACTTTTGATACTACGATGGCATAGTATGGTTTATTTGGCGACGCAACCCGTGCACTGTTTCAAATTGCAAAGTCAGATTGGAAAAATACGATAGGAGCTACAAGCTAGCGAGAGCATAGGGAGAAAAAACCTGAGAATCCTGTTGGCGAACGCTCAGCATCACATTAAAAATCAGGTCCGGAAAGCATAGCCTTTGCGTGAGCCTTGATGATCTTGTTGGCGCCTTTCCGTCATTGGTGAGAAGAGAGGTAGCCCTCGCCATTGGTAGTATGATGATAAATTCCTAATAGGTATATGCCATTTTTCGGGACTTTCTGGTGATAAAATGCCAGCCATTCCGATTTTAAAATAAAGGCTTCAAGTTCCTTATCAAATCTTCTGTCAAGGCTTTTTAAAACTTTTACTGAGGTGGCGGTGAGCTTTTCATCGAAAGTGATTTGATACTGTCCAAAAGACTTTCGATAATTATTACCCTGATAGCGATTCAAAAAGCTTCCTAACTTGGGTGCGTACAAACAATAGCGATAATTAATACCGGAAGCAGTTCTTTTTAAGCTGTTTAATATCTTTAATTCGCTCTTTAATCTCGCTGATCTGGTGTTTCCAGGATTAGGATGATTCGTTACATCAGATGACAGATCGATTTGATAAGAGCCGTTACACATGTAAGTGGCCAATCGACTTTGTTCATTTGACTTAGCAAAAATGATCCATTTCGAATTGGCTGATATTTGCAAATCGCAGGACGTCCAGTTGCTTCCGTCCAGCGATCCATATACAAATAACTCCTTGACCTGCTTCCCCTTGAAAGTAGCAATTGGCTCAACTCTTATTTTGTAATAGTGCTCTGAACCAAGTTCGTTAAGAAACACTTCTTTCACCTCAACATATCCTACGAATTGGGCTGCGGCATAGTGGGAATTTAACGTTTCCCCCTCACAAACGCACGCAAGCGATAATTTACTCAAAAGAACTAATAGAATCGTCAGTGCTTTCATTCTCCAAAAATAAATAGCCACGCACGGATAGCGCCAAATTACTCCGGTCGGACCATGCCGCTGTTCAAGGGTGTTACTTGGCCTTAAATCAGCAAATTGATTAGTTGCCATAAGTATCAAAACAGTTTAAGCCCGATTCCTACACTCAGCGAACCAAAATCTCCCTTTTTGGCTTCAGGTGCCCGGTTAAAAACATTGATGTAAGAGACTTTTGCGGTCCACCTTTGCTTCTCCGATAAGTAAAAGCCAATTGATGGTTTTACACCTAATAAAGTCTGTTTTCCAATGCAACTTGGACCGGCTACAAAGGATAGATAAACACTTGGTTCGAGTTGAAACGCCGCACCCGCAAATAAATTCACCATGGTGCTTACCCGGTCAATAGCACCCGAAAAGCTACCGTCTGGGTTAACGCTCACGAAGCGCATCACCTTATCGTCGTAGAGATAAATATCGCGGCTTAATTCTAATGTCGGCCTAAACTTTGACTTGTTGTTATAGAAAGCCTGAAGTCCGACTCCAAGCGCCCAAGGATTAATTCCGGCAGTAAAGTCGTTAAGCGTATTATTATATTGACCCAGTATGTAGGTTGATAGTTTTCTTTGCGTCTGACTAAATGTTTGTGACAGAACGAAGCAAGTTAAAAACGTTAAAGTGAAGATTTTCATACATAGTTTTGATTTCAATATTACGAAAGTAACCTTTTCGTAATATTAACTAACCATCAGGCTGTATCCTGCATCATCAAATTGGATGCTTATATGTAAAGATTAGTTGATTCACCCGTTTGCGGATTAGTGATCGAAATTTGTTAGTCGCCTATTTAATGTGGGAGTTTTGGCTTAATGAGAAGTCAAACTGGGCTCTAAATAAACCACTCGTAACCTTACGGCAAATCATAAATACTCGCCAGCCTAACTTTGTAAGCGTTATATTCATTTACTGCGTCTGTAAGCTCTTTTTTTGCCTCAATAAACTCACCAACAAGTTCGACTTCCTGGCAATTTTCAACAATGAGTTCAAAATCTACTTTTTGGTAAGCGATTCTTTTTTGGGTCGCAATGGCTTCAAGTCTCTTAAACTCAAGAGCTTCGTCTTCAGGTAACATAAGGGATAGGCGGATAAATATTAATCAAAAATATACTTTTAATGACCATTCCTATGAACATGTTTTAGATAAATCTAAATAATTACAACGCTATCTATTTGCATCAATTAATGCATCGTAAACTTAATATTACCCCTTAGCTCACCACTTCCAACACTAGAGCTATGAACATTCAGATACCATTTACCTGCCAGTAATTGGTTCACTTCGGCATCTGTAAGTACCCTGGTAGTGCCCATGATCAATCCTGTGTTTCCAGTACTAAATCCGGTGATACCGATTGTTACTGGAGAGCTTTTAATGTCTGAACCGTCTTCTGCGCCATGAAAATGCATGTTTGTAGTTGTTGCTGTAGAGTTTCCCAGTTGCCAGGTAAGGTTATAGGCTATAGTTTTCGCGGTCGGGTCAAAAGTAATTTGAGCAGTTCCGGTGCCTGTACTCGAGTTTGCGGGCACTTCTTGCGCTCCGGAAAGAGTAACAGTTGTCTTTTTAGTAAGATCTATAGGTTCTTCCTTTTTATCTTTCTTACATGCTGCAAATGTTAAAATTGCAATTACACTTAAGGTTGAAATAATGCTGGTCTTAAAATTAGTTTTCATATTGAGGTCGCTTGTTTTATTGGAGGTACGCTGAGAATATCCGGAGGGTTGCCTGGCCGTTGTTTTAAATTTGGCTGTTTAACATAACGTCCGAAGTGGTGTGGCGAATTTAACAGCCATTAGGCTGGCGAGTCACCAACAAGTGTGCATGCCTAGCAAATAACACTAGTAGGTTATTACCCAATCCATCCTACTTTTTGCAGCCTCATCTTATACTTGAAAAAAACTATACTTGTAATACCTTATCACCCATCTATGAACTTCTACGATTATGATGAACTCCTAACCGAACGAATTATCTCTGAAACCACCTATTTCCGGGTAAAAAGAAATACACACCGCGTGTCGGCAATAGCACTAAACTATTCAAGGAAATTTCTGACGCTTTTGTCGCCTACTCCACCAAAGAATTTGCTATTTCAGTAAAGGTGTCTTTTTGATTCTGAAGATCTTTCGCAGAGGGAGCAACACTTCTGAAATCCAATCTGGTGTAAACATGCAGATTTGACTCAACCATCGATACATTGATTAATCCGCCACCGGATGTTTTCAAACCCTTATAAATTAACACGGCGCTTACCGGATCGGCAACATCATCTTTTTCTGATTTAAAAACTTTTAAGGTGCTGTTTTGAGGCAGCTTGATTCCTTTCTCAAGATCTCTCCTTACTTTGTTAGTAATTTCCCTTAATTGTTCAAGTGTTTCATGAGGGCGGTAATGATAATAATATTTTTCTTCGCCTTCTGTGTTTTCGGATTCGGTATAGCCAATAATAGGCCCGACCACATTTGCCAAAGCAAGCATCTTGTTTGAAGGTATCACGATTGGGTCTACCAGGAAGAAATGTTTGGGTTTAATGTGATTATCGAAATATCCATTGGCTAGCATTTCGAGTATTAAAGTACTCCCGGTTGATGAACCGGCGAAACTAATGTTTTTGTACCCCTTACTTTCGAGTTTCTCAAACTCCTCAATGATGGGCTTTTGCCAATCTTTCCAAGACGCATCTTTAAACGATTGATAATCGCGGCCGTGGCCGCCAAGCAATACTCTTGAAATTAAGAAGTCGGTTCTATTGCCAGCCCAGGTATTGAATTCGCTCCATTCAAAAGTAGTGGCACTATAGCCATGGATTGCAATAATAACGGGCTTTAATAATTCTGCCGCCGTTGGGTTAGGTTTTGAAGCGGAAACTAGATAGTTTTCGGGCTGATATAGTGACTGGTCGTAAAACAATCCGCTTTCAAGCATAGAGTTGTCAATCTTTGGATCTTTACTGCAGGAAGCCAGAAAGAAAGCAAAAAGCAGGCAGAGATTAATCTTTTTCATGTTTCTTAATTTTAATGTTCCAGGTGATGCTCGATTGAAGGAAAACAGGATACAGAGTTCCGGGAGAGTCCAGGCCGTCTCCTGAGATGGCATTGTAGCCAACCGAAAAGTTAATTTTAAGCGGGCTTTTAAACTGATAAGCAAGGCCGGCGTCCAGAGAAGCAAGCAAAGATGAATTGGGCAGGGTTTCGAAAATTTCAGATTCATAGTCGGCACTAAAGTATCCGGTATTAAACCTTAAGAAAGGCTTCAAAGATTTAGACGGCCTGAAATGATAACCGCCTGAAATAATAAAATTATCTTGCTTCAATGCGTTTGTTCCTAATGCTGAACCTAAGCGGCTGCTTACATAAGAAATTCCACCGGTCCATCTCTTGTTAAAATTATATTGCGCAGTTATACCATTCTCGTAGTAGAGGCCTACACTTTTTTGGAGCCGGATCCCTGCATCAATAGAATGTGTTTGACAAAACGCAGTAGCAGAAGAGAAAAGAAGTAAGATTTGTAATTGTGTTCGCTTGTTCATTTCAATAGGTTTGTTTGCTTTGCAACTTAGGCAGCTAACATTAAGCAATTTTTAGCAAGGTATAAATTATAAAGAAATTGAGTTATTTTTTTGTGTGATTGGAAGCTGCACGTTAGTAAAGACACCCTCTGTTAAGATCATCAACAAAATATCTTTTATTTCCTATTTTAGTCCCTGCAAATCAGAGGAATGTTTTTCACAAAGATTAAAAGAAAAGAATCGGGTGTTTTACTTTACGGAATAACACCGCCCAAAGTCCAGACAAGCCCTGAACGGGTGGATGAAATTGCGGCAAAAACTATAAATGACCTTTCGGTGCTGGATATTGATGCTTTAATTGTCTACGATGTACAAGATGAATCAGCGAGAACCGATGTAGAAAGGCCTTTCCCTTTTACCAGAGCGCTCGACCCATTGGAATACGCAAGTCAGCATTTGCAGGAAATCACAGTGCCAAAAATCATTTATCGTCCGGCAGGTAAATACACTTCTGAAGAGTTATCTCTATGGCTTCAGGAACTGAAAACTAATCGATTTTATCCAATATTTGTAGGATTGCCCTCACCCGATTATGTAGTAAAGACAAGCCTCAAAGAAGCTTATCAAATCTGGAGTGAGCAACATGGCGAACACTCTGTAATTGGAGCGATAACTATTCCCGAGCGACATGCGGTCTTGATGGACGAAGATGTCAGGATTATGGATAAGGTTGAATCCGGCGTATCTTATTTTATCTCACAATGCATCTTTAATGTCGACTATACCAAGAAAATGTTAGACGATTTGGTGCAGGCTTTCCAGAATAAGAATCAGGAATTGCCCACTATTATCTTCACACTCACTATATGTGGCTCCGTTAAAACGCTTCATTTTATGGAATGGCTGGGCATTCATATCCCCGACGATATTAAGCACGACCTGAAGTTAAGTGAGGATCCCGTTAAACACTCAGTAGATTTAGCCACCAGCTTCGCGAAAGACTTAATCCAATATTGCCAGGAAAGATCAATTCCTTTTGGGTTTAATATTGAGAGCGTGGCGATAAGAAGAGTTGAAATAGAAGCGTCACTGGAATTGTTGACTTCAATTTCTCAATTATTAAAAGCAAATGGTTTAAGAAAAGAGATAAAAAGCACTGGTGGAACAATGGTGGCCTGATGGCCTGATCAGCGGCCTGAATTTGTTCTATTTTTAGAAAAGTTCTGCTCAAGCATCTTAATAAAATAACCGCCAACAACGCTTCTTGCCTGGAAGCCTGCCATCGTTCCATCAGTGGTTTCATGCCAGTCGCTTAAGGGAACCCGGTCGGGTGTTTCTGTTACAAACTTGTAAACCGGATTAACTAAGGCTTCAAAATCAGATCTATTATCGGCTAAGGTAGCTGTCCAGATTATCCAGTCTGATTTGGTATAAGTCTTCCTACTGTCTAAAGGCAGGCCGTATTTCTCCTGTTTAGTTAGATAAAAATTAATTTCTTTTTTCGCTACCTCCTTTGGAAACAAACCAAGGTTCAGCACCTTATCCCAAACCAAATTATATTTTTGGCTCCAGGTATTTTTATCATCAAAACTGAGTGCATAATGGTCGCCTGCATCAGCCATCGTCATCCATTGCCTTGCCATATCTTCGGCCATCGCCTGATATTTATTTGAAGTTTCTTTTTCTCCGAGCATTTCTGCAAGCATACCATAACTTGCCAATCCAACAATTGCCTTTACAGATAAGTTAGCATTCCGGGCAAGATGACCAGCAAAATCATCTGTGGAAAGCTGGTTCGCCGGATCAAACCCTTCCTTACTCAGAAACTCTGCCCAGGTCGTTAAGGTCTTCCAATGCTGTCTGGCATAATTGGCATTGCCTTCTGCTTTCGCGATAGCCCCAGTTAAAATAAGCATGTTTCCTGATTCTTCTACGGGCATATCTTCAGGATAGGTCTGCCCGTTGGCGATCGGATAGGTTCCTAAATCATGAGCCGCAAAGTTTTTGGCCCAGTTCCCGCTTTCGCTGTAATAGAAAATGCCGTTCAGCATCCCTTTCAATAAATCCGGATTGTAAATCAAGAACAAAGGAGCCGAGGGATAAGTGACATCAACCGTATTGATAGAACCATTACTATAGTTCTCTTTCGACATAAACAGAATTTCGCCTTGTGGACTCTTCACCAACTTGTGAGCCGCAATACTTTGTCGGTATGCCATTTCACATAGTTTAGCGTATGCATCGCCCCCAGATTTCCTGGCATCCAAAAACAATTTTCGGTCGAAGGCGTCACATTTTTGTATAACCGACTTGTAATCAGCCGAAGCTTTCTGCAACTCCTTTTCTATCGTTTGACCCGCATTGTTTTTCCAGCATGGCTTCAAATTTTGCCCAAAGTATTGAACTGAGTATAAATCATCATAACCCAATAAAACGTACTTTTCTTTTACGGTTGCAGATACTTTATCAAAAGACAAAATGGTATTCAGCGTTAATCGCTCACCTTCTTTGGTCAATGATTTTTTAACACCGCCAACGAATGAATCTATCGCCTCAGCTTCTGTTGTGATATATTGAGTAGAAGTTAATTTAGGCGCCGCTACGTATAGATATCCCCAATCTATCCTAAGGTCGTCACCTTTCTTTTTTAATACCTGCTGCTCTTTACTGCCTGCTTTTAACACGGAGAGTTCATTGGAAATGTAATGCTTTGCAGTTACTTTTTGCGAGGGATGATTAACAGCTATGTTTGCAGAAGTTCCGAGGTAGACTTGAACAGCATGTGACGCTTTATCGTTGGATTTTACCTGATACGAGATATATGATACGGGCCTTGAAAGCAAAGCTAGATCATTCATCAGCAAGGGCGAAGTGAACGTTACACTCAAATCTATTGCCCCACATTTGAACCTATAAGAAGTTTGGGTTGCAGATAAATTCAAGCTTTGTTGCTGTGCTAAAATGATATTCCTTTCTTTAGGCGCTGGTTCATTAACAATACCAGCATCAAGCCATGCCCCACCCATTGGATTCACACAGTGGATAGCCAACAGATTTTTACCGGCCTTAAGTTTCTCTTGGATAGAATCCTCCATCCTTTTATATACAAACTTATTGGTCCATCCTTTTTTCTCATAAACGCGCTCGCCATTTAGGTACACATCAACGTTATCATCATACTTCACTTTAAGTAATAGTTTATCCCAATTCAGATTTTTAAGTTCAAACGTCCTTCTAATCCATATGTCCTTCATTTTCCACTGAGTTTTAGCCTCTTGGTTATTGCCAAAAGGCGCCGCTCCGGTTTGCCATTGGCTATCATCAAAACTCGGGCTCATCCAGTTTTCTGCGGGTGCTGATTCTGTATATTTTGCAGTATATGGAGATTCGTCTGCCGCCGGTACGACCGTTTTGTAAGGAAACTGTTCTTCGCCCATAAAGCGATAGGTTTTATCATCCACCTTAATTAAACCGAGTAAGGAATGGCTCGAACCAGTCCAGTGCTTAGTTGGTGAAGCATTTAACTTATCTGTGCTAGACCAAATACTAAAATAGGGGTCGTGGGTAATTAACGGATAAGCGGGTGCCTTTTGATCCTGGGCGAATGCAGAGAGCGTAATGAGTACAAAGAGTACATTAAGAAAATTCTTTATCATGGATAGGTTCATAAATTACGTTTACTTCATGCGTCATCCTTCGAGGGGCCCAGGATGAAGCTCCAGCTCAGGCAATTGCTAAGAGTATTCACCTACTTCTTATCGCGCTGCTCTTCATCATCACCAAACATCAATTCGTCCTGATTTTCCAAAACATCCTCAGCAGCATGGGCCACTTCCGCCTCTTCTCCACTTACCTTCTTTGGAAAATTAAAAAAATATGATGTAATAATAGGTATCACGAAAATTAACACAGTTAGCAATGAAACGATTAAATCTAGTTCTTCTCCATCTAAATACCGCCCGAAAGCCGAATCTGGATTGTAATGCGAGAAGACAGAAGATACCAGCTTAAGACCAAGTATGCCGATTACAAGGAAAGCGATTGTTTCCAAAAAGGGAAAACGTTCCATTAAACGCACGAAAGATTGCGCAACAAAGCGCATGGCTAAGATACCAATGAAAACACCGATATAAATCAAAGGCATGTGGTCGGTGAAAGCCACCGCAGCAAAAACGTTATCTATGGAGAAGGCAAGATCCATAACTTCGACCAAAGCTACTGTAGACCAAAAGGTTCCAATAACACCAACGGTTGAACGATATAACCAACTCTTATTCTTATCAACAACTTCCTCCTCGCTATCCTGCTTTGCCTTCCCTTTGAAATAATCGTAAGCGAGGTACAATAGATACAAACCTCCAAGTGGCTTTAGAAACCACACTTTTACCAGCCAGCCGGCGAGAAATAAGCAAATTCCCCGGAACACATATGCGCCTATGATACCGTACTTGAGGGCTCTATCGCGCTGTTCTTTAGGGAGATCAAGCACCATAGTGGCTAATACGGCAGCATTATCTACCGAAAGCAAACTCTCAATAACAATAAGGTTTAAAATAATGAGTAGCCCGGCCTGTATATCGTCGCCTAAAATAGTGTGTAGGAAATCCATGGTTGTTAAGCGCAAAAGTACTTAAATATTATTTTAACCTAATAAGGGATTGCCTATTCCGAACTTTTTTAAGTCGATAAAAAATCTTAATATTGGAATCTCAAGACCAATTATACTATCCATTTTAAAATAATTATTATGAAGAAGACTTACGCCCTGCTGATTTTTTTGTTTTTGTTCATCAGTGCAAACGCTAACGTAACCATGCCTGGAATTTTTGGCAGTAATATGGTACTTCAGCGCAATAAACCCATTCCGGTTTGGGGTTGGGCTAAAGCAAATGAAACGATCACGGTATCGCTGAATAAGCAAAAGAAGACAGTCAAAGCCGATAAGAACGGAAATTGGGTAATTAAACTCGCACCCGAAAATGCAGGCGGTCCTTTTTCTTTGACTATTAAAGGGAACAACACAATTGCATACACCAATGTATTGATTGGCGAAGTATGGGTGTGCAGCGGCCAATCAAATATGGAATGGTCATTAAGCGTTTCAAATAATGCTGAACAGGAAATTGCTGATGCAAACTATCCACAAATCAGGCATTTCACCGTTGCTAAAGCTGCGAGCAGTATTCCTCTAAAAGACGTCAAAGGTGGAAGCTGGGAAATAGCTGAATCCAAAAATGCTGGTAGATTCTCTGCTGTAGGCTATTTCTTCGGAAGAAAGTTGTATCAGGAATTAAAAGTTCCCATCGGGTTAATAAATACTTCATGGGGCGGCACACATGTTGAAACGTGGACCAGCCGCGAAGCATTTCAAGGCAGCGACGAATTTAAGAGCATGATCGCTTCTGTGCCATTGGTAAACATAGACTCATTGACAAAAATTAAATCGGCCAAGCTTAAAGTAGATATGCAGAAATGGCAAACTGATTTGCTGCCCAAAAATTTATTGAGTACCTGGAACAAACCTGCCTTTGATGACAGCAAATGGAGTAAACTTAATGCGCCGGAGCTATGGGAAAGCCAGGGCCTAAATGGGGTTGATGGCGTATTGCTTTTCAGAAAATCTTTTACTGTTGACGCCGATAAAGCAGGCAGCCATGCCGTAATTGAACTCGCTAAAATTGATGACAACGACATCACTTATATTAATGGCGTTAAAGTTGGTGCAACCGATGGATATAATATAACCAGGAAGTATATAGTTCCTGCAGGAACTCTTAAATCCGGAATGAACGTTATCTCTGTTCGCATAACCGACAACGGAGGTGGTGGCGGTTTTCATGGGGACTCACCTATGCAGATCACCATAGGCGATAAAGTCCAATCTTTGGCAGGAGAGTGGCGATATAAATTTGAACTTATCAATGACTATGTATCGGCTTTAAACCTTAACCCTAATGAATATCCTTCCCTTTTATACAATGCAATGTTACACCCGATAATTCCTTATGCAATACAGGGAGCAATATGGTACCAGGGAGAGTCTAATGCAGGTCGCGCATGGCAATACCGAAAAGCTTTCCCGTTAATGATAACCGACTGGCGCAAGCAGTGGAAACAAGGTGATTTTCCTTTCTATTTTGTTCAGCTGGCCAGCTTTGATGCAGGCGGAAGCACCAATAAAAATTCAGGCTACCAGTGGGCCGAACTTCGTGAAGCGCAAACACTCACATTATCACTTCCAAACACAGGCATGGCCGTTACTTCGGATGTTGGTGAAGCAAAAGATATTCACCCGCGCAATAAGCAGGATGTAGGTCTTCGACTTGCTCTGGCCGCATTAAGCAATACATACAAAAAGAATATAGTTGGAAGCGGGCCTATGTATCAGTCGATGAAAACTGAAGGCAATAAAGTGACCATTTCGTTCTCTAACATCGGTTCCGGATTAATGACCAAAGATAAATATGGTTATTTAAAAGGTTTTGAGATTTCTGGCCCAGACCAGAAATATTGTTATGCAAAAGCTTATATCAAGGGCGATAAAGTAATTGTTTATTCTGATGATGTACCTGCCCCGGTAGCGGTTCGTTTTGGATGGTTTGATGAAATAAGCGATAATAATCTTTTCAATAAAGAAGGATTGCCCGCAGTTCCTTTTAGAACAGATAATTGGGAACGGGTAACTACTGCCAATAAATTCGAAATAAGTAAATAGAAACATGATCGGCTAAGGCCGATTTACATATAATAAACCCGGGAATAATTGCTTATTCACCGGGTTTGTTATGTATACTCTCGTACTATTTTTCGACCAAAAATTTCAAGATCTCCTGCATAAAAATTTTGCTGTCCTTGCCCCAGTATTTCGAATCGGATGGGTTTGTTCCACTAAATCGTTCTCCGTTTGGCATACCCATTAGCAATCCCGCCATCCCATCGCTCATCACGATTAGTTTCCCACCCTTGCGCAGTTTAGTGTAAGCAGAATGAACGTAGTTCCCTTCATCGTTTACACGACTAATAACTTTTCCACCAGTAATTGATCGTCCGCCGCTATATGGCATCTCTCTTTTTCTTGCGCATACTTCGCTGCTATCTGCAATTGCGCCGCAGTTATGACGTACAGGTGCATTGCCAGTTAGCTCTAAACCAAATGGCCGGATAAAGTCGTTAACGCCTACATTCATAGGAGTGCGTCTTTCTTCGTCAAAAATGAGCAACATCGATCCACCCGACTTTAAAAACTTTATAATTGCTTGCTTCTCCTCCCCCTGAAAAGGTTTAGTAGGAGAAAAGATTACTAAGCTGTGCTTCTTTTTTAGCATCTGCTTTCCGATCATTTTCGAAGAGATCTCAACTGGCCGTGAATTTGGGGGCAGAAGTTTGTTAAAGGTTTCTCCATTACCTGGATTTTGCCCATGATAAGTGTCGAACACCAAAATCTTTTTTTGCCCGAAGACAACAGTTGGAAAAATTAAAGAATAAGCGATAATTACTGATGTTAAAAGGCAGATAAAATGTGACGTCTTGTTATTGGTTTTCATATTAATTGTGTTAATTGAACTCAAAGATGAAAATCAGTGGGAAGCTTCTCGCACACCAGCTTGTTCAAAACTGTTCAAGTTAGCTCAAGATGTGAAATTGATTTATTTTGTCTTGTTTTGATTGAGAAATGCAAAGCGAAGAACTTCTTTTAAATAAACTTAAAACAGCTGTAGAGTTACAACTTGGATGGGGCGACGGCCATACCTGGAGCAATCAGGATTTTATAGAATTGAGTGCTCAGGTCTTTCTTAAAACAAAAGTAAATCTAAGCACGAGTACCCTGAAGAGGGTTTGGGGGAGAGTAAATTACAGCAGCACGCCTAGCACAACAACATTAGATACACTTTCCAGATTTTCCGGGTTTGATAGCTGGCGGGATTTTAAATTGAAATCAAGTTCTAATACGCGAGACCCGGCTGATCAACAAGCTAAAAGCAATTTCAAGAAGTATGCTATTATAGCATGTTCAATAATGCTGACTATTACTATTGCCATATTTTTGTCCTGGAAGCTTAAAAAGCCAGAATTAAATCCAAATGATTATCAGTTTAGCAGCAAAACGGTAGTCACCGCAGGAGTACCCAATTCGGTAATATTTGACTTTGACGCCTCCTCTGCACCTGTAGATTCCGTGATCATTCAGCAATCCTGGAACCAGGAGCTTCAGACGAAAGTCTCTAAAAATCAAAAGCATCACACATCTATCTACTATTATCCCAATCACTTTCTCGCTAAATTGATTGTGGGAGATCAGATAATAAAAGAACACGGTTTATTAATCCGATCGAACGGCTGGTTGCCGCTCATCGATCAGAAGCCTGCCCCCATTTATCTCAACTTAAGGGATGTGAGAAAGCGGGGCAAACTAAACATAACTGCGACTGACGTCATCTCTAAAAACGTTAGTCTGAGCCCTGATCCACCAACAGTGATGTTTACAAATGTTAGTGACTTTGGAGAAATTTATACCAATAACTTTCTGTTTGAAGCTTCAGTTAAAAACACCTATGCCGAAGGTGCTGGAGCTTGCCAGACAAGCAGCATCTTTTTGTATTGTATAGGAAGTGTGATTAAGATCCCGCTGAGTACCAAGGGATGCGTTTCGGATGCCAATATTATGTTCACCGATTTTTACGCCGATGGGAAGAAAGAAAACTTGTCGGCTTTTGGTGTAGATTTCACTGAATTTGTCAAGGTTAGAATAGAATCGGTAAAGGGAAAAGCAAAAATTTTCATCAATGATAGATTAGCCTATAGCGTAAATGAAGGTCTAAAAAAGGCAAAGATAGTTGGAATGTCTTGCAGGTTTAAAGGTGCCGGTGCAGTAGACTTTGTTAGGCTCAGCAATGGGAAACACGAGTTCAAAGACGAATTCTAGCATGGCAGCGTTTATGTTCTGAATTCTCTATTAAACAATTTACAACCATCTAGGAAGCTTATTAATGATCAAAGTTGTTTTTTTCGCAGCACTTCTTTTAGTAGGCGCCTCAATAAGCTTCGCTCAGCATTCCCCCGGCAATACGCCTCCGGTTGGTATGGTTTGGATCGAGGGCGGAATTTTAAATATGGGTGGCGATAACACACAAGCTTCAGAAGACGAATTTCCAAAACACAGGGTTGAATTAAGCGGGTTTTGGATGGACGTTACAGAGGTTACCAACGCTCAATTTGCAGCGTTTGTAAAAGCAACCGGCTATATCACTACAGCAGAGCAAAAGCCAGATTGGGAAGAGCTCAAGAAACAATTACCCCCAGATACGCCCAAGCCAGACGATAATGTACTCGTCGCTTCTTCATTAGTATTCAAAGCCCCGCCTTCCGCCGTCAATCTCCAGGATTATTCCCAATGGTGGGTATGGACTGAAGGCGCCGACTGGAAACATCCGGATGGCCCGGCTAGTAACATTGAGGGGAAAGAGAATCATCCTGTTGTGCACATTTCTTGGTATGATGCACAGGCCTATTGTAAATGGGCTGGAAAACGCTTGCCAACCGAATCTGAATGGGAATGGGCCGCACGAGGTGGATTGAGCAATCAAATCTATCCATGGGGAAATGAGCAAATAAATAAAGAGAAAGCCAATTATTGGCAGGGGCAGTTTCCAAATCAAAACACCGAAGAAGATAAATTCTATTTTGATGCGCCGGTAAAAAGCTTTGAACCAAACGGCTTTGGACTGTACGATATGGCCGGCAATGTTTGGGAATGGTGCGCTGATTATTACCAAAACGATTATTACAGCAAAATAAAAACTGGCGCAAAAAATCCAGCAGGCCCAGATAAAAGCTTCGATCCGGAAGAACCCCTGGCCCAAAAACGCGTAATGAGAGGCGGCTCTTTTTTATGTAACGATAGTTACTGCTCCGGCTATCGTGTGGCCCGCCGCATGAAAAGCACTGAAGACAGCAGTATGCAGCATGTTGGGTTTAGATGCGTGAAGAATTAGTCTACATCAATTTGTATCCTAATCTTCATCTTTCAATATTAAATCTCTAACTAGGTTTCTAAAGACCTAATACACAATAGCAAAGCTGCAGTGCGGAAATGTTGTCATTGCTCGTTCTTTCGTTAGAGAAATTAAGCGCCAGATGCATCAAGCAGGCTGGCCTCAGCGGATTGAGCGTTAAAAAAGTTGAAAAGAAGGCTTGCTGAAAGAACATAATAAACTGAAGGAAAGCAATCCGGAGAAGCGGATTAGAAACTTCCAGCCAACGCAACAATAACCCGCGGCTTGGATTGCAGGTAGCCTTATTTTGAACTTTTAGCTCAAGACTCGAAAGCCTTGATTTTCGTTTCTTTTCATTAAGGAAAGAAAAGCTTGCCCGGCAAGGGCATACAGAATCGGTTAAGAACCAAAATCATGTTAACTCAGCGATCAATCTTTCGATGCTCCCACGGAGCAATCGGATTCTTCACACTCCAAATCCCAACTTTCCGCCTTCTCGCCTCGAGTTCTAAATTCGCCCATTCTGTCGAGCTATCATACTTTTTATAGTGCCAGGCCAAACCCGCTCGCAGCAGTTCGCTGTTAAGAATCCGCCCATCTGGCAAACTAACAATACCAATTGTTCTGCCGTATCGATCTTTATTTAACGCTACAACACTCACCACTTTACCAAACACCAACTCCGACGTGTATATTTTCGCTTTGTTAGCAAAATCCTGGTTCCGCTCGGGGCAGTCAATACCATGAAGCCGCACCTTAATTTGAGTAAAATCTCGAGTCAATACAGTAATCGTGTCTCCATCCGCCACCTTAATTACCCTGCCACTAAGTATCTCCGCACATAACGCGATCAGGTTTCCCGCAAGCAATAAACACAACACCAAAACATATCTCTTCATCAGGGCACGAAGATATAGAATGTCGATTAAGCTTAAAATATTGTTTGGAAAGAAGCCATGTGCTGCTATGTTCCGGCAGCCCTGCCATGCACTCATACTGCGCAGGCATCAAGCGCAGGCCGGTATCCGTTTCTGTCAGGTTTAGATGGTTAAGCTTCTTTTTTATGGATATGCTAGTTTTCCGTATCCGGCCTTTTTTTATTTACTTAGTTGATTATGAAAATATGCTTCTTCGGAGTTGGGGGTGTGGGTGGATATTTCGGAACACTGATAACTCAAAAATTTAATGATATCCACGAAATCTATTTCATTGCGCGAGGAAGTCACAAGGATGCAATTCGTGCAAACGGAATAACATTAAAGAAGGCTGGAGGCAGTAATCTGATAAACGTGTCACCCAAATTATGTACTGATACCACTGATGATCTTCCAAATTGTGATATCATCTTTTTATCAGTAAAAGCTTACGACTTGCCTAACGCCGTTCAGGAGATTAATAAGATCGTTAGTGATAAAACTATTATTCTTCCACTTCTTAACGGCGTAGATATCTACGAAAGAATTACAAAGCATTTGAAAACCGGCATCGTTTTACCGTCTTGCGTTTACGTTGGAACGCATATCGAAAGTCCGGGTGTTGTATACCAAAAAGGAGGAAGCTGCAAGATATCCTTAGGCAGAGATCCTAAGTTCACAGATTTTTATCCTGCATCATTATTAGCCTTGCTTGAAGATTCTCAAATTGATTTCGACTGGGAAGAAAATGTTAAGACACCAATCTGGTCGAAGTTTATGTTTATAGCTGCTTACGGCCTTGCTACAGCAACTTATAAAAAGACGATGGGTGAGATACTTGAAGACACGGATTTATCAGCACTCACTAAATCAATCATGCTCGAAATTGAAGAGATTGCAAAACGTTTGGAGATTTCACTCAGCCCGACTATCGTAGAGGAATCATTTAATAAGGCGAAGCAGTTCCCTTATGAAACTAAAACTTCGTTCCAAAGGGACATTGAGTCTAAAGGAAGTATTAATGAAGCAGATGTATTCGGAGGCACCTTGATTCGCTACGGCAAAGAACTAAATATCCACATTCCAAATATTACTGTGACTTATGAAAAACTGTTGAAACAGTTTTAATAAGGACTTATCTTCCCAATCGCCTTTGTTTGTTGATCATACTAACACACTCATCGAAATCAAATTCCGAAGAGTGCGCTAGTCACTACTTCTTCAAAAACTCCTTAGGCAACGGATTCTCCTTACTCTCCTCCTGCCACGCCAAACCAGAAATCCACCATCTTCCATTCGACTTAACCAATGTCAGGTAATTTATTCCTCTATCAACTACTTTCCCCTTCTCATCCGACTTGGATTGATAAGCAGATTGAACAGAAGCAACATTTCCATAATTTGATACTTTGCGACTTACCTCTGATTCAAAGAACCCATTTTGAGCAAAATAAGGCGCATTATTTTTTTGGTATTCGGCTGATGTAAAGGAGAAATATTTTTGTTCGCCCGTAGGTGTCGCTCCGACAGCTCCTAGGGTTGCACCCGGCAAAAAGAGACTATGGAAGCGATTCCAGTTTCGCTCACCGGCAGGCCCGGAAATCACACTATATAAAGATTTAATTATCGCATCAATACTTCCTACATCCTGTGGGTTAGCTTTCGGACTTGGAGTTTCAATGCTGCCTCCCTGATTGCCTCTTAACCAGGCATTACGAACCGCCAGTTGTTTCGAAGTGGGGTTTTCGATCAAGTCGAGCTTATTTTCATCTGCCTGGGTAATAAAATATACCGGTGCACTTAGAATCAGGGTATCGATCTTCCCATTAGCATTTGTCCTCCCAACTCTGGCTTTTAAAAAATCGCCTTCTTTAAGGCTCGTTCTTAGTCCTCCTAAAACAGCAGCAAAGGTATTTGGAGTAACTTCTTGTCCGTTAAAAGAATAAAGTTCATCGCCTATCTGATAACCAAACTTTTTACCAAATTCATTAAACTTCGAATTCTGACTTACATACAAAACACCTTTCGGATTCAATGCCGGCGTAATTCCTCCGAAAGAAACCACTTTCTTTTGAGTTAACGGAGTGTACTTAACTCCGGCCAGGCCGAAATAATAATCATACGGGATTGGCGTATTGCTGCCTTGCACATATTTAACTAAAAAGTCCTTGGCTTCCGGGTAGCTTAATTCAGCAATTACGTTAAAGAGCTCATCATCATTAAATGCGCGGGTGCGTCCGTAACGCACGCCGAGGTCATGTGTTAAGTTCTTAAAGCTATAATTTCCGCCAGAACGATCGAGCAGTATCAGATCAAGACAAGCCGTTATTAACGCTCCCTTATCATAAACATTACCATACTGCTCTTCGTGTGTTGTTGCAGCCAGTTTACTTAACTCAGTGAAAGAAAGACTATCGTTATACCTGTTTTTTGAGTTAGTTATCTTTTGAGAAAGCTCCCCAAGAAAACCGGGAACAGACTTTAAGCCCTGCTGAACCTGCACATGATGAGAAGTATATTCTGTTGACCCTTCATAAAGCCACAAATGTTTTGAAAGTACAGCCTCATTAAAATTGAATTGCTTTATTTCCTGAGATGCAATTGTTAAAGGAGTTACGATGTGAAAAAATTCGTGCGAAGCGATATCGACAATGGAACTTCGCAACTGATCGGCAGGGGCCTCACCAAGGTAATAAAAGGATGAAGTGGTATGCTCCAGGGCACCTCCTAATCCGGGAGGAAAGCTATGAGTGATTTTTGGATCTCTAAAGTAAAAGATGAAAGCATACTTGTCTGCCGGCAACTTTCCGCCTAAATAATTCTTTGCACCTTGAAGTAGATCATTCAGCCATCCGGAAATCTCTTTTGCACTAATTTGTTTATTTGGAGAGTATGCAGACACCAACACATTGCAGTTACCCACCTGGATATTCGCAGTATCAGGGACGGTATACATAATGGGCGAATCGTAAAGTTCATCAATATTTCCAGCTTTGAATAGATCTGTTGTTGCTGTTGAACTTGTTGGTGTAAGGGATGTTGAAGCATAAAAATTTTGCGGCTTCTCAACACTCAACTCTACCGGAGTCTGTCGTACTTCATTAAAATAACCAAAAAAACCAGGAGTGTGTAAGACATAGTTTTTTTGTTCTTCAATGTTAGTAGCCGACATCGGGTAAACATTATGTTTGGTTGCGCTGTCGAATATATCATCAACCAGATAAGTAATTTTAGTCAACTTTTTAGCGTCCGAAATCTTCCATTGATTGTCATTGAGGCGACTTACTTTTAACAATTTTCCTTTGGCATCGAAGGCCCTTAAGCTGTCAACAAATTTTCCATAATCACTGATGCTATACGTACCCGGAATAATTTTCGGAAAAGCATAAACAACTGTTTCCGATTTAATGGTTGGCGTTAAAAGGGTGACGTGCAGCTTATCATTTTTAACCGCATTGAGGTTTATTGAGTATCGGTAAGGTGCCTGAGCGAAAAGCACCGCGTTTATTAAAAAAAACGCGAAGGTGAGTAATGATCTATTCATATTAATGATTTGGTATTTGATTATGCCCGATGTTTAATGTTACAATAATCGCGTTGTATAAACAAGTGTTTATAACATGAATGGTTTGAAAGAAAGCGTGTTAAAAATCCGCTGTACCGGACTGATAGTGCTCTATAGTATCTTCATCTATGTAATCTTTACGCGACTGCAAAATTTAATCATATGTTTTGAGTAAATTAGTAAACGAATGAAGAAGAAAATTTTGGTAGTTGAGAAGGATAGAGATATTCTTCATGTTATTGAATATATTTTAAAAGAGCATAATTACGACGTTTTTACAGCTCACACTGAAAAGGAGATTATCGCAAGCATAAAGGAAATTACACCTGATGCTATTTTGCTTGATGTTATTAAACCCACAGATGAAGGCACTGCCTTATGTAATGCAATAAAGGCAAATCCGGAAATATGTCATATCCCGGTTATTGTACTTTCAACACACTTTAATATTCAATCTTTAAAGTCCGTTTGTGCAGATGAGATAATTGAGAAACCATTTGACATACACGAGTTGCTTTCTGTAATAGAGAAACAATTGCAACCTGTATCTCCTACCGCATAGTTTTTTATTAAACTGCGCCATTATGGTTAAAGCAATTACTTTAAATACTCAGTCAAGCTTCCTGTTAACCAGTTCAACTTAATTTCCGCTTTTCTAAGTTTAGCCTCAGTTTCTATAAGCTTTTCGTATACTTCCAGCAACTTGCTTTCTCTTGCATTAACCAGAAAAAGAGAGCTTTCACCTAATTTAAATCGTGTTTCTTCGCCTTGCAACAATTGCTTATTTGCCTGGTATAATTGCTTTAATACTTCCACCTGATAGCTGGTGTTTTTTATAGCAGCCAAGCTTTGTTTCACTTTATTATCAAGTTCAACACGAACTACTGACTGCTCGAGTTCGGTTTCCCGAATCTTAATCTTTGCCTCCGCCAGTTCACCTCGCGCCGTTGAAAGCGTTAAAGGAATTGAAAATTGTAAGCCTACCTTATTATTGTTGTTCCAGTAATTGGGATTAACATTTGATAACGCCGACCTTCCGCTATTCAATAAACCCAGCTGCAGGTTGAACTCGGGTAGCAAGCTTTGCACCTTGAGCCTCCTTTCAACTTCAAGACTCTGCAACTTAAATTCGAAGCTTCTTAATTTGGGATTATTTTCAATTCCGGTATCGGTAATAACCGGAAATGCATAAGCTGCTTGGGGCACTACATTTAGTTTATCAGGATCTACTGCCTGCGTATTATTAAGCCACAAATAAGTCGACAAATCATACACTGCAGATATCAAATCGAGATTCGATTGCTGCAATTGCAACTCTCTTTGCTGCAACTGTGAAGCAGCTTCCAGGGTATCAATTGCTGGCCTGTCGCCACCTTTAAACCCTGCCTTTACAGCATCCAACCGTACCTGCGCAAGTGCTACCGTGTTTTCATATATATTATAAATCCGATATTTATTTTCCCAATTAATATAGCTTTCTCCTGCTTCTATAAACAAATTATTAAGGATAGCAGCCCGCTCGTTTTCACTGGAACGTTCAAAAATCGCAGCTTGCCGCAAGTTAGCCCTGCGCCTGTCAAACAGCAAACCTTTACCTACCGGGATACTGAGGCCCGCATAGCTCAAACCTTCCTTCGGAACTTTGTTTTCAGGATTAATAAATGCGCCACTTGCATCAGTGAAATTCCCCTTCAGTTCGGCACCAAACCAAAGCGGCAATTTAACTTCGGGGGTTAAGAAGGTGTAATATTCGGTTCCGTCAAATAGCTTACGATCATAATTTAGGCCAATCTTCGGATCAAAACCACCCAAAGCCTGCGTTCTTCGTGCTCTTGCTAAATCAAGCTGAAGTTTTGCCTGTTGGGTTACCGGGTGATTCTTTTTGACGATATTTATGAAATCGCGCCAGCCAAGCGTGTCTTGTTTAACCTGCGCTTTCGCGGAAGAAAACGATAACACCAACATCATCGCCAGCAACAGCCTACTTCTCATTCTTTTCTGTCTTGGTCTCAGGCTTATAAAATTGGGCCGGGAAGCCATTTAGTTGTCTCCAAAGCTCATAGATTATCGGCACATCATTCAACAAAGCAATGCCCTGTGCTCCACCGCCATACCTGAGTTGTTTAGGCCATTCCCTTTTACCATCGGGCACCACCCAAATTCTGAAAGTGCCGTCTGAGTTTACCGAAGGATCTATTGCAGATACCTTTCCGCCAAAAGTTCCGTAAGAGGCTTGCGGCCATCCGGAAAATACAATTGCCGGAAATCCATCAAACTGAAGCCTGATGTTTTGATCTTTTTGAATAAGTGGCATATCTACCGCAGGAATCTTCATTTCCACCGCCGGTGAAAACTCGGTGGGAACAATTTGCAAGAGCTGCTCGCCTTCTTTCACAATTTCACCTATTCCAGCTTTTAAAGTACGGGTTACCTGGCCAGCCTGAGGTGCAGTTATAACGTAAAACTGCCTGCGCTGGGCGTAATTAGAAAATTGATTTTTCAGCTTCGCAATATCTCCTTCAGCTGTTGATACCTGCGACATTGCTGTGAAGCGATCGCCGGAAGCTTTCGAGATCTTTTCGGCATATTCTTGCTCTACTCCAGAAAGATCCAGCTGAATATTTAGAAGTTCATTCTTACTTGTATAATACTTATTTTCAGCCGAAATTCTTTTTGCTCGCGCATCCTGAAAGTATTGCTGACGTTGTTCCAGTTCGGTAAGTGATTTTAATCCCGCGTCATACAGTTCCTTTTGACGTTTCAATTGCTCATCAGAAATCTTCAGCTGGTTTGAAGCTGCAATAAATGAGATACTATCAGATTGAACCTGAAGTCTGTATTGCTTCAGCTTGTTTCGCAACTGACTCATCTTAAACTGCATCGAGCTTATCAAAGCTCTTTGCTGCTGGTCGGTTGTTCCGGCTTTCTGCCGATAAAACTCGACCGATGCATTCTTTGCCTGTATTTGATCATCAACCCGTGCAAGCAATGACGTATCCAGGTAATCTTCTTTTACTTCAGTTAACTGCAAAATGGTATCTCCCTTTGCAACAAGTTGCCCATCCCTGATATGCCATTTCAATATCTTTCCTCCGATAATGGTATTGATTTGTTGCGGCCGCTGGTTGGGTTGTAGGGTAGATACGGTTCCAAGAGATTGAATGTTCTGGGTCCAGGGCAGAAACATTAAAGCCACAAGGCAAACAACGGTTATTAAGAAAATCTTTTTAAGCTTCCTTGCGGGAGATTTGGTTATAACTTTGTTGAAAGACTCAAAGCTGGTGAGTTTATCGGTTTGTGTTTTGCTGTCTAAAAACATTTTCTTCTTCTTACACTATTGAACCATCTTTCATAACAATAATCCTGTGGCACTTGCTGGAAAATTGCTCATCATTGCACACAGCCACCACCGTACAGGCATTGCTGCCGGCAGTTAAATAATCTATAATTCTTACTTTCGATTCTTCATCAATGCCACTCCAGCCATCTTCAAGAAGCAGAAGCGAAGGTTTGATAAACAGGCTTCTTGCAAAGAGAATTTTTTGCGAAATATTAGAAGAGAGCTTTTTACCCTGCGGATCAAGCAAAACTCCCAGGCCTTTTTGCTGAGCCGCAATGAATTCTGAAAGCCCGATCAGATCGCAGATCGCATTTAGTTCTTCATAATTTATTTCCTTTGCACCAACGGTAATGTTCTCCAGAAGTGATCCGGCAAAAAGCTCTTCATTACTCGAAAAAATTGCGATATGTTTATGAAAAACTTCTGGGCGGATACTCCTTACAGGCGTATTATTGTATAAAATATTTCCCTCAAAATCATAAAATGCTGCGGTAAGTAATTTTAGAAGCGTGGTTTTCCCCGAGCCTTCTGCGCCTTGAATACAAATTTTCTCTCCTGCTTTAATATGAAGATTTAAATCTTTCAGAATTAATTTTGGTTTGGTATAAGCGAAGTTGAGGTTTTGGATTTTGATATCAATGCCACCGGTAAACATCCAGTCCTTTTCTGCAATCACTCCTTCTTCCGGATCTTGTGGCTTCTCTAAAACTTTGTTTATTTTCTCAAGGGAAGTTAAAACGTCGTATACAACTTCCAAATTGACAATTAACTTTTCAACAGAGTTGATAATCGTAAGGATAATAATCTCTGCTGCAATAAACTGCCCCAAATTTATAAGTTGTTTAATAAACAAAATCGACCCAATTACAAGCATCGACGCTGTAATAATTACCTTAAAAGCGATTATTATGCGATATTGAAAAACCAGAACTGAAAAGTGTGCGGTACGCGAATCGAGATATCCGGTAACCAGCTTATCGGTTTTTTTAAGGTGCAGATCCTTATGCTGATGAAATTTAAATGTTGTAATGCTTCTTGATATTTCCTCCAGCCAATGCGCTACATCATACTTATAATCCGACTCTCTTATACTCGTATTGAAACCTTTATGGCTTGTTAAATAAAACATTGAAATTACTGCCACTATCAATAGGAATCCAAAAGCAATAAAGATGGGGTGATAAAAACTTAAAAGTATTAAACCAAAAAGTACCTGGATACTGGCAGCGGGAAAATCAATCAGAAGCTTCGAAAGCCCTTTTTGAAGACTGGCGGTATCAAAAAAGCGATTCACTAACTCGGGGAGGTAATAGTTATCAATGCTAATCAAACTTAGCCTTGGTATTCTGTAAGCATAAGCAAATGTTAATCTGGTGAAAACGCGTTGTTGAATTCTTTCACTGGCACGCATTTGTGCAATTTGCAAAATCCCATTCGCAAAAACTCCAGCCACTACCAGCACAATCAGTACTATTAATGAAGTGCTAACCGTACCACCGAACATGAGATTGATAATGGCCTGAATACCCAAAGGCAATGAGAGAAGTATAATACCGCTAATTATAGCATAGATGTAAACACTCGTAATCTCCCCTTTTTCAAGATTGATCAGACGAAACAACTTTCGGCTCGCTTCTGCTATTGAATATTCTTTTTGTGCCATAAAATTATTAAGCAAATATATAGATATAATCATTAATGATAGTAATACTATTACAAATGATTATAAAATGACAAATAATGAATATATTACTATTCCCAATCATAGTTTTTTCTATCTTTGCAGGATGCAATGGCAACTACACCCTAAAATGAACGAAAAACTTTACCTGAGAGATCCGGAGCAAAGCGACATAGGGAGAAAAATTCTGAAACATGGTGTTACATTGATACGTGAACTTGGCTTCGAAGGATTTACATTTAAGAAGTTATCTGAAGTTACAAAAACCACCGAGGCTACAATTTACAGATATTTTGAAAACAAGCACAGATTGTTAGCCTATATCGTTGCGTGGTACTGGTACTGGTTAGATTTTCAGGTAATGTTTAATACGCATAATGTTGAAAGTGCCGAAAAGAAAATTAAAACTGTGATCGATATTTTGACCTGGCAAATAGAAAGCGGGCAAACAACCGGAAACGACATCAACATGGAAGATCTGCATGAGATCATCAAAACCGAGTCTTCCAAAGTTTACTTAACCAAGCATGTATCAGAAGACAATCAGGCCCGGATTTTTAAACCCTACAAAGACCTTTGTGGTCGTATAAGCAGTATATTTCTAGAATATAATCCAGGTTATATCTATCCCAGATCACTCTCAAGCACTTTGGTTGAAACTGCACACTCGCAAGATTTTTTTATGCTAAATCTGCCTTCGTTGACTGATTTCTCAGAAACGAAAAGTTTGGTTAAGGTAAAGGAGTTTTTGGAGTCGTTGATATTTTCGGCGCTGGCAGTGTTTGATACTGATAAGAACAAGTAATCAAACATAATATATTTTATTAATAAGATTAATTGCGAATACTTTTTGTTATCTGGAGCAGATAAATCGTTAATTGAGAACAAACCACTATCAGGGACAGGCTATCCCTTCCCAATTATATGCGTCAAGTTCTCGATCTCCCCTTGAGCATTAACACAATTCTCCAGCATCATTAATGGGTTTCTATGAAAGTTGACCTCGTATCTCAAAAATTTCTATTAGTCTGGTAAAATCTCTACACACTGGCCCCTTTAACCAAAGTATCATTTGTATCAATTAAGGAAGTCGGTAAATTGACTCTTCACTACCATTATAGAAACTAATAGCCACAAGTTTGTCTCCAACGGAAGTAATATCGGTTATTCAAAATGGTATTTGCATTAACTGGAATTCTTGAAAGCTCATCCCTATCAGATGGCTTCCCCTTTATCAATATTTTCCTGCTTCCAGAACATATGCAATAAAAGACTAGCTAAAAATTTACATACTTTAGGGTTAAAGACTTACATCGAACGGTTAAAAATTTACAAGTTTTTTATACTTGTCCAATACGGCCCGAAAAGGTGTCAAATTAATAAAGGTGGCTTGGTCGTCACGGTATAAAGTTGGGCAACTAGTATTCTCGCTTTTTAGCTTCCGCCATTCTACCCAGCTTGTTTCATACGTTTGAATTGCTTTTTTAAGGGCTTGTTTATTTATTCCTCTTTTGTAAATAGCCGCCTCTGCCGCCAGCAATTGCATTTTCCAGACCTGTTCAAAAATTTGATATTTGATCCGCCCATAAGTACAAGACACCCGGAGAAACTCTTGGTCTTCTTTATTTGGCAGATAAAGCTCAGCGGAAAGCTTTTCAATTTTCTTCCATATACCAACGGCCTTTTGCTTCTCTTCAATGGCTTCTTGTACCTTTCCTGCAGCTACTATTGGCGAAAGATCTACAGCAGCTATATATTCATCGCGGCACCACCAGTCACTTATATGGGCATACATGCTCGCTTGTCCGAAAAGAGTGCCGGTAGCCGATAGTAAACATATCTGCCGTATTTTTTGTAAATCCTTGCCCGTTATCTTCAATCGCTCTGCCACCACCTGGGCAAATATTTCATCTTCTGACTGTTTAGGATTGTTCCCATAACGGGTTAAGGTCTGAACATTAATGTCTACCCATAATTCGTTGGATATGTAAGGCCCAGCCCAACCGTCTCCACGGGACCAAGTCCAGATGCCGGCCAGCAAGGGAGAAACAACAAGGTCACTAAGACTTTTTGGGCGAATGTCGAACCAGCCAAATTCATCCCAACCATTGATAACACCTTTGGCGATATAATAGGGATGCGCGTTTTTTCCATACAACCCCGCTTGATTAACAGAGACTTCTACAATCTGCTGATGTTTACCAATACCCAGGCAAGGATTGAAAGGATATAAACGAATAAAATCATTTTGCACATGTTTAATTGAGAAAATCAAGTTGGGATGTGGATCCACCGCATTGGTTACGTTTAAATAATATTCTGGTTTTGTATGAAACGTGCCAAAATCCCAAGTGCGGAAAAAAAGCTTTTTATTTCTTTTCACACAAATCTCCTCCCGAAGGATACTGATTAAAGTAATATGTTCCTCTACCGACTTTGCAGGAGAGCCACCTGCGTAACCAGGAAACTCATGCAGGTAAGTTTCCCCAAAGCGAACGACCAATCCGCCAATGGTAGGGAAGCGGCTGAATATGGCGTCTACCTGTGCCCGCAATAACTCCTGTGTCCTGCTTTTAAGGATAGAGGAATTAAAGCGTGTACCTCCCAAAACCTCCGTACCTTTTTCTGATTCATCCGCCCTCATTTCTTTGCCATACTTCTCTATGGCAGTTTTGGGTAATACCAATACATCTGTGAATGGATAAACCGGCATCCCTACTTCCTCAGCTTTTTTAAACATACGATCGAGCTCAGACGCATAGCGGTCAATCTCGTTTCTTATTGTTGAATTGCGGGGCACGATCGTAGAGTCAAACTGGTCATAGCAGATAGCGCAAGGAAGGTGGACCCTGGGCACTTGCCCGTTAAAACCGCTTAACTTTAGAAAAGCAGGATCATTATACTTTGTTTCAAAAGGTGGCTCACCAGGATTATGATGCACCATATTCAGATTGTAGGAAAGCCTGCCAGCTACCTTATTCTCCTGCGAGATGCAAAGAAAGCCTGATAGCATAAAAAGCAAGGATAATAGGATTTTAGGGAGAGTCATGTCTGTAAATATTAATAATCTCATTCGATTGTTTTATGCCTTCAGCGACCTCTTTTCAAAAATTCCTTCTTTGGCTTTATCCTTTATAAAGGCAATTAGCTAGATTAATAAGGTAATCTTACATGCTGTTTCACAGCATGTAAGATTACCTGAAAGGATCTCCGATACTTCAATTATATCTTTTTCGGCCAGGATGATTGCTTATAAACCAACCATTCAGCGACAAAACGGATCATCGGGGTAATGACTCTAATAAGTCCACCTGTTTAAAACAAAACTCAACTGCAATGCTTGAGTTCCCAGAGAACCGGCTGTAGGAACTTTTTGTCCACGAGCCCATACCGTTAGGATGTTATTAGCTTCTAATAATACATTGAGGGCAGGGCGTAATACAGTCGAGGTACCCGCGGCATTTATTTGCAAGCGATATTGTCCAGGCTCCAATTCCATATAGTTCTGCCTTTTTTTGTAGGAGAGATTTGCGGCAACAATAGCCCCTGTAGTACTATTCACAATATCTATGGGGCCGGCATCCAGACTTAGGTTTAAAAACAAAACCTTTGCCTTCCCGACAGTAGGTAATGATAAGTTATCGTGAACCAGGAACGTATCGACTTTATATATTGTTCCCACCGAGTAGAGTGTATAATAGTTATCCGCTTCTATCTGTAAAGGGAACTCCATCACCTTGGTTCTACCAAGGTAATTAGGTTTATCACTTCCCGGAGAATACGCTGTATCAAGCCGAATATTCATAGTGCCGGGGTTAAATGCCTTATAACCATTATAACCCGGGAATTGAATAGGATGATTGTTGAAATCCACTCCGTTATAAACGGGATAAACCCCAACCTCCCTGCGTGCTAAAGCGGGCGTAGAGCCGTTATTCACTGTAGCATTTACATACATAAGCTTAGCCTTCTCCCTCATTTCTCCCATCCCCTCGTCTTCTTTTTGACAGGCAAACATAGCCGCTGAAATCGTAGCTAATATGATGAAGTGTTTAATACTATATTTCATGATCGTTTGAATTTTGAGGTTAGTATCCAGGGTTTTGAGTTAGCAATGGATTATTTACAATTTCCACCTGCGGAAAAGGAAACAGCATTTTGTTTTGATTGAATTTTGTTCTCTTTTGATTTTGAACTAGGACTTGATTGGCATAAGTAGCACCGTAACGGACTATATCAAACCATCTTTTATTTTCCATTGCCAATTCCTTTCTTCTTTCCGAACGGACAATATCTCTAAAAGAACTTTGGGTTTGCCCCTGAGCAATATCAACGGCCGATGGCGTATTGAGAGGAAGCCCAAACGCCCTTCTTCTGAGTTGATTAATGAGATCAATAGCCAATACATCAGGGCCCCCAAGCTCATTTGTAGCCTCAGCATATATTAAGTAAGCGTCAGCCACACGGTAGGCCACATAATTTCCAGTCGAAAACGATGCTTTACCCGGCTCATAGTATTTTTTTGTTAACCATCTGGTTAAACTGTTACTTCCTAATGCCTGGTGAAAGTTAACGTTGACCCTTAAGTCACCAGCCTCGTACTCCTGAATAAGTCCGCCGGTCAAACCTGGCTCATTATCTGGAGCCGCATTATCAGTTGGCCGATAGCGTGCAAGGCTAGCTGAACCTCCAGGAGCATCAGAAATAGGCCCCATAATATAGCTGAAGTTATGTCCGTTTGGAGCCGTGCCACTAGAGACACCTGCACTACTGAACTGAATCTCGAAAAGTGACTCTTGGGTGTTTTCCGCCCCTCCATTAGCGGCAGGAAAAGAAGCTGCATAGGTGTTGTTCAATTTAAAACCGCTGGGATTTTGGATCACCTGCAAAGCAGTAGCTTTTGCCTCTGCATATTTTTTTTGTGTAAGATACGCTTCTGCCAATACTACTAGTGCCGACCACTTTGTAACACGACCTTTTTCGTTACCTGAACCAGAACCAGTATACGACAAAGGCAATTTCTGTGCTGCTGAAGTCAGGTCGCTTTCAATTAACTTATACACCTCTTCCTTAGAAGAACGAGGAATATTAACCTGTGCAGGAGCAGTTATCTCCTCAGTTCTTAAAGGTACATCACCTAATAATCTCACTAGATTATAATAGGCAAATGCCCTCATGAAATGAGCCTCACCCACAAATTGATCATTGAAAAGGGTACCTGTACCGTTCCTAAGAAAAGCTGTGGGAAAGGTGATTTTTGGGACCCGATTAATTATTAGGTTAGACCGGTAAATTAGCCTGTAGAACTCATCCATAATTGTAAAGGTAGGTCCGGTTTCCGAACCTAACTCAAAGTAATCAATTGGATCATACAATCCCCCAAGCGCACTTTCACTCATCACGTCGTCGCTTGCTAAATCGATACTTATCAAAGCATTTGTTCCCCGATAAAGATTACCGCCTGTTAGTGTGGCGTATAATCCGTTCACAGCATTTAATGACCCATTATAATCGGTAAACGTACCGTCAACTGTTTGGGTACCATAAGGAGTTGGATTTAGTTCCTTCTCACAAGCTGTTAGAATACAAACCGCAGATATAAGCGCTGCGGCAGAATATATAAATTTATTTTTCATTTCAAATTCTTTAAATCACTAAAATCCAATATTTGCTCCAATTACAACTGACTTAGCCTGCGGATATGCACCTACATCAATCCCGTTAGTAGTAACGTTGGAACCAAAGCTGTTGACTTCCGGATCCCAGCCTCCATATTTGGTGAATACGAAGAAATTATTCGCCTGCGCATATAGTCTCAGCCTGCCTAAGCCGTTAATTTTAATTTTGTCGGCCGGCACTTCGTACGCCAATGAAATAGTACGAATTCGCAAGAAGGACCCGTCCTGAAGATAAAGCGGAGACGCCAAGATCGGGTTATTATTACGTGGAATAGGGATTGTTGCAGCTGCACTTGGGTTACTTGGAGTCCAGCGGTCTTCGTAAATACTGCGCCAGGTATTTCCTTCAAAAGTGGAAGCATTCAAGAAAGGCTGGTTCCATACTTTATTTCCATGCTGAAATGGAGCAAATACTGTCAGAGACAATCTTTTAAAGTTAAGCGTACTCGTCAAACCTCCGAAGAAATCGGGGAAAGGCGAGCCGCTCCAAACCCGGTCAGAATCATCAATCACGCCATCTTTATTTTGATCAACAGGGATAGGATCGCCCGGCCCGAACCAAGGCTGGTTATTCAGGCGATAAGCAGGCGCATTTGCTGCCTGATCCCAAGTTTGATAGAGTCCATTAGTTTGAACCAGATAAAAACCTCCAATAGGATGACCCGGCTCTGTGCGGTTGATGAAATTATTTGCTCGACTGACATTCGCTCCATTTAAAAACGGTTGGCTACCTAAGCTTACTACTTCATTCTTATTGGTTGATATATTGAAATCTAAGTTCCAAGCGAAATTTTTACGCTTTACAATAGCAGCATTAGCCGCGAACTCAATTCCTGTATTCTTAATCTTGCCAATATTGGTGGTAAAGCTATTTCCCACCCCAGAAATAACCGACAAGGGACCAGGTGCTAGTAAGCCTGAGGTGCGCTTATCATAATAATCCATAGTTAGTCGTACCCGATTTTTAAAAAGGCCAAGATCGATGCCGAAATCCATTTGATTATTACGCTCCCACTTAATGTCTTCGTTTTGGAAACGGGATGGAACTAACCCGGGAGTATAACTATTTCCAAATACAGCAGTAGACCCGGTCATCAAAGCTGCATACAAAAAGTTGCCTATTTCCTGGCTACCGGTAGATCCATAGCTAGCCCGTAACTTCAAGTCGCTGACGGTGTGATTATCTTTAAGAAAATTCTCTTCAGACAAACGCCAACCTACCGAGGCGGAGGGGAATATACCATACTTATTATTGCCTCCAAATCTTGACGATCCGTCACGACGTACGGTACCAGTAAATAAATATTTATCCTGGAATGAATAGTTGGCCCTAACGAATTGGGAAATCAGCGCCTGGTCGGAAACACCGCCTGAAATACTTGAAAAATTAGGATTATTTCCAAGCTGATCTAATGCATTAGTTACAGAACCATTAGCTGAAGCGAGCATGCTCCGTATTCTTACATTTTGGGCAGAAAATCCTCCAACAGCATTAACCCTGTGTTTGCCAAATTGCTTGTCGTAGTTAAGAGTTTGTTCGGCAACCCAATTATATGTATTGTTCCTTCCTTCAAAGACAGATAGGGGAGAATTAATGTCTATACCTCTCGCCCAATATGGACTTACGGACCTTAGGTCGGTGAAAAGGTAATCTAGCCCTAAAGAAGAACGGAATTTGAGACTTGGTAAGATATTGTATTCCCCGAAAAGATTTGAAATAATGCGATGGCGGTTTACCGCACGAGTACGCTCAGTAATATTGGCCACAGCATTGCCTCCTCCATTACCCCAAATTCCGCCACTGCCCGCAGCACCTATTAAACTATTTGCCCTTCCAGAAAAATTACCATTTGCATCCCTCACGGGCATAATCGGAGAAAGGGTAGTCAAACCGTTAAGGTCACTTTGAAAAAAGTCATCTGTCGCCGCACTATTTTCTCCCTGTTTACTTAAGTTTGTGCGAAGCCCAAATTTTAGCTTTTCTGTAGCACGAACATCAATATTCCCGCGAATTCCTGTGCGTTTAGAGTATGTGTTCAAAACAATACCTTGGTGATTCAAGAAATCTCCAGAAATGGCATAAGTCACGCGATCGCTTCCTCCTGACACACCTAAATTATAATTTGAAACAGGAGCCGGTCTGAAAATCTCCTCCTGCCAGTCTGTACCTTTAGGCAGCATAAAAGGATTCACTCCAACCGCATCAAATGCATCATTTAAAGATGTCCCTCTATTCCTACGATGTTCGAATACGTAAGCTGCTCTTTCGATTGAATTTGTGACGGGTATTTTATCGCGAAGAGACTGCGCTCCATAAGAAATATTAAAATTAATCTGCGGTTTGCCGATTTTCCCCGATTTTGTCGTAATCAGAACCACACCATTGGCTGCACGTGCTCCATAAATAGCCGTGGCGGAAGCATCCTTCAGTACCTCTATGGATTCAATATCATTTGGACTGATGGTATTCAAAGGACTAGCCCCATTAGAAGCAGCACCACCGGATGAGCCCTCGTTACCTAATGATATACTGTTGATGCTCTCAACGTACAATAAAGGCACGCCATCTACCACATATAGCGGTTGATTGGCACCGCCCCCCGCTGTAGAATTGACTCCCCTTATTCTTACTTGTACCGCACCGCCAGGTGCACCGCTCGATTGCACCACCTGCACACCCGACACCCGTCCCTGTAAGGCTTGGTCGGCGCTGTTAATAGGAGTTAGCCCAATGTCTTTACTCCCAATTTTTGAAATGGCTCCAGTAACGTCCCGCTGCCTTTGAGTGCCATATCCTACCACGACAACCTCCTCCATTTTCTGCACTTCAGGTTCAAGATTTACATTTAATTCAGTCTGCTCAGACAGTGGAATACTCTTTTTAACGAAACCGATAAACGAAAATACCAGAACTTCCTCGCCGGTAGAGACCTTGATACGATACCTCCCGTTTTCATCGGACGATACAGCGGTTGTAGTTCCCTCTATGCTTACGCTTACGCCGGGCAAGGTTTCGCCCGTTCGAGCATCCTTTACCACACCAGTTAGGATATATTCAACAGCGCTGGCCAAAATTTCCTTCCTATCAAGAACTATGGTTTGCTGAATAATTTTATACGTCACCGGAAGGGTGGAAAAACATTCGTCGAGAGCCTTTGTCAAAGAGACGTTTTCCAACTTGACAGTAATCTTAGCTTTCAGGTCTTCAACCTTATTATTATAAATAAAATTATATCCTGTTTGCTTCTCAATGGAATTTAGAACAGTTTCAAGGGATGTCTTTTTTAGATTAAGGGTTACGTTTTGTCCATAACTCGTACTTGAAAACACTTGTGCAAATGTTGCTAAAAGTATGATTACGGTTAGGTTCATGACCAATAGAGTTTTATAAGCTTTTGGATAAAGCCATAAAATAAAATTCATAATTTTGAATGTTTGGGTTAAAACTGATTTGTTTAGTTCGTTGACTATAATGAAGGTGAGCCCAGATATTGCCGGAGTTGTGCGACCAACACAATTCCGGTTTTTTTTTGAGGCTATCAACCATCATGCTGAATACTCTACAATTATGGCGGTGTATACTTTTTATCCATTGGCTCTAATCTTGGTTAGTAAATTGGTTATATGAATTTTTAAAAAACGTGGCAAAAGTTTTGACCTATATCGAAGCGAACTTTTATAAATCCAGCTTAAATTATAAGTAGTTCTATTGATTGGCTAGTTAATTACAGTTATGGTTTTGCCTTCAATTCTAAACTTGACACCTTGGAATTTAAATATTTCTATAAGGTTATCTAGGTTCACATTTCTTGACATTTTCCCGGTAAACTTCAAGCTCGAAGAGTGATTTGGGAATATTACTTTGATATCATACCATCTCTCAACTTGTTGCATTATTTCTACGAGAGAGGCCTTATGGAATTGTATAAGTCCATTTTTCCAGGCAACAACTTGGTCGGTGTTCACATCTTCAAGCACGCTAAGATGTCCCGAATGGTTAATTACTGCCTGCTGCCCGGGCTTTAATATTTTCCCGTCAGCGTTGGCGTTTACCTGGACGGAGCCTTCAATTAAAGTTGCTTTAAAGCTTTTCGCGTCTGGATAAGAGTTCACATTGAAGTGAGTGCCAAGCACTTTGACATCCCCTTTATCTGTTTTGACTATAAACGGTTTTGAGGGGTTTTTAGCAACCTCAAAATACGCTTCTCCTGTCAAGTAAACCTCGCGCTCTCTACCGGCAAAAACGGTGGGATATCTCACAGAAGATTCAGAATTAATCCAAACTTTAGTTCCATCAGCAAGAATCAATTTGTACTCTCCTCCGCGCGGAACTATTAATGAATTGTAATTAAGATTATCCCCAATTCTGGAAGTACCCTGCTTGTAAATTAAAGATGATTCGGTTGGTTGTAAAAACGTTCCGTCAGATTCAGACAATTCCGCTAGTTGATTTGAGCCAAGCGTAACCCTTTTACCATCGCTTAAAACCAAAACGGCTTGTTTAGAGCCAGGGGTAATCGCACTCTCAGGTCTCGACTTATTGTTGACAACGTAGTTTTTCTTTCCCTGAGGTTCCTCCATTTTATAATAAATTCCCAAACCACCGGCAATAAGGATTGGTATCAATGCAGCTGCGTATTTTAATAAATTAAACCGTGACCTTTTTTCACCAAACCCTCCCTCAAGTTTATGGTCGATAGATGACCAAGCGGCCTCAGAATCGTAAGAATTGCGTTTCTGCAATCCTCGTTCGAGATAAGCTGAAGATGTTAGGTTTTCAAACAATCGCCTGTTGGCATTATCCTCGTTAACCCATTCATCTAACGTGGATTTTTCCTCAGGCGAAATCTCGCCCTTTAAAAGCTTAGCGGTCAACCGGCTGATATGGAGATATCGCTCTGTGGGATTCATATGATACAAACACCATGACGCGTAGAAAGGATGACAGACGTGCAGACTTTTTTAAAAAAAATGAAACATTTTATAAAACGTGGATTACAACGTCTTAAAGCGACTGCTTAATAAAGATAAAAAGCAATGAATAATGGCTTTTTAACAAATTCTTAAGGATAACAAATCCCCGAGCTCGCATTGTTTTTACCGTATTAACTGATAGCTTCAATTCGGCGGCTACTTCCTGGTTGCTCATTTCAAGAAAGTATCAAGCCGGTAAACGAAACTTAAAAAGTTATTTACTGCAATGTTTTGAAGTCTCCGGGATTCCGGTGCAAGCTGCTTAACCTCCCGAGTATTTTTACAATACATCAATTACTTTGTCTGAACGATGTACATGCGAAAACCGGGCAACTTAAAAAGAGGCCGGCTTTTTGGGCCGACCTCTGCATTCACTAACTAACTAACCTTTACTCTACAATAACTTTTGAACTGAATTTGGTACTTGCGCCGGTGATCCTAATAACGTATACGCCGGTTTGTAAGGTTCCGGTGTTCAACACTTCGCTGACGCCGTTACTGATGAAATCAGTTTTATAAACAATCCGTCCCGACAAGTCTTTAGCGATACCGAAAGCTTTATGCAAATACCGCTCTGTGGGTTTCATGTAGTAGAAACACCTTATCCCACCCAAAGGATGACAGATGGATATATTTTTTTAGAAAACATAAAACAATATCAAAAATGGGAAAGGAGCGCTGTTAAAAGGACTGGTGAATTAATAAAAAGCAATGAGGAATCCTTTTTTAAAAGGTTCTTAAGAAGAGAAAAACCCCTGGCTCGCATAGTTTTTACAGTATTAACCGAAATTTTCAATTCATCGGCAACTTCTTGGTTGCTCATTTCCAGGAAATATCTGAGATAAATTACTTGCTGATAGCTTTTTGGGAGTTGTCTGAGAGCCTCCTGCACCTCATACAAAACTTCCGCCTCAACCAACTTATGAATGACATTTCGCTCCTCTGCGTCAGTTGTAGCAGCAACAAAATTTTCTTGAAATCTATTTATTACTTTTTTATGCTTATGGACATTGAAGCAGGCGTTCTTTGTACTCAAGTATAAAAATGCTTTAATCGAGTCAATACTGTCGAAAGTGCTTCGACGCTCCCATAATTTAACGAATGACTCTTGTACAATGTCCTCTGAATTGTCGCCTACAATACCCTCAGCAAAATAGCACACATTCTTATAGAGCAACTTAAAAACATGATTAAACGCTTTTTTATCTCCTTGTTGAAAAGCCAAAAGTGAAAATGTGTGAGACATGAATTTTAATTAATCATCTATACATAATACATCACTTCCAAATGACTGCTAGTGGAATGGATTGATTAGCCGGGAGTAAAGTAAAGTTAACTACTTAAATTTACAAAAAGGGAATATCGTGTCATATTACTAGTAGCCACTTGTACAAGCGAAGTTCGACCTTTACGCGCTCTATTTCCTCCACTCCTATTTTAATTTATATTTTCGGAGTTTCAGGCCCAAAGTGAATATTATTTTCTTAGGATACTAAAGAAGGCCAATTTCGTTGGCTCTTATTAAATAACAGTCACAGATAATCATGAAATAGCTAGTACTCCACGGAAGACTAAACCGTTCAATCTAGAGGGCTGTATCAGCCCTCTACTGCAAAAGACACCTTGTGCATGGATTTAGAACTAATGGACTTGACGTCAATTGCCTTGTTCAAATTGTTAATAAAAGTCTGGGAGGTAATTGATTTCTTACCAAGAGTTACTGAAGATCTTAATGGTTTGACTTTTTAAGTGTCAGAAGTAAAGCTTAAATTTATCAGAAGATTATGTCATTATCGGCAGCAATGCAGCAACAGTTCCACCATCATCAACTATAGCAGAATCCTTGATGTATCAAGTAATTTGTTGTTGGATTAGAAGAGCCGATAAAATGCGTGAGAGATAATATGCTCGCTCATTGCCTGGAGGTATTTTAATATTCATGTTCCTGTCATAATAAACGCTTCCATCACGTTCCCAACGATGTAAAAAATCTTCAATTATTATTCGACATGTCTGTAGAATAGGTAAGATTAAATTGGTGTCCATATATATCCGAAACCAAATAAAAAACCCTGCAATATGACTTGCAGGGTTTTAGTGTTTTATTATGTAGCCCGTAGGGGAATCGAACCCCTGTTTCTAGAATGAAAATCTAACGTCCTAACCCCTAGACGAACGGGCCAAAAAAAGAAGTGTCCGAAAACACTTCTTAGGTAGCGGGGACCAGACTCGAACTGATGACCTTCGGGTTATGAGCCCGACGAGCTACCAACTGCTCCACCCCGCACTTTCGCAATCTTAGTTTCCGGCTTTTAAAACTTATTTCCTTACTCCCTTAATTGGACTGCAAAGATATATTTCGTTTCTTTGCAGTCCAAATATTTTTTTAAATAAATTTCCATGTCGCATAAAGCCGGATTTGTGAGTATTGTTGGCAAGCCTAATGCAGGAAAATCTACCCTGATGAATGCGCTTGTAGGCGAGAAAATGTCGATTATCACTTCTAAAGCACAGACTACACGCCATCGTATCATAGGTATTGTTAATGAAGAAGAGTACCAAATTATATTTTCTGATACTCCAGGAGTTATTAAACCAAAGTATGGATTGCAGGAAAGCATGATGGGAGCCGTAAACGAATCGCTGGTTGATGCCGACATGATTCTCCTGGTTACTGATATCAATGAACGATTTGATGAAAATGATATTCTCGATAAGTTAAAGAAAACCTCCTCACCCATCGCGGTTGTAATTAATAAGATTGATACCTCCATACAGGAAGATGTTGAAGCCAAGATTAACTATTGGAAAGAAACGCTCAATCCCGAGGCCATTTTTGGCACCTCGGCGCTTCATAGCTATAATGTGGATGCGGTAATGCAGTTTATCCTTGATAAGCTTCCTGAACATCCGGCTTATTATGAAAAAGATACGCTTACTGATCGGAATGAGCGCTTTTTCGTATCCGAGATGATCCGGGAGAAAATTTTCAAACTTTATCAAAAAGAAATCCCTTACAGTACAGAGATTATTATTACATCGTTTAAAGAAGAAGAAAATATAAACAGAATAAGTGCTGAAATAATTGTCGAGCGCGATTCACAAAAAAACATATTAATTGGCCCGGGAGGCTCAATGTTGAAAAAAGTAGGCACATACGCCCGCAAAGACATTGAAGAATTTCTTCAAAAGAAAGTATTTCTAGAGATGTTCGTTAAAGTTATACCTGATTGGCGGAATCGGAAAAATTACCTGAAAAGTTTTGGGTACGGAGAATAGAGGATACAAGAATCCAGAGCCAAGAGTCAATACAGGGCATGGTTCACAATAAATAATTGATTAGAAACAAGGGATTGATAAGGCGATTGGTCTTGATTCTTACATCTTGTTTCTTGATTTCGAATAAGAACAATGAGCAACATAGTAGCTATAGTTGGACGGCCCAACGTTGGAAAGTCAACTTTATATAACCGCTTAACAGAATCGCGCAAAGCGATTGTTGATGACCAGAGCGGCGTTACCCGAGATCGCCATTATGGCGCAGCAGAATGGATCGGCAAAAACTTTACAGTAGTTGATACAGGCGGTTACGTTGCCCATTCAGAAGATGTATTTGAAGCTGCAATACGCGAACAAGTTATTATTGCAATCGAGGAGGCAACTGTTATTTTATTCATGGTTGATGTAACCACCGGCCCTACTGATCTTGACGACAGCATTGCTGATCTCTTGAGAAGAAGCAAAAAACCGGTATTGGTAGTTGCCAATAAAGTGGATAATAATAAACTGCTCGACGATATCCACCCCTTTTACAGTTTTGGACTGGGTGAAATTTACTCACTGTCATCAATGACTGGCTCCGGAACCGGAGAACTTTTGGATATTGTTGTGTCACACTTTGAAGAAGTACAGCCTGATGACACCGCCTTACCAAAATACGCGATTGTTGGCCGCCCTAATGTTGGCAAATCCTCTCTCATCAATGCCCTGATTGGAAAGGACAGGAATATTGTTACGCCTATCGCAGGTACAACCCGTGATTCAATTCATATCCATTACAACCAATTTGGACATGAATTTATGCTGATTGATACCGCCGGGTTACGCAAGAAGACCAAAGTGAAAGAGAATATCGAGTTCTACTCGGTAATGCGTACCATAAAGGCTTTGGAAGAAGCCGATGTAGTCATCTTGATGATCGATGCCGTTGAAGGGATCGAATCTCAGGATATTAATATTCTTCACCTGGCAGAGAAGAACAAGAAAGGCGTTGTGATATTGGTTAACAAATGGGACTTAATTGAAAAAACTCATAAATCGACCAAAGCTTTCGAAGATGAAATGAAACAGCGTATTGCTCCTTTTTCCGATGTGCCTATTGTGTTTACATCAGTAGTAGAGAAGCAGCGTATTTTTAAAGCTGTTGAAGCAGCCGCAAAAGTTTATGAGAACAAGACGAAAAAGATTCCCACTTCTAAACTGAACGATACGTTATTGCCGATTATAGAAAACTATCCCCCACCGGCGTTAAAAGGCAAATATGTGAAGATTAAATATATCACTCAGATTAACGCGTCATCACCTATGTTTGCGTTTTTCTGCAATCTGCCTCAATATATAAAGGAGCCCTATAAAAGATTTATTGAGAATAAATTAAGGGAACATTTTGATTTTAACGGTGTGCCCATTCAAATATTCTTTAGGCAAAAATAGTCGAATTGTTGTGATGCTTTAATAACGCCGAATGGCTTCGTTTAAGGCATCACAATTTTAGTTTCAATCCCCCATTAATAACAAACCCATCTAAAGGAGCATAGATATCGTTAAAAATCGGATTTGTTATATTTCCGGAATAGATACTTCCAAATTTCGTTTGCCTGGTATCAAAAAAGTTTTCAAAATTAATATAGATAGAAAATCTCTCCCACAAGCGTTCTGCCATAAAACCTGTAGTCCAGTAAGCTCTTCCTGTGTCACCATTATTCAAGTTCTGCCGACTGAAATGATAAGCTTCAAGGCCTATTTTCCATTTCTCCTCCACTTCATACATTAACACCGAGTTGATGCGGTGTTTTGGGGTTAAAGGGTTTGGAGTTGTTGAGCCGCCAACATGTAGCAAAGCATCTGTATAGGTATAACCCAGAAACAATTTAAAATCTTCATACCCCAATTTTAAGTTGGTTTCAGTTCCCTTTGTATCAACATGCCCTGACACGTTTTGCAACATATAAGCGCTTTCGCCAGCCGGAAGCAAGGTCAATGGATTATTTAGATACGTGTAAAAGAAAAGATGGTTGATTGAAAAACTGATTTTATCAGCGATTGATGTTTTATAGTTTACATCCATATTTGCACCATAGCTCCGCTCCAGTTTATTGTTGGTGCTGCTGACAGGCAATACGTTCATATATTGTATCCTTTCACTCTCTTCTGTGAAAATGGTTGGAGTTTTATATCCTAAACCACCTCCAATTCGTGACGACAGTTTATTGCTCATCTTAAAAAGGGCTGAAGCCCGAGGGAGTAAAACGAAGCCATAATCGATTATATAGTCACCTCTTAAGCCGGATTCGAGATCAAGCCAGCTGTTTACTTTTACCGTATTTTGGACAAAAGTCCCGAAAGTGGCTTGATTGTAACTTCTAAGAAGTGGAGATGCTGAAGGTTGTTCTTTAAAATCATCAGTTAGGAAATTGGCACCAACTACCCATTCAAATTTGTCAGCAGCATAAGCATAATTTACTTCGGTGAAGGTGCTGTTTTGAACCCCATCGAACTGATAATTTGGTATAGTTATGTCTCTCCCGAAATAACTGTAGCTATTTCTAATGTTCAATTGGCTTTTATCGTTTAGAACATGAATTAAGTTAAATTGAGAGCTTATACGCTGAGTTTTGTTGCGCTCAAAATAAGTATGATCTACATCTTTATCTCCCTCAATAAATTGAATATCGCCACCTATGCGGTTCTCAAAAGCAGTGTTAACACCGAAGTCGATCTTTGTTCTATTGTTTAAGTAGAAATATAGTTTAGGATTGAAGTGATACCGTTCAAACTTGGGAATGGCGGTCAAGCCGATATCAGCGGGATCGTATGGTGCGTTGCTGTTTCTTGAACCAAATACGGTTAGCCCAATTTTTTCATTCAAACGTTCTCCATAGAACCCGTTAATATCTAATCCCGATGCCGACGTTCCATTTAAATGGAACCGCAGTTCTCTTTCATCGGTTGGAGTTTTGGAAATTAAATTGACTAGACCCGCGATGGCTCCTCCTCCATATAAAGTGGATGCCGATCCTTTAATTATTTCCACTTGTTTCAAATCAAGTGGAGGTGTTTGGAGCAAGCCTAATCCGCTGGATGCACTGGTATATAATGGAAACCCATCTTTTAATATTTGAGTATATCGTCCGTCTAATCCCTGAATCCGGATAGATGCATTTGCAGATGTTGCAGATGTTTGCTGGGTTTGAATACCCGTACTTTCACTTAACATCATCCGGATATCGCCCGGCTTCATGTTTGCCTTTTCTTCTAATTCCTCGCCGGCAATAAACTCAACCCTCGATGGAATATTTTCAAACGTGCGAGAACTGCGTGTTGAAGTAATTACCACTACTTCCATCTCCTCTGATGAAGGGGTCAATGCGACTTCAATAGTATCTTGTTGCAATGGAAAAACCAGGGTATCAATCCGAATCTCATAACCAAGACTTTTAAAACTAATTATCTGCCTGCCACTTGGGATGTTGCTGATTTGAATGTATCCACTTTCGTTAGAAGTGCCTGTTAGACCTAATGCTAGCACCTTCACAGATGCGCCTTTTATAGGCTCGCTTGTACTGCTGTCTTTAATGAGAGCCTTGTATGCATTTTGGCTGTATGCTGAAAGTGAAACCAAAAAGAAAGAAAACAGAATATAAAAGAATTTCATGTGAGAGCAGTTATTAAGAATCTTTGTTAACCTTTACGAATAATCGATGTTATGAATAAATTAACAGTGTAATTATTCACAACGATTAAAACTATAATTTAAGACTAATACTATGAAAAAGTTCCTTTTAATATTATCCTTTATGGCAAGTATCGCTGTTGTGTCTTGTAACGGCAGTGGTTCACCTGAAGAAACAGATGATAAAGATTCGATTGATGCAGCACAGTCTGCAGATTCAATGCTTCAAAATCAGCTTAATTCCGATACATCAATGAATACGGATAGTACTGTCGACAACATGCCAACCGATTCGATGCGAAAAAATTTGAAACAGCAATAAATTTTAAGGTTGCTTCAATTCCTGAAGCGACCTTGCTATTGCCTTATCATTTGCATTCTGTACTCTAAAGTAACCCTCATCATCAAAAAATACTCTGGCGAGGGAAGCTTTTAAATCCTGATTAATAGCCAGCCTGGCTTCTTTTTTTGAAGAAGCCGTGGCTCTAACGCCACTCTTTTCAGATATAGTGATCAGGCTGTGGTATTGGTCATCACTTAAAATGAAATCATTTTCGATTTGCTTAAGCGACGCTGGTTTATATTCTTTCAAAAGGTTGCGAAACATAAATTCTGTTAAAATCCCTCTGGCTCGTAAAGCATAATAGAAAGAATTATAAGAAGTGGTATCCGCCGGTATGTAAACATCAGGCATAATTCCTCCTCCCCCATATAAAGTACGCCCGGTTGATGTTTTATAAGAAAACTTTTTATCAAAAATGCTATCCTTCACTGTACCATCACTAGTTACTTCCGGACTTTCATGTCGTTTAGCTTCTTCAAAATACTCCTCGGATGACATTTTATATGGCCTCTGAATCGACCTCCCCAAAGGAGTATAATACCGCGCAATAGTTAAATTAAGTGCAGAACCATCTCCAAAATTAAACTGCTCTTGTACAAGTCCCTTACCAAAAGACCGGCGACCAATCACTATGCCTCTATCCAGATCCTGGATAGCTCCAGCGACAATTTCACTAGCAGAAGCCGTAGTCTCATCTACTAATAAAACCAGTTTTCCCTGCTCAAACTTGCCGCTCCCGGTAGCAAAATAATCTGTACGCGGTTCATGTTCGCCTTGAGTATAAACAATCAATTGTTTGTCTGGTAAAAACTCATCGGCCAAAGCCGTAGCAGCACTTAAATACCCGCCGCCGTTATGGCGCAAATCGAGTATCAGGCTTTTCATATGGTGATGTTTTAAACGGTTGATTTCCGAGGCAAAATCTTCATCTGTACGCGCGCCAAACTTGCTTATTTTAATATAACCCACAGTAGGCGTTATCATATAAGATGCGTCAACACTGCTCACGGTAATTTTATCGCGATTAACAGAAACTAATTGTTCCTTTAAATTATCACGCTTTTTGATTATTAATTTTACAGGTGTACCAATTCTGCCTTTGATCATAGATACAATATTGGCCCGGGATACTCCGTTTCCGGCAACATTCTTATCATCTACCCTTAAAATCCGATCACCCGGCGCAATACCAGCTTTGGCCGCAGGTCCATTCTTTACAGAAGTAACCAGGATAGTATCGTTTATCAAAATATATTCGATGCCAATTCCCGTATAGTTACCCTCGAGGCTTTGCGACTGTTCCATTGCCTTAACGGGCGGCAAGTAAGAAGAATGCGGGTCAAGGTGTGAAAGTATGTTGTCGATCCCTAAATTCTGCAGCGTATCAACCTTTACCGGATCAACATAATTTTCCTTGATAATCTCAAGAACCTGATCCACTTTTTCGGCTTTACCGGATAAAAAAGACAAGTAATTCCCTGAACTGGCAGAGCTGTTTTCATGTCCGAATTTTGGACCAACAGCCATACCCAGGGCAAGAATTCCGGCATAGCAGGAGGCAACTAATAAATTACTTTTGGTGGATGATTGCATGGATTAAGAGCGGCCTAAAAATAGCTATTCACTGGCAGATAAGTCAGTTTAAAATTGTCACAAAAAAGCTTTTTTTAGCTCAATTCCTGAATATATTCCGACCTTTAAATTATGAACAGAACGACTGAACAAGACTCTGCATATACAGATCTTGAAAAAAAATCGGTGACTGAGTTACTGCAGGGTATAAACAATGAAGATAAAACGGTGCCTTATGCAATAGAAAAAGCATTACCTCAAATAGAATTACTTGTTAATGCAATAGTTGCGAAAATGAAATTGGGTGGCCGCCTGTTTTATATCGGCGCCGGAACCAGCGGACGACTGGGAATTGTAGATGCGTCTGAATGCCCTCCCACTTACGGTGTGCCGCACGATTGGGTGATCGGTATTATTGCAGGCGGAGATTCGGCTATACGAAAAGCGGTTGAATTTGCGGAAGACGATACAGAGCAGGCATGGAAAGACCTAACACAGTATTCGATATCAGCTAAAGATGTTTTAGTCGGAATTGCGGCATCGGGGTCTACGCCTTACGTAGTCGGAGGATTGAAAAAAGCAAACGAGAAAGGTATTATTACAGGATGCGTCGTTTGCAACACAGGTAGTCCGGTTGCCGTAGAAGCAAAACACCCGGTAGAAGTTGTGGTAGGCCCGGAATTTGTTACAGGTTCTACCAGAATGAAATCAGGCACCGCTCAAAAACTGGTATTAAACATGATCAGTACTACGGTTATGATTCAGTTGGGCAGAGTGAAAGGAAATAAGATGTTTGATATGCAGTTGAGCAACAATAAACTGGTTCAACGAGCCGTAAATATGGTTGTTGAAGCGACCGGGCTCGATGAACAATCGGCACAAAAACTGCTTGATGAACATGGCAATGTGAGGGAAGCTGTTGAAAATTCCCTTAGATCCCTAAAAAAGGGAACTTAGAAAACGAATAAAACTCTCCCATTAGGGAGTTGGAGGGCAAATGCACGAAATAGAACCTTTTTATCGCTGGCGCGATGATTATGTAGCAGCGGAAGATAATCGATCGCCATTTTTTGAGACGGAGTATAGTGAGTTTGAATTCGATAAAAAGATCTACAATTACTATATCCACCCTCAGTGGGATGCTTTCGGATCACAAACATTATACTTAAAGGCGCTTTTTGTTGATTATGATAAACGATTCGCCATCCTTGAATTTATCGGGGAGTGGAATGATGCCATTTATAATGATATCATGCTATTAAAACGCGAGATCCTTGAAATCATGGTTGACGAAGGTGTTAATAAATTTATACTGGTAGGAGAAAACGTTTTAAACTTTCACTCGTCAGATGATTCTTATTATGAAGAATGGTTTCAGGATGTGGAAGATGGATGGATTGCCGGAGTGAACTTCAGGGAACACGTGATTGACGAATTCAAAAGAAACAATATCGATTATTACATCAATTTTGGAGGTGAGCTCGATAGTATCTCCTGGCGAACATTGAAACCAATCCAATTCTTCAAAAAAGTTGAGGAGCAACTGCAGAAGCGTCTAAGCTAATTGCTACCTACCGCAACCCTAAACCATTTTTTTGAATAAAATACAAATCGTATCTTTAAAAAAATATCTAAACATGTCAGATCAAAATTCTTTCAACTTTGGCGGAAGCCCGGCAATACAACAAGAAACCGGCATCACTTCCAAAAACTTTTTACCTAATGTTTTCTTGTGGATGTTTGTTGCGCTGGGTATTTCAGCAGCTACTACTTACTTATTCTCTACGGACACCACCCTACTGGGATATCTTGTGAATGCTGAAACCGGTGGCATAACTGGGCTTGGTACCGCAGCAAGATTTGCACCCTTAGCCTTTGTTTTAATATTATCATTCGGCATGAACCGCCTATCATTTCCGGTGGTCGCGTTGCTTTATGTCTTATTCGCAGCAGTAATGGGTATCAGCATCAGCTTTAACCTTATGATCTACAGCAGCGCGTCTGTACTAGGTTGCTTTTTATCTGCTTCAGCATTATTTGCGGTGATGGCAATTGCAGGTTACACAACTAATCAGGATCTCACTAAGTTCGGTTCATTATTAATGATGTTCTTAATAGGAATTGTGATCGCAAGTATCATTAACTGGTTTTTGCAAAGTAGTCAGCTTGACTATATAATAAGCTGTATTGGTGTCGCTGTGTTTATCGGGTTAACCGCGTATGATGTTCAGCGTTTAAAGCGAATTGGCGCAGGGATAGAATACGGAGATGCTTCAGCGAATAAGATGGTAATTATGGGAGCATTATCGTTGTACCTTGATTTTATAAACCTGTTTTTAATGCTCCTAAGAGTTTTCGGAAGCAGAAAATAATCTTGCCGACAAACGAATAATAAGGGGATGTAGGTAACTGCGTCCCCTTTAAGTTTGCATTTAATTGAATTTTGATGCATTTTTGCATTGCTTATTCAGAAAGACGGAGGGATTAGACCCTGCGAAGTCTTAGCAACCTGTACTTACAAGGTGCTAAATTCTAACTGATTCCGGACTTTAGGATGAAGAAAGATAAGTGAATTCAAATCAGGACACCTGAATTTCAAAGATAAGCTTAAGAAGAGATATGAGATGCGAGATGCGAGATATGAGGACTTTTATGAGTCTTACCCATTCTCAAATCTCGCTTCTTAAACCTCACATCTAAGAAACATGAGCATTAGAGAAGAATTAAAGAAACGTATTTTAGTTATAGACGGTGCAATGGGCACCATGATCCAACGCTACCAGCTAACAGAGGAAGATTTCCGCGGTGAACGCTTCAAGGATCACCCTTGTGATGTTCGGGGAAACAACGACCTCCTGAACATCACTAGACCTGACGTTATAAAAGCAATTCACGCAGAATATTTAAGTGCTGGCGCCGACATTATAGAAACCAACACCTTCAGTACTCAGCGTATTTCCATGGCAGATTACCAGATGGAAGACTTGTCGTACGAGATGAGCTACGAAGGTGCCCGTATCGCTAAAGAAGTCGCTGCAGAATTTACTGCTAAAAATCCTGATAAGCCTCGGTTTGTGGCCGGCGCTTTAGGCCCAACAACTAAAATGGCTTCAATGTCGCCTGACGTAAACGACCCGGGTTACCGCGCGGTTACGTTCGATGAACTTGTTGATGCTTATTACGAGCAAATCAAGGGTTTGATTGATGGAGGTGCGGATGTTCTTCTCTTCGAGACGATCACCGATACATTAATCACGAAAGCGGCTTTATTTGCAGCAAAAAACTATGAAAACGAAATAGGTCGTAAGATTGAGATTATGATTTCCGGCACCATTACGGATGCCAGCGGGCGTACTCTATCGGGCCAAACCGTCGAAGCCTTTTTAAACTCTTTATCACACGCAAACCTTTTAAGCATTGGCTTAAACTGCGCTTTGGGTGCTAAAGATATGAGGCCGCATATCGAGGAGTTATCTCAAAAGGCTTCTTGTTATATTTCTGCATATCCTAACGCGGGCCTTCCGAATGAATTTGGTGCTTATGATGAGGTGCCTCACGAAACCGCCCACTTGGTAGAAGATTTCATCAAAAATGGCTTTGTAAATATCGTTGGCGGATGTTGCGGTACAACTCCTGAACATATCAAATGCATCGCCGAAAAGGCTGGCAAATACGCACCAAGAGTTCCGGTAACGCCCGAGCCTTATTTACGCTTAAGCGGATTGGAGCCGGTAACCTTAACTCCTGAAACGAACTTTGTGAATATTGGCGAGCGCACGAACGTAACCGGTTCGCCTAAATTTTCGAAGCTTATTTTGGGTGGAGATTTTGAAGGAGCCTTAACTGTTGCACGTCAGCAGGTTGAAGGCGGTGCCCAAATCATCGATGTGAACATGGATGAAGGGATGCTTGATTCGGAAGCTTCGATGACTAAATTCCTTAATCTTATTGCTTCCGAGCCGGATATTGCCAAGCTTCCAATCATGGTCGATTCGTCTAAATGGACTGTAATCGAAACCGGATTGAAGTGCTTACAAGGAAAAGGAGTAGTTAACTCAATATCGCTTAAAGAAGGCGAAGAAAAGTTCAAGGAATACGCTCGCAAGATAAAGCAATACGGCGCAGCGGTAGTTGTGATGGCTTTCGATGAAAGTGGTCAGGCTGATTCGTATGAGCGCAGAATTGAGATTTGCAAAAAGTCGTATGCTATTTTGGTTAACGAAGTCAACTTCCCACCTCAAGACATCATCTTCGACCCTAATATTTTAACGGTTGCCACCGGATTAGAAGAACATAATAACTATGCGGTGGACTTCATCAACGCTACACGGTGGATAAAGGAAAACCTTCCGCTGGCTAAAGTGAGTGGTGGTGTTTCCAATATTTCATTCTCCTTCCGTGGAAATAACACGGTTCGCGAAGCAATGCATTCTGCATTCCTGTACCACGCTATCAAGGCAGGTCTGGATATGGGAATCGTAAACGCCGGCATGCTTGAGGTCTATGAAGAAATCCCGAAAGACCTTTTGGAACTCGTTGAAGATGTGCTTCTAAACCGTCGCCCGGACGCTACTGAGCGCTTGGTTGAGTTTGCTGATACGATTAAAACACAAGGCAAAGTTGTAGTAAGAGACGAACAATGGCGCAACGAAAGTGTAGAAAGCCGATTATCTCACTCCTTGATAAAAGGCATCATTGAATATTTGGATGATGATGTGGAAGAAGCCCGTCAGAAGTATGCTAAGCCTTTAGAGGTGATTGAAGGTCCCTTAATGGATGGCATGGGTATCGTTGGTGACTTGTTCGGCCAGGGGAAGATGTTCCTGCCTCAGGTTGTGAAGTCGGCGCGTGTAATGAAAAAAGCGGTGGCATATCTTTTACCGTTTATCGAAGAAGAAAAACGAAACAACGCCGATAGTAATCAGCGGAAGAATGCAGGAAAAGTCTTGCTGGCCACAGTAAAAGGCGATGTGCATGATATTGGTAAAAACATTGTGGGCGTAGTGCTTGCATGCAACAACTTCGAGGTATTTGACCTTGGGGTAATGGTACCCGCGCAAAAAATTATTGAGGAAGCAAAAAGACTTGAAGTTGATATCATTGGCTTAAGCGGATTAATCACTCCATCACTGGATGAGATGGTTCATTTCGCTAAAGAAATGGAGCGCCAGGACTTTAAAATCCCTCTAATCATTGGAGGTGCAACTACGTCTCGTATACACGCAGCTGTGAAAATTGCACCTAACTATTCGGGGCCAACCGTGCACGTCTTGGATGCATCGCGAAGCGTAACCGTGTGCAGCACATTAATGAGCGACGATAATCGTGGAGAATATATCAACCAGATTCGTGGAGAATATGACAAGGCACGTGAAATACATTTGAACAAACAGTCAGACAAGCAATTCAAATCTATTGAAGAAGCCCGTCAGAATAAGTTTCAAATCGGATTAAACGGTTCTATTCCTCCGAAACCGGCGTTCCTTGGCACCAAAGTGTTCGACAACTTCCCTTTAGAAGATTTGGTTCCTTATATCGACTGGACCCCATTTTTCCATACCTGGGAACTTCGAGGAAGCTATCCACGAATTTTTGAAGACAAATTCGTGGGAGATGAAGCAAAAAAACTTTTTGAGGATGCGCAGGCATTATTAAATAAAATCATCAGCGAAAAGCTTCTTACTGCAAAAGGTGTAATTGGTTTTTGGCCCGCTAATTCAGTAGGCGATGATATTGTTTTAGATGTAGATGGCTCTACCACGGTAATTCACACCCTCCGCCAACAGGCAGAGAAAGCAGCAGGCGAACCGTATTACGCTCTGGCGGATTTTGTCGCCCAAAAAGAGACAGGTATCCGGGATTACTTTGGTGGATTCGCGGTGACTACCGGGATCGGTTGCGACGAACTAGTGGCTCAATACGAAAAAGACCACGATGACTACAATAGCATCATGGTAAAAGCTCTCGCCGACCGTCTAGCTGAAGCTTTTGCCGAGAAGATGCACGAATTAGTGAGAAAAGATTACTGGGGCTATGCGAAAGACGAGACTTTAAGCAACGAAGACCTTATTAAAGAGAGATACTCTGGTATTCGCCCAGCTCCCGGTTATCCGGCATGCCCGGACCATACCGAGAAAGAGACCTTATTTCAATTGTTGGATGCGGAGGCCAAAACAGGCATAAAACTTACCGAAAGCTTCGCCATGTATCCAACAGCTGCGGTTAGTGGCTTCTACTTCGCACATCCGGATTCAAAGTATTTCGGCTTAGGAAAAATTTCTAAAGACCAGGTTGAAGATTACGCGAAGCGTAAGAAAATGGACCTAGAAGTAGTAGAAAGATGGCTAAGTCCTAATCTGGGATATTAACCCTGATCCTTGATGGGATTTGATAAATTGACTTAACACGTTAAACTCCGCCTCAGGCGGGTTGCAAAATGAAGATAACCGAACACATAAAAAACGCAAACGGCAAAACCCTTTTTTCCTTCGAACTCCTTCCTCCAGTAAAGGGCCAGCGCATCGAAAATATCTACGATGCTATTGACCCTTTAATGGAATTTAAGCCGCCGTTTATTGACGTAACTTATCACCGCGAGGACTTCATCTATAAACAACACCCTAATGGTTTACTGGAACAAGTTTCCTATCGTAAACGCCCGGGGACGGTTGCTATTTGTGCGTCAATCATCAACCGTTATAAAGTAGATGCAGTGCCGCATTTAATCTGTGGAGGCTTTACAAAAGAAGAAACAGAGAATGCCTTAATTGACCTCCAATTTCTTGGAATAGATAATGTTTTGGTACTTAGAGGCGATGCTCGAAAGGGGGACTCAGGATTTATACCCACTCCCGGTGGACATGCTTTCGCAACCGATTTATTGCAGCAGGTGGTAAATTTGAACAAGGGCGAATACCTCCATGAGCATACTGAAGCTCATAAATCGGACTTTTGTATCGGTGTAGCGGCTTATCCCGAAAAGCACTTCGAAGCACCAAACCTCAAAACAGACTTCGAGTATTTAAAGATGAAAATTGATATGGGTGCAGATTTCATTGTTACCCAAATGTTCTTTGATAATCAAAAGTATTTCGACTTTGTGAACCTTTGCCGTGAGAACGGAATAAACGTTCCAATCATCCCGGGATTGAAACCAATTACTTCATCGAAGCAACTTGTCAGCTTGCCTAAAATCTTCCATCTGGATTTACCAGAGGATTTGACAAAGGCAATATCTAACTGCTCTTCTGAAAAAGATGTTAAAGAAGTTGGAATTGAATTTATGATTCAGCAATGTAAAGAGCTTATGGCATTTGGAGCGCCGGTACTTCATTTTTACACGATGAGTAATCCGGGGCCAACTAAAAGAATTGCTGAGGCGATATTTTAAACGCTTGGATAGTCATCCAATGACTAAATTACAATCCTCCTCTATCTGCCAGTTCTGCTCTCAACTCCTCAGGAGAAATGAAATGAATACTATCTACGCCCATTTTCAGTGCTGATTTGATATTCCTAAAGTTATCATCTATAAATAAACAATCCTCCGCCTTTAGCTTATACCTATCCAAAAGCAATTGAAAGAATGCCGGGTCTGGCTTACGCATTTTCTCTGTACCCGACACAACGACTCCATCAAACCAATTCAGGAAATCAAATCGCTCCTGAGCGATTGGGTAAGTTTCGGCAGACCAGTTTGTTAAGGCGTATATTTTGTATTTTCCAGATTCCTTAAGTTCCCTGAATATCTCAACCGTTCCCTCTATTGCACCTCCAAGCATTTCCTCCCACCGGCCGTAAAAGGCACTGATATTTTCTCCTTGCTCCGGAAATTGTTTAATTAAATATTCGGTTCCCTCTTGCAAGGTACGTCCAGCGTCTTGCTCTTCATTCCAATCTCCGGTGCAAACCGTGTCAAGAAAGTGCTGCATCTCAGCCTCATCCTTAAAAATCTGTTTATAAAGATATTTCGGATTCCAGTCGATCAGTACTCCTCCGAGGTCAAAAATTATTGCTTTAATCATTATCGAATTCTTTTAAAAACTCTTCTGGAGAGTATACCGGCAACACTGGAATAGCCGTTTTGATTAAATTTTTATCCAGAGAAATGAAATAATCTATTTTATGATGCATAGCGGCATAATATTGCAAAGCATCTTCAATATCTGTCATTCGAGAACTGACCGCGTTTATTGCAATTTCATGGGTGCAATCTACCACTCTGACACTAGCCAGTAAGTCGAGTATGATAGTTTTTACCATCTTCTTTCCATAATGCTTTGCTAGATAGAAAGCCATTATGTGAACAATTGCCGGAGTCACAAACGAACTGATGTCTTCATTAAATATTTTTTGAAATATTTTTTTCGTTTGGGGATAATTCTCGCGGCGCAACAAGAAGTCCAAACATACATTTGCGTCTAGAAAAACTTTAAAAGCCATATTTGGAAGCTCGCTCTTCGTAATATTGCTTTTTTAAATCTTCATCAAAAGCTATTTCAGGCTTCGGCAAACTCTCAATTAACTCTATCAAACTAGACTTGCTCTTCTTGGGTTTCTCTACCACTTTTTTAAAATACTCCTCTACTAATTCCGATACACTAGTGTGCTGTTCATCTGCGTAAGCTTTTATTTTATATATAAGCTTCTCCTCGATCGATAGATTTATTTTAGCTTTCATACTCAAATGTACGCATAAAATAAATTTATGCGCACGCTAGTTTTGAAGTAAATACTTTTTGAAGTTTTCAAAATCAGCTTTCATCTCAACGGCCTGTTTTGGTTTTCCTTCTAAGGCTTTTACTTGCTCGGGGATGACAACATTATCCGCTATTTCTCCCTTATAAACATCAGGAAACTTGCATGGATGTGCGGTTGACAAGAAAACTCCAGCACTTGTAGCATCGCCAGACTGCTTACGATAATTTTCTACAGCAAGCCACGCAATTGCGGTATGCGGACAAACCACATAATTGTATTCCTCAAACACTTTATAAACAGCAGCTTCAGTCTGTTCATCAGTATAACTTACAGCCGAAATCACTTTCTTAAGCTCCTCTAAATCGTCCCTGAAAAGGTTCATGATACGTACCCAGTTGCTAGGATTTCCAACATCCATTGCGTTTGATAGCGTTGCAACAGAAGGCTTTGCCTGGTAAACTCCCGTTTTAAAGAACTCTGGAACGGTATCGTTAGCATTCGTTGCAGCGATAAATTGCTTTACAGGAAGGCCCATCTTCCAGGCTAACAGCCCGGCTCCAATGTTTCCAAAGTTTCCGCTGGGAACAGAAAATATAACATCCTTTTTTCCTCCGCGTTTTAGCTGTGCATAGGCATTGAAATAGTAAAACGTTTGAGGAACTAAGCGGGAAATATTAATTGAGTTCGCTGATGTCAAGCGAAATTTCTGATTCAATTCATCATCAACAAATGCCTGCTTAACCAGTGCCTGACAATCATCGAATGTACCATCAATTTCGACGGCACGGATATTCTGTCCGTTTGTGGTCAACTGAAGTTCCTGAATTGGGCTCACTTTTCCTTTTGGGTATAAAATAGTGACTTGCGTATTCTTAACACCTAAAAAACCTAACGCAACCGCGCCGCCAGTATCACCTGAGGTAGCTACCAAAACATTTAAGGTCTTCTCACCTTCTTCCAAGAAATAAGCCATAATACGACTCATAAACCTCGCTCCGAAATCCTTAAAGGCCAGCGAAGGACCATGGAAAAGTTCGAGCACATACAAGTTCTCATCGAGTTTTACAACCGGCGCGGGAAAATTGATTGCATCATCAACTATGGCCTTAAGATCAGCATCCGGCATCGCGTCCTGTAAAAGACTCTTTGCAACCTTAAACGCAATTTCGGTAAGCGAGTAATTTTCAATGTTATCAATGAAGTCGGCATCAAGTTGGGGAATTACCAAGGGCATATATAGACCTTTGTCCTGTGGCATGCTGTTGAACACTGCCTCTTTGAAGTCTACTGCTGATGCGGGGTTGTTGGTGCTGTATAATTTCAATTTGATTTACGATTTTAGAATTTTGATTTACGATTCTCCCTCTCAATCTAGAATCTTCGGCCCATTGGCATTCACCGCTGATGTATATGCTTGGCTACCAATATTAAGTTTAGATAAGTGTTGCTGTATCGCTTGTGTTAGTCTCGCTGAAGTATCCGCATCTCTTGTAAATGCAAAAACTGACGGCCCAGAACCAGATATTCCAAAGCTTAATGCGCCATTTTGCATCGCAATCTCACGCATCTTATAAAAATCTGGAATCAAAATAGACCGAACGGGTTCCACCAATACATCTTTCATACTGCGGCCAATCAAATCAAGATCCTTCATAAAAAGGCCTGAGACCAAGCCCGCAATATTTCCCCATTGGATAACCGCATCTTTCAGTAACACTTTCTCGCGAATCATTTTCCGGGCATCACGGGTCGGGACGTCAACTTCGGGGAAAACAATTGCGCAATGTAGATTTTCCGGATAGGGCAGCTTGATAATATCTAAAGGTTCGTAGCTTTTAATCAAGACAAACCCGCCAAGTAGCGCCGGAGCAACATTGTCTGCGTGACCAGTTCCACAGGCTAACTCCTCTCCCTTCATTGCAAACGGAACAAGTTCCATTTTGGTCAATGGTTCACCCAACATTGTATTAATAGCAAATAAACCCGCTACGGTGCTGGCCGAGCTTGAACCCAAACCACTTCCGATTGGCATCTTCTTGTGCAATTCAACATCAACACCAACATCAGTTCTGCCAATATGCTCCAGGTAATATTGAACACTTGCACTTACCGTATTTTTAGCGGCATCAAGAGGCAGGCGACCATCATCGCCGGTTATCTTGCCTATCGTTACACCTGGTTTGGAGCTTAGCCGCATGATAACTTCATCGCCCGGTGCGTCGACGGCCAAGCCAAGAATATCGTAACCACACACTACGTTAGCTATGGTTGCCGGGGCAAATACTCTTATTGACTCTTTCATTAGAAATAATTCGGATACTGTGCCCCAACGTTTACGATATCTGCAAACACACCTGCTGCAGTTACTTCTGCACCCGCGCCTGGGCCTTTAACTACTAATGGACGTTCTTTATATCTGTCGGTAGTGAATGAGATTATATTATCACTTCCGGAAAGCATGTAGAACGGATGAGTTTCATCAACCATCTGCAGGGATATTGAAACCTTACCGTCTTCAAGCATGCCGATGTAACGCAACACTTTTCCACTGCTCGCTGCTTCTGACTTTAATTTCTCGAAGAAGTCGTTGTGCTTCTTCAACTCTAAGTAGAAGTCTTCAACACTTGCAGCTTGCAGACAAGATTCCGGCAACATACTTTCAATCTTCACTTCGTCGGGTTCAAGCTGATTTCCTGCGTCACGAGCCAAAATCAACATCTTTCTCATAAAATCGGTACCGCTCAGGTCATCACGAGGATCTGGTTCAGTATATCCTTTTTCCTGCGCTTGTTTAACCACGTCGTGGAATGAAGCATCTCCTTTGAAATTGTTGAAGATGAATGAAATAGTACCTGAAAGTATTGCCTCAATCCGGATTACCCGGTCACCGCTTATCATCAAATCCTTCAAGGTTCTAACTATCGGCAAGCCTGCTCCAACATTGGTTTCGTAATAAAAATCGACACCGTGTAATTGAGAAAGCTCTTTAAAGTTTCTATACTGGCTATACGAAGATGAATTTCCAATCTTGTTGCAAGTTACCACGGAGATATTTGCTTTGAACACATCTTCATAAACTGCAATAGGTTTTAAACTGGCAGTGTTATCAACAAAAATTGCATTCGGCAAATTCATCTCCCTCATTCGGGCAACAAAAACGCTTAGGTCAGCAGGCTTTCCATCCTTTTCCAAAATATTTTCCCACTCACCAAGTGGTATTCCAGCCGCGTCAAAAACCATTCGTCGGCTATTGCTTATTCCTACAACATTTATGGTTACACCATTTTGAAGCTGCAAGAATTCGCAGTGCTCCTGAATCTGGCGAAACAATGTTTTTCCGATATTTCCGGTTCCTAAACAGAAAATGTTGAGGTTTATCTTCAGGTCCGTGTAAAATGCATCATGCACAGCATTCAGCGCTTTCTCAAGGTCACTTCGCGAAATAATAACTGAAATATTATACTCGGAAGAGCCTTGAGCGATAGCACGCACATTCACACCATTTCTACCCAGCGCATGAAAAAGAGTCCCCGATATTCCCGGAGTCTGCTTCATATTCTCTCCCACAATGGCAAGAGCAGCTAAGTTATCTTCAATCTCGGGACATTCAATTTTTTTAGCCTCCAGTTCAAGCTCAAATTCCTGTTCAATCAATTGCTTGGCCCTCACAGCATCGGCCGGATGAACCGCAAACGTGATGCTGTGCTCGGATGAGGATTGGGTAATCAGAATTATATTAATTTGCTCGCGCGATAGCAAAGAGAATAACCGACCGCTAAAACCAGCCTTCCCAACCATCCCGCTTCCCTGAAGATTCAGAACACTAATTTCGTTAATCGAAGAAATCCCTTTAATCGGATGGTCGGCTTCCCGGCAGTTATGGCGAATTACAGTCCCCTCAAAATCGGGCTCAAATGTATTTCTGATAACAATTGGTATCTTCTTTAAAAAGGCCGGAATCATTGTTGGCGGGTAAATAACCTTCGCCCCAAAATAAGAAAGCTCCATAGCCTCGGTATACGAAAGCTCCTTTAGTGGAAACGCTTTCTTCACCATTCTCGGGTCAGCAGTCATCATCCCGTTTACATCGGTCCAGATTTCAATTTCCTCTGCATTAAGCGCAGAGCCTATAATAGCCGCGGTATAATCGCTTCCTCCTCTACCTAATGTAGTTATCTTACCTTCATCATTACTTGCAATAAAGCCGGTGACAAATATCAGTTTCCCTCTATTTTCCTCATAAAAATTTCGGGTAAGCATTTCAGAAACCTCAGTCTGAATCCTTGCATTCCCGTAAGAACTATCGGTTTTAATTAGCTCAGAAGCGTCAGCAAAAATGGCTTCGCCTAAATGCTGCTCAGCTATCTTGGTCACCATAAAAGTTGAACAACGTTCACCGAAGCTAAGAACCAGGTCTCGCGTTTTCGGCGTTAGTTCCTGCAAACTGGATATACCCTGCAAAAGGTCTTCCAACTGGTTGAAATAGAGTTTAAGCTTGGTAAATACCGGATTTTGTCTTGGCACTTCCAACAAAGCCTTTACCACATCGAAGTGGCGATTTTCAAGCTCAGTGATAAAGCGGGAAACATCCTCACCTTTCGCAGCTCTGTCGGCCGTAGAAACAAGCAGATTCGTAACCCCGCTCATCGCAGAAAGCACTACTACCGGACTTTGTCGCTCAGACTTTTCACGCTTTAAGATATCAATCAAGGTGCGGATGCTTTCCACCGAACCAACTGACGTACCACCGAATTTTAAAACCTTCATCAATATAAATTTTTAACAAAAAACGCCTTCCCCTTTAGTGGAGGAAGGCGTTTTCTGGTTCTTTTATCATTAAGTTACACCATATCCGAACTTCCTCCAGCTAAACTTAGCGTGGTGGTAGTAATGGTAGCGGTATAAATATACTTTTTCATTAATTTTTGAATCGGCGTAAAGTAAGCAGTAAAATTTAAGATATACAAGCCAAATGCTAACTTTTTCGAAAAGCGAAATACTTCTTTGTGGCAAATGCAGTCCTGCTGTCCTCCAAGTCCGCCTTAGACTCCGCCTCCCCCGCTTCGGGCTTTCCGTACCATCAGGTTTAAAGATTTCCCGCGGTTCTCCGTAGGAACCAAACTTCAGAAGTTTAAACTTTTGGAGAGTTTAGCACACAAACTAGCAATTTTATACCTTTATGACTTAATGAAGTGCTTAGTAATAAAGTCTACCGGAAGCTGGTATCAGGTTGTAAACAACGCTGGTGAAATCATCGATTGCCGCATTAAAGGAAAGTTTCGTATCAAAGATATCCGGACCACCAACCCGATTGCGGTCGGCGATAAGGTGGAAATTGAAATGGAACCCGACCAGGGAACTGGTGTAATTGTAAAGTTGGAGCCAAGGAAAAATTACATTATCCGTAAATCCATAAACCTATCTAAGCAGTCACAGATTATCGCAGCCAACCTAGACCAAGCCTTTTTAATTGTAACACTTGCTTCACCTCGTACATCGCTCGGCTTTATCGACCGCTTTTTGGTTACCGCCGAAGCTTATGATATTCCTGCAGCTTTAGTCTTTAACAAACTCGACCTTTTTAGCGAGGAGGGCATGGAAGTACTGGCGGAGTACGAAAATATCTATCAAAGCATCGGATATCCTTGTTATAAAGTTTCGGCAATGGAAGGAACCAATATCTCAGAAATTCAAGATTTACTAAAAGACAAGGTCACCTTATTTAGCGGCCATTCGGGGGTTGGTAAATCAACATTAATAAATGCGCTAATTCCCGACATCAAATTAAAAACCGGCGCCGTTTCTGACTGGAGCGACAAAGGCCAGCATACAACCACTTTCGCTGAAATGCACGATTTATCACAAGGTGGCTATTTAATCGATACCCCAGGAATCAGAGAGCTCGGCGTTTTTGATATAGAACCTCAAGTGCTCGGCCATTTTTTCCCAGAAATCAGAGAGCGTTTAAACGAGTGCCGATTTCATAATTGCCGTCACGTAAATGAGCCGGGGTGCACCGTAATCGAAGCAGTACAAGACGGAGAGATTGAGGTTTCCAGGTATGAGAGTTATTTGAGTATTTTTCATGGGAATGATACAAGAGCATAATATTGCAAGAAAGGCTCAAAGTCACAAAGTTTTAGGATGCTCTTGGTGCCTTCGCGTCTTCGTGGCTATGAATCTATGAGAGCAGTAATCCAACGCGTTTCCCGAGCATCCTGTACCGTTGACGGAGCTACCACAGGAAAAATAAACGCTGGCCTTCTGGTTTTACTGGGAATAGAAGAAGAAGATACATCTGAAGACCTTATCTGGCTCGCTCAAAAGATTGTAAACATGCGCATCTTCAGCGATGAGAATGGCTTGATGAACAACTCTGTTTTGGATATAAAAGGCGAGATACTTCTCATTTCACAATTTACTCTATTCGCTCAAACCAAAAAAGGAAACCGCCCAAGCTTTATCCGCGCAGCCAAACCAGAAAAAGCAATCCCTTTATACGAGCAAATGATTTCAGAACTTGAAAAGCTTACAGGTGAAAAACCTCAAACGGGTATTTTCGGGGCCGAAATGAAAATTGAGCTCCTCAATGATGGGCCGGTAACGATTATTATGGATACAAGGGATAAGGAGAATCACTAAATTCAGCCACGAAGACTCGAAGTCACTAATTCTTCGCTTAGAGCCTTCGCCTTTGTGCCTAATTAAAAAAATATGAATATTAAAGAAGCGCAACAAATCGTTGACCAATGGATAAAGACCACCGGCGTCCGCTATTTTAGCGAACTCACAAACACCGCAATATTAATGGAAGAAGTTGGCGAAGTAGCGCGAATCATGTCCAGAAAATATGGCGAGCAATCTTTTAAAGAATCTGATAAAAAAGTCGACTTGGGCGATGAAATGGCAGATGTACTTTTTGTGTTAATCTGCCTCGCTAACCAAACCGGCATTGACCTCACTGAAGCGCTCGAAAAGAACCTTGAAAAGAAAAAAATTCGGGATGCCGAAAGGCATAAGGATAATGAGAAATTGAAATAGGCTAAAGCTTTACCAATTTATCCCCATCAAGCACTGGTATAGCGCTTGTTTCATCCACACGCAAGCAAAAAGCGATATCTTCTTCTATGCCCAGCTTCTTTAGTCGTTCACTGTGAGAGCTTTTTGAAAGGAAGCCAGCGAGGTTATCCTTCGCTAACAAATAAAGGTCTTCCGCCGCAATTGAAGCATCGTCTAAGCAATATTTATCGCTTTTGAGCTGGTGAACCACTGCTCCTGCAAAAAGGGTGTCTTCCAGATTAAAGTTATTTTTCCATCCAGCGCAGACCAGGAGAATATTCTCGTTTTCTTCGAGAAGCCATTCTGACAGCGAGCTCAAATTCAAAAATGAACCAACTACTATCTTCTTCGCCGCCCTTGAAAGTTGAATCGCATGAGTACCGTTTGTGGTTGTCAGCACAACCGTCTTACCTGCCACTTTCTCGGGCGTGTATGCAAAGGGGGAGTTTCCGAAATCAAATCCATCAACCACTTCGCCGTCACGCTCGGCTGCAAGTAAAAAGCCAGAACCATGATAGGCAGCACACTCCTCAACGTGCGAAACAGGGATAATAGCGTCGGCTCCATTTTCTATTCCATAACAAATGGATGAAGTGGCACGAAATATATCAATTACCACTACGATGCTATTCTCCAGCTTATGAAGCGGGAGCAATGCAGGGGTTAAACAAACTTCAATCTTTAATTTATCGGTCTTGAGAGCTACAATTTTCGACATTCTTATGATTTGTAGAAGGGCATTTTTACCACCCGCGCTTTAACCGGCGTATTCCGGATATTGATATAAATTTCAGTTCCTTCAGAAGAGAACTCGGTTTGGACATATCCCATTCCAATAGCCTTTTGTAAGGATGGTGATTGAGTTCCGGAGGTGACGATTCCAATATCATTCCCGGAAGAATTGGTGATAGGGTAATCGTTTCTCGGTATACCACGTTCCACTAATTCAAACCCAACAAGCTTTCTTGAAACGCCTTTCTCCTTCTGAGCCTTAAACGTCTCCTTACTCACAAAATCTTTATCAATTCTAGTTATCCAGCTTAAGCCTGCTTCTATTGGTGATGTGGTGTCGTTAATATCATTGCCATATAGACAGAAGCCCATCTCCAAGCGTAAAGTATCTCTGGCGGCTAAGCCAATTGGCTTGATTCCGTAAGGAGCGCCTACATTAAAAATGGCATCCCAAACAACCTCCGAATTCTTCGAATCAAAATAAATCTCGAAACCGCCGGCTCCGGTATAACCCGTTGCTGAAATTAGCACATTTGATATTCCTGCAAATGTTCCTTTTTGAAATGAATAGTAGGGCATCGAGGCCAAATTGACATCTGTAAGACTTTGCAAAGCTTCAGCTGCTCGAGGACCTTGAACGGCAAGAAGTGATGTACGCTCAGAAATATTCTTCATCTCAACCCCATAGAAGTTATACTGCGAAATCCAATTCCAATCTTTTTCAATGTTAGATGCATTCACCACCAGCATATAGGTCTTCGCATCAATTCGATAAACCAATAGGTCATCCACAATTCCGCCATCTGTATTTGGCAGGCAGGAGTATTGAACTTTTCCGTCTGTTAATTTCGAGGCATCATTAGAGGTCACCTTTTGAATAAGATCGAGGGCTCCTTCTCCTTTTAAGATGAATTCGCCCATATGACTTACATCAAAAACACCTACAGATGTCCTTACGGCTTGATGCTCAACATTTATGCCTTCGTATTGAACGGGCATGTTATATCCTGCGAAAGGAACCATTTTAGCACCTAATGAAATATGCTTTTGCGTTAAGGCGGTATTCTTCATGCTTGAAAGAGAGGGCAAAAATAGGGAAAAAAGGGAAACTAGACCGCTATCAAATCGGTTTCTTCAGATGTTTGATTAAATAGGTCTAACTGAGGATCTGTAATTCTGAAAGTACGACGATGATAAGGGGAAAAACCATGCCTTAGAACGGCTTCGCGATGTTTTATAGTAGGATAGCCTTTATTGCTCGCCCATTCATACTCGGGGTGCAATAGAGCGATGTTCTTCATGAAGTCATCCCGGTAGGTTTTTGCTAAAATAGAAGCTGCGGCTATCGAGTAATATTTTCCGTCGCCTTTAATAATGCATTCGTGAGGAACCTCATTATACTTTTTAAAGCGATTTCCATCAATCAGTATAAAACCAAACTGTTGTGTTAGCTGATCGAGTGCCTTGTGCATGGCCAGGAAAGACGCATTTAAAATATTGATGCGATCAATCTCGACATGATCAACCTGTGCTACCGCATACGCAATTGCTTTCTTCTCAATAAGCTTACGCAGGGCATAGCGATCGTCTTCGCAAAGCTGTTTCGAATCGGTAAGTAATTTATGCTTAAAATTTGTGGGTAGAATTACGGCAGCAGCAAACACCGGCCCAGCCAGGCAACCTCTTCCTGCTTCATCGCAACCTGCCTCAATAAAATCCCTCTGATAAAACGAAAAAAGCATTTTTTATTTATTCGAAAGCCAGATTATAATTATCAAACTGACCACTTTTCAAAAGTAGTTGTTTAAGAAAAGATTGCAAACCTGAATTCCTAACATTAAAGGATTTTTATCGACAATAACGTAATATCATCTGAACTCATTTTTGCTTTACGCGACGTTTGAATATTTGCAAGTATACTTTTATTGATAATCTCGACCGGAACATTTCTGTGAAGCTGCAGATAATGCACTAATTCTTCTTCAGATATGAATACATCTTCGTCTGGACTTTCTATTAATCCATCGGTGTAGTTAAAGATCAGGGAGTTAGGTGGCAAAGTTAACTTACCGGTGTTTACAAAAGGCAACGTATCAAAGGTGCCTAAAAGCGTTGTTCCTTCCTGAAGGAACCTAAAGCCATCATCTGTAATTAAAATAGGAGAATTGTGACCGGCGTTTACGAACTGCATCTCGCGGGTAAGTTCGTTATATCGACCCAAAAACAAAGTGATAAAGCGCTCTCCATGGGTATTATAAGTTACGATTTCATTGAGCTTGGAAATCACTTTTTCCATACTGCTTTCTACCGATGCCCAGGCTCGCAAACTCGCCTGCAAGTTGGCCATTAGCAATGCAGCTGAGATTCCTTTTCCGGACACATCAGCAATACACCAAATAAACTCGTGCTCATTAAGGCGGATAAAATCAAAATAATCACCGCCGATATTTTCATGCGGAAGATAGGTGGCCGCAATTTCAAACCGGTCGCTCTTGGGCATTTGCAAAGGGACGAGCATGCTTTGTACTTCGCTCGCTAATTCCATATCCCGCTGGTAACGCTCTCGCTGAACGCGTTCTTTAAATAGTTTCTTATTTTCTAAAGCAACGATAATGATATTAATAAGCGTCTGTATGAAATTCAGCTCATGACTTACCAGTTCCGGTTTGGTATGAAAATCTCCAATGAGTACAAATGCAAGTGTGTTTCTTTTGTGCCTTACGGGAACAAAGAAATCATATTCACTCAACATAGTTTCCTGATGATTGGAAAGGGAGATAATAGTTTTGGTTACCTCCAGCTCCCTACAAATCTGCTGAAGGATCTTTGCGTTTTCGTAAGTTCCACCGAATCGCGAAACGCAAGAAAATTGCTGCTCGTCTTTAATGACAAGGCGCATTTTACCTACATTCAGGTTTACCTTCAAAACTACTTCTAGCATTTCATAAAGCACCGATGCGGCGCTGTTCTTATTAATAGCTAAAGTAACTTCAAGTAAGGCATTTAATTCAGCCTGCCGCTTAAGCAGCAACTGAATAAGATCGTTTTCCTCAGGACTTTTAGAGTTGTTTTTAAACGCTTCCAAAACTAATTGGTTCAATTAGGCTAAATGTAATAATTAAACGGTTTCTGTATGACTTTTTTGTAATTATTTTACGAGTCTGTCTTTCCAAATATATTTCCCCGAATTCCCCGCAATACCAATATAAGCAATATAAATGGTGTGAATGATAGTCAGCAAGGGTAAAAAAGCCAGTAACTCTCTTCGCTTAGCGAAATTTGTAACCGGAAATAGAAAAAGCAATTCGGCAATGCATTTTATAAGCAAAACATAACCGAGGACTGTTAAAGACGTAACAAAAAAAAGACTCAAACCGGCTGTTATGATGATAAGCACGTTAAATAACCAAATGCTTACTCCGAGACCAACTATCTTTTTGTCTTTATACTTTGTGCTTTTTGATGCCCACCTTTTCCTTTGGCTAATAAATTCTTTCAGATTAGGTTTTGCATGGGTATAAACCAGGGCATCGTAAGATTTACAAAATCCAATATCATTAGGGTATCTCGAAGCAACTTTGTGAAGAAATAGTTCGTCATCCCCAGAAGCGAGCTCGTCTATTCCTTTAAAACCATCTAACTCGTTAAACACATCCTTTTTGTAAGCCAGGTTTGCCCCATTACAGGTTGAGGGATTTTTATTACCAATTGTAGCTGCTCCTAAACCAATAAGGTATAAAAACTCCAAAGTTTGCAGTCGTTCAAAAAAACTCTCTTCTTCAAAAAATACTACAGGAGAAGAGATTAATTTATACTGATGAAGTTCGTATTGCGCCACAATAGTTGCCAGCCAATTTGTTTCCATTCTACAATCAGCATCGGTCGTTATGATCAATTCGCCCGTTGCTTGTTTAATAGCCTCGCTAATTGCCTTCTTTTTATAAGAATTTAAAGCGGCAGATTCATTTAACCTGATAAGTTTAACACCATCGTTTGAATAGCCTGAAATTATTTCGGCGGTTCTATCCGTGGAGTGATCATCAATGATAATGATCTCCAAAAGGTGTTTAGGATAGTTCTGCTTCAGGATATCTTCAATAGTTAAAGCGATTTTATCTTCTTCGTTACGAGCGGCAATCAATACACTCAACTTCGTTCCGGGAGGTTGTGATGGAATCTCAGACACATTAATCTTCATCCAGCCAAATCTAAAATAGAGTACGGCTGCTGCGTAAAAAAAGGTTAATACCAATGTGAGAAAACTAATTGCGGCGATTATCAAAGAAATTAAGTTTAGAGACGAATGCAGTGCCTAAAATAGCAGGAATAATAAGATTTACAAACCAGATAGATGCCGTTGCAGCCATGATCGCCACTTCGTTCGCCGTTATAAAACGGAAGAGATAAGTTGCAATCATTGCTCTGATACCTACATCAAACAGATCTAAAGATGGTAACGCAGATTGAATAAAGAAGAGAATAAGAATCATCATGATCATTTGAAAAAGTGCTATTTCGGGCACTAATAAATTAATAATCAAACAGTACTGAGAAGTAAATACAAGGAATCTTAAGGCGCTATACAAGAGGACCGTATTTAATTCTTTAAGGTGATAACGGGCTAATATTTGAAAGAATCGCCTAAACTTTTTCAGGAAGTTAATGCTGTTCAAAACGGCTAGCAGGAAACTGATATTAAAATATAACAGCAAAAAAAACAGACAATAAATAACAGCGAGGATACAGAGCCCGTAGTAAAGTAAGATATTCAGATCTAAATACTGCCTGATAAACCATAACATTGCCACAGCTCCAAGGATATTGGTAATCACCATTTGGGCAATAGCACCCACTCCCATAGCAATGGCACCAAATACCCGCTTACGGGCAGGTAAAAAGAAAATTCTTCCGCCATATTCACCAATTCGGTTTGGGGTAAAAACAGCTAAGGTCAAACCGCAAAAAACCGACTCCACAGATAACAAAATACTTATCGGTTTAATTGGCCTCACCAAAAATTGCCATTTGAGAGCTTCCAAAAACCAATTTAAAAGCATCAATGCAAATACCAGCGATAATATACTATAAGCTTTTCCTTTTGAAATGCCGTCGATCAGGCGCTCAAAGTCCTCTAGATTTTTATTATTACTGAGTTTATAATAAATAAAAACGGTTGCACACAGAAGTATGCCGACTTTTATGATGGTGTTAATTGTCCTTTTAACGTGGTTAGTCAAGTACAGAAATTTCATGCAATGTTACAAAAAACCTATTCATCAATCCGATAGCTTTTGCGAACCGTTTTGTTAATTTTACTAGATGAATGTCGATACCTCGAAAGAGCGGATTATACTTGGAATAGACCCCGGGACTTCGGTAATGGGTTACGGACTTGTAAAGGAAGTGAAAAAGAAGGTCGAGATGATCAACTTGGGAATTGTTAAGCTTGACCATCTCGACGATCACCCATTAAAATTAAAACGCATATTCGAGAAAACGGTAGCTCTGATTGATGAATATCATCCGGATTGTTTGGCTATTGAAGCTCCTTTTTACGGAAAGAACATCCAGGTAATGCTTAAGCTTGGAAGGGCGCAAGGTGTTGCAATGGCCGCTGCGCTTTCGAGAAACATTCCCATTTTTGAATACGCCCCGAGAAAAATAAAGCAATCTATCACCGGCAATGGTAATGCTACAAAAGAACAGGTAGCAGCTATGCTACAAACACTATTGAAATTTACTGAAACACCACAATTTTTAGATGCTACCGATGGACTGGCTGTAGCGGTATGCCATTCGTTTCAGCGGGTAGGCAGTGCGGGAGACAGTAAAAGTTATTCGGGTTGGGGTGCTTTTGTTAAGGATAACGAAAAAAGATTGGCTCCCGCAGTCGTGACAACGGGTAAGCCAAAAATTAGTTAGTTACTTCTTTAGATATAGCTGCTGCTATTTCTTCAAGTTCTTTGGCATCTAGCTTTAATTTTGGCCTGGAGAAGTTTAAATCATCTATGCGGCTCATTGGCACCAAATGAATATGTACATGTGGCACTTCGAGCCCGATAACTGCTATACCAATACGAATGCAGGGTATTGCCTTTTTTAAGCCCATTGCTACTTTCTTAGCAAAAGCGTGCAAGCCTGAATACAAATCATCGTCTAAGTCGAAAATATAATCGATTTCAACTTTTGGAATAACCAGAACATGCCCCTTTACCAGAGGATTCACATCCAGAAAAGCTAAAAAGTCATCCGTTTCTGCGACCTTGTACGCAGGTATTTCGCCAGATACGATTTTTGAAAATATAGATGCCATTATCTTGAAATCTCTAAAATTTCAAACTCCATTTTCCCGGCAGGTACGGCTATCTCCACTTTATCGCCAACCGATTTTCCAAGCAAGCCTTTTGCAATAGGTGATTTTACTGATATTTTCCCCCCCTTTAAATCTGCTTCAGTCTCCGAAACCAACTGATACGTCATTGCAGCTCCGTTTTTAATATTTTTGATCTTTACAATAGAAAGAGCCAGTACTTTTGATGTATCTAATTTTGATTCATCTATCAGGCGAGCGCTTGAAAGCGACTCAGATAATTTGGCAATTTTAGCTTCGTGCAAACCTTGTGCTTCTTTTGCGGCATCATACTCTGCGTTCTCAGATAGATCGCCTTTATCACGGGCTTCGGCAATCGCTTTAGCAATTTGCGACCTGCCTTCGGTCTTCAAAAAATGTAATTCTTCTTTAAGTTTTTCTATTCCTTCTTTAGTATAATATGTTACCTCTGCCATGACTCACTTATGTTTAAACGGTATAAAAAACAAACAAGACCACACCAGTTATAGCTGGTATAGTCTTGCATGTATTAATACGAAGATATATTTAGCAAATTATAAATGCAAATTTGTTATCAAGGTAATTTGAATACTGCTGGGTGTTAGCGCGAATGATTTAAACAGCTCTTTGAAGGATATATTCGGTTAAACCGAGAACAGGACTGGCGACTACTTTTCCCAATTTAATTTTATGCCTTGTACAAACCTCAGCTAAAACATCCTGAAAGAAATAAGCTATTGAGCCCACAAAATGACAAGGGTAAGATTGGCAACCGGGTTGGCGAAGAATATGGCTTTTTGCAAATTCTTCAAAGCCCTCGAATAGAATTGACCGAATTAACCTATCATTTCGGTGTTTATACATAAACCGGGAGTACGATGCCAGATAAATGTTGGGTGAAGGTTTTTGATAAACGTGTTCGATGATAGACTCTTTCTCAATTTGATAAAGGGTCTCGAATGACTTTTTTAATCCCGGAGCCATTAAGCCGTAGAGGTAAGAAGTTACGATCTTCTTGCCAAAGTATGCTCCTGAGCCTTCATCTCCAAGAATGAAACCCATACCATAGGTGCCGTAATCGGCCTTCTCTCCATCAAAAAAAGCAATATTGGAACCTGTACCTAATACACAGGTAAAGCCTTTGCTTGTTCCGCAGGTAGCGTAAACTGCGCCAAGAACATCATCTTCAACATTAATAAAAGCTTTTGAAAATACTTTGGATAAACCGTTTGAAACAATTTCTCTTTTATCAGGACTGGAACACCCTGCGCCAAAAAAATGAACCTCTTTTATTTTTGAATTGTATTGCTGAACCTCGTTATACCCGGCCAGAAGTTTGCAGATCTCCTTTTCGTTAACAAAAAAGGGATTAATACCTTTCGTTGTAAACTCAATACGCTCGGTATCACTCTTAATTATTATCCAATCTACTTTTGAAGAACCGCCGTCGGCTACGAGAATCATTTTTCGATCGAGTTCAATATTTTTTCGGTTAGCGGTTTACTTATAAATTTTGCTACCAAAAGATTGTTCCCTATTAGTTTTATATCATCAGGATCAAGTGACGAAGATAACATATATATTTTTACATGAGCAGTGTGCATTTCAGGAATGGAATTGAGAGTTTCAAGAAATTCAAAGCCATCCATTTCGGGCATCCGTATGTCGAGAAAAAGCACTTCCGGCAAATTGCCATCTTTCGCCGATTCTTTTATATAGGCTATTGCCTTTGATGGAGAATCCATAACTGTAACGGTATCAGCAAATTTACTTGCCTCGAGCATCTTACTGTTAATAAGATTATCTACGTAACTATCATCAACAAGTAATACAGATTTGAATTTATTGTATTCCATACAAGGTTTTAACCAGCCCTATTTACGCATTTATAGAATTAAATGTTGTATAAAACTATAAATAATATTTAATTATAAGTTTATCAAACCTGAAATTTCCCCCAAAGAAATTTCAGCCAATTTGGCCTGGTACCTGGAATTATTTAAGCGTACAGTTGCGTTTAGAAAGTTAAGCTGGGCGTCTCTTATTTCAACCTGAGTGATGGTTCCCAAGCGATAGCGGGTAAGTGTAATGTCTAAATTCTGACTGGCAATTTTTTGATTATTCTCTTCAAGCTTTACCAAACTTAGGCTTGTTAAGTACGTCTGGTAAGAACTTGCGAGCTGAGCCTTTACACTTTGATTAACTCTTTGATAATCTAACTCAGCATTACGAATTAAAACCTCTGAGTTTTTTTCATCCCGGCGCTGAAGAAATCCATTGAAAATGTTTACTGATGCATTTAAACCATAATTAAACCCCCGGCCAGTATTTAATGTAGCAAAGCCAAGAGGCGAAGTTGAACGATTAAAATTATATCCGCTATTTAAATTTATCACCGGAAATCTGTTTGCTTTCACTTGCTTCAGGTCTAATTCAGCAATTCTTCGACTGATTAACACGGCACGCAAACTCGGATTTTGTTGCAGAGCCAAATTAGATACATCCAAAAAATTAATATTCTCATTAATTTCAAATCCTGATGATACTCTGAAAGGTATAGTTACATCTCTTGCCATTACTTCATTCAATGCAATCTGAGCGTTTCTATATAATGCCTGCTGGTTTAGAAAATTTGTTGTATCAGTGTTGAAATCTACTTGCGCATTTAACACTTCCAACCGTGCGGCTTTACCTACATCAAAACGGGTTTGAGCTGTTTTTACCCTTAAACGGGATATCACAACGGCCGTATCAAAAGCCTTAAGCTGTTGCTGCTGTTGCACCAAATCGTAATAACGCTCCATAACATTACTTACCGTTGAGACAACACTAAGCTGCAGATTAGCTTCGCCCTGCTTCTGAAGTTCTTTCAATTGATCATATCGGGCAAACATCCTGAACCCATCAAACACTGTCCAGTTTAAACCCACCCCATAATTTAAGTTGCTGGCCCGGGCATTATTTCTTTCGGTAACCTCACCTGTAGCACGAGTTTGGGTACTATTTTGAATACTGTTGTTGTTGGTAAGATTACCCGTAACAGCCGGAATCATTCCGGCATTAGCGCGACTAACATTTCTTTCGGCTATTTCTACACTATTTCTTGAAATTTGAATATTATAATTATTCTTCAGCGTGATTTCTATTGCTTCTTGAAGCGTAAGTACATCCTGGGCAAAGCAGACCGGCGCTATCGCGGAAAAAAACAAAAACAATAAATTATTTCTCAAATATTTCATACACTAATGAGCGCCCACAGGTTCTTCTTCAAACTCTTTGATTCTATCAAATTCCGGATGATGTTTCCGCTCTTTAGACCATAGCGAGTAAACAGCGGGAATCACAAATAAGGTAAGTACTAACGAAAAAATGGTTCCGCCAACAATTACTACACCCATTCCCATCCGGCTTTGTGAAGCTGCGCCTAAAGCCATAGCAATAGGTAATGCACCAAGCGCGATGGCAAGACTGGTCATTAATATAGGTCGTAAACGTGCTTCTGCCGCTTCAAGAATTGCTTCAGATTTCGGTTTGCCTTGTTCTCGCAACTGATTTGCAAATTCCACAATCAAAATTCCGTTTTTCGTGACTAGCCCTATCAACATAATCGTTCCGATCTGGCTAAATATATTCCAGGTTTGACCAAAAAGCCATAACGAAAACATAGCTCCGGCTACCGCCATGGGTACTGTAAGTATAATGATAAATGGATCTACAAAGCTTTCAAATTGGGCGGCAAGAATTAAATAAATTAATATAAGTGCCAGTCCAAATGCAAATGCTGTGTTCGAGTTACTCTCAACAAAGTCCCGGGATTCTCCAGCTAAATCGGTAGAAAAAGAATCATCTAATACCTTCTTACTTATTTTATCCATCGCCTCGATTCCATCGCTAATGCTTCGGCCCGGAGCCAGACCTGCAGAAATAGTAGCAGATAGATACCTGTTGTTATGATAAATCTGTGGCGGACTGCTGCGTTCCTCCATCGTAACCAGATTATCAAGCTGGATTAATTGACCGGTTTTACTTCGCACAAATAAAGAAGTTAAATCAAGCGGGTCATCGCGATCTGCCTTTTCAAACTGACCGATAACCTGATATTGCCTTCCATTCATCATAAAATAACCGAAGCGCTGTCCGCTTAAAGAGAGTTGGAGTGTTTGCGCCACATCAATTACGGAAATACCCAAACTTTGCGCCTTCTCGCGATTGATCGTGATGTTGATTTCCGGCTTATTAAATTTCAAGTTCGCATCAACCATTGAAAAAGTAGGATCTTGCGTTGCAGCTTCCAGAAACAATGGAATTTTTTCTCGCAGCTTTTCGAAATTGGGAGCTTGAATAATATATTGAATAGGTTGTCCGCCACGCCTGTTTACCGAAATGGTAGGCTGCTGGATAACTTGAATGCGTGCTTCAGAATATTTTTTAGTGATTTTAGTAAGATGCTCGGCGATTTCTTTTTGAGAGCGTTCTCTGTCTTCAGGTTGTTTTAAACCCAATCGAACCATACCACTATTAACAGCCCCGGAACCTGTAAAACCGGGTGACGTTATTACCAGGGTTACCTGTTTTTCGGGTACAGAATCGTTCAACACCTCTGTTAGCTCAGCCATAAAGCGATTAGTATAATCATATGAGGCTCCTTCCTGAGCGGATATTGACAAACGAAGCATACTTCGATCATCAAGAGGAGCAGTTTCTTTGGTTAGAAGTTTATAAAACAGCACTGTTAGGCCAAGGCATCCTAAAATTATCGGAAAACTAATCCAACGCCTCTTCATAAAAACAGATAAAGCATCGGCATAACCCGAATTCATTTTCTGGAAGTAAGGTTCTGTAATCGTATAAAATCTGGACTTTTTCTGCTTTCCGCCTTTCATCAAATAAGCATTAAGCATTGGGGTTAGAGTTAATGATACAAATGCCGAAATCAAAACCGCCGCTCCGATGACGACTCCAAACTCCCTGAACAAACGGCCTACAAATCCCTCCAGAAATATAACAGGCAAGAACACTGCTGCCAATGTAATGGAGATGGAAATTACCGCTAAAAAGATTTCATTTGAGCCTTTAATCGCCGCTTCAATTGGCGACATGCCTTCTTCTACTTTTTTGTAAATATTTTCTGTTACTACGATACCATCATCAACTACTAAACCCGTTGCCAGCACAATAGCCAATAACGTAAGCACATTGACAGAAAAACCAGCCAGATACATGATAAAAAACGTGGCTATCAGGGAAACCGGAATATCGATTAACGGCCTGAATGCGATTCCCCAATCCCTGAAAAACAAATAGATAATGAGGATAACCAGTATTAGCGCGATCAAAATTGTTTCGGCAACTTCAGTTACAGATTTTTTAATGAACAAGGTATTATCCATCGCAATATCTAGTTGAAGATCTTTAGGCGCTTCCTTTTTCAATTTTTCGTATTCATCGTAAAACTTTCCGGAAATCTCCAAATAATTTGTTCCTGGTTGCGGAATTATAGCCATCCCGATCATTGGTTGCCCCGATTCCGTCATTTGCGTTTCTAGATTTTCAGCACCAAGTTCAGCGGTGCCTATATCGCTAAAGCGGATAATTTTATCTCCATCAGATTTTACGATGAGATTATTAAATTCTCCCTGATTGGAAAGATTCCCTAAAGTTTTTACAACTAACTCTGTGTTCGCGCCAGTTACCTTTCCGGATGGCAATTCAATATTTTGACGATTTAGTGCATCCCGAACATCGGCAACGGTCAACCCGTAAGAAGCCAATTTATCAGGACTAAGCCATAACCGCATCGAATAACGCTTTTGCCCCCAAATTTGGACACTACTCACACCCGGAATAGTTTGAAAACGCTGCGACAAAACGTTCTCGGCATAATCACTTAACTGGAGCTGATCACGGGTGCTGCTTTGCACCGTCATGCTAATGATCGGGTCAGAATCGGCGTCGGCTTTAGACACTACCGGCGGCGAATCAATATCGTCTGGCAAGTTCCGAATGGCTTGGGAAACTTTATCGCGCACATCGTTTGCGGCTTCCTCCAAGTTTTTATCAAGGTTAAACTCAATATTAATATTGCTGGTTCCCTGGTTACTGGATGAGGTAATGTTGCGAATTCCATCAATAGAATTGATGGCTTTTTCTAAAGGCTCGGTTATTTGAGATTCTATAATATCAGCATTAGCGCCTGAGTAACTTGTTCTTACAGATACTATTGCAGGATCAATAGATGGGAATTCCCTGATCCCTAAAAAAGTATAACCAATTACACCAAAGAGAATCAACATCAGGTTGACTACAATGGTAAAAACCGGCCTCTTAATACTGGTGGTTGATAAACTCATAAAATGGCCTTCCTATCCTCAATTTTCACCTTTACTTTACCACCTTCCTTCAAACTCATAATTCCGGTTGTTAAAACAGTGTCGCCAGGTTTCAAGCCAGCGGTTACTAAGATTAACTCCTTGGTACGAGTGGATGTTTCCACCATTACTTCCTTAACTTTTCCGCTATCTGTTACAAAAACCTTCTTCCCATCTTGCACCGGAACGATCGCTTGTGTGGGAACCAAAAGCGCATCTTCAATTGTTGACAATGGCAACGAAATACTCGCAAATGAGCCTGGAATCAATAAACCTGAAGGATTGTCGGCCTTTGCTCTAAGCTGTAACGTACGGGTTGCTGATTCTATACGTGGTTCAATAGCGTATACTCTGGCGTTGTAAACCTGGGTTGAACCCGCAATTGTAAAATTTATTGTTGTGCCTACTTTCACCTGTCGTGAATATTTCTCGGGTACAGAAAAAGAAATCTTTACAGGATTAATACTCACTAAATTGCTGATGGGCATTGTGGGGGTAACATATTCCCCTTTAGATACAGCTCTGAGTCCTATCCTTCCCGAAAATGGCGCATTGATTACTGTCTTAGCAATTTGAGCCCTTATTAATTGTGTTTGAGATTTTGCTGTACGAAATTCTGCTGATGCAATATCATATTCTTCCCGGCTTATTGCTTCCTTTTGTAAAAGTAATTTAGCCCGCCTTTCATTTTCTGAAGCAAGATTCTGTTTAGTAATTGTCTGAGCTAATTGAGCTTTAAGTTCCGAATCATCAATTTTCACCAGAGCTTGTCCGCGCCTTACGGTTGTTCCTTCGTTAAAATAAATGCCCTTGATTATTCCCGAAACTTCACTGATAATTCTTACTTCTTCATTTGCTTCAATCGATCCGGTAACCGTTAAAGAATTTTCGAAACTTGTTGGCTCTACAATCACACCGCTCACGTTCATGGGTCGCTCACCTCCTCCAGGACCACCTTTAGCGCCTCCCTTGAACCCTGCCATAGATGCCTCCTTTTTATTCTTTGAAATTCTGTAAACTATCAGAGATCCAAAGCCAATTATTAGTACAGCATAAATGATATATTTTAGTTTCATTCTTTTTAAGTCGGAGTTTAAACATGCAAATTACACCTTATTTATATCAAGCCACAAAAAACTTAAGTCAAGCTATTGTTAAGTATTTCGTTTGAACTAATTGATGATTATTTGACAGGTCTGATTTAACAAAATTAACGCCACGAGCTACGAATTAGAAATACGCAGAAAAATTTTACATTATTAAGTGGTGCGGAGATTGGCTGTCCCACTAATTTTAATTAAAATTGAATTAAGACAAGATAAGTATCCTCATATTCGGGATACTCAAGCGCAATTAGATATAACATATAATTTACCAATGAAAAAAGTCCTGCAATATTTTTTTTCTTATCTCCTCTTTATGGCATCAACAACACAAGAAACTTTTGCTCAAACTGATATTTCCTATATCGTATCCTTTCCGGAAGCCTTGGCTCATTATGCGGAAGTAGAGATGACCGTAAAAAACGTTAAAGACAATTCAATAGACTTACGCATGCCTGTATGGGCACCGGGATCTTATTTGGTGAGGGAATTTGCAAAAAACGTTGAGGGATTTTCTATAAAAAACAATGGGAAGCTTCAATCCTCAAAAGTTAACAAGAACACCTGGCGTATTACGGGTACAAAAAACCAAACAATTACTGTAAGCTACCGGCTTTATGCTTTTGAACTTTCGGTCCGCACAAGTTTCATTGACGCCTCTCATGCCTTTTTATCACCAAGCGGATTGTTTATGTACCCCGAAGGAATGATCAAATCACCTTCAACAGTCACCATAAAACCTTATAAAACATGGATGAAGATTTCAACCGGCTTAGAACCTATCAAAGGACAAAGCAACGCTTTTTACGCCCCAAACTTTGACATCTTATATGACTCTCCTTTGGAAGTAGGAAACCAGGATATTTTTGAATTCGAAGCATCGGGTGTAAAACACGAAGTAGCAATGTACGGAGGGGGCAATTATAATAAAGCTAAGCTTACGGAAGATATGACAAAGATCATCGCCGCAGAAACTGCTATTTTCAATGAGAACCCCAACAATCGTTATGTTTTTATTGTCCATAATACCCTTGCCGGAGGCGGTGGTTTAGAGCACCTGAATTCTACTGTACTGGGAGCGATTCGCCAAGGATATTCCGTTGAAGACAGTTATAAAAGTTTTTTAGGATTAGTGGCCCACGAATACTTCCACCTTTGGAACGTAAAACGACTTCGCCCAGAAGCTTTAGGTCCTTTCGATTACAGCAATGAAAACTACACCACTAATTTGTGGATTGCCGAAGGATTTACGGCTTATTACGACAATTTAATGCTTCGCCGTACTGGCCTTTACTCGCCCGAAAGATATTTAGATTTACTTATTTCGGATATCAACACTGTCGAAAATCAACCCGGAAACCGGGTTCAGCCTGTAAGTGAAGCTAGTTTAGATGCCTGGATCAAATATTATCGTCCGAATGAAAACTCAAGAAACAGTACTATATCCTATTATGATAAAGGTTCTATGATCGCTTTGATTTTAGATCTCGAAATACTTGGCGCAACAAAAGGGGCTAAAAGGTTAGACGATGTGATGAAAGCGATGTACGACGAGTATTACAAAAAACAAAAGCGGGGTTATACAGATGCTGAATTTAGAACTATGGCTGAAAAAATTGCTGGAAAATCATTAAACGAAATCTATACTAAATACATTAATGGCACAGAACCTATCAACTTCAATAACTATTTGGGGCATGCCGGATTATATTTAATTAATGATAATGCGGGTAAATCAATTCCTACACTAGGCACCGCAACCGCAGTACGAGACGGTAAGGTTATTGTGACTTCGGTAGTTCGCGGAACTGCTGCGTGGAATAATGGCATCAGTGTAAACGATGAAATTATTGGCATTGACAACATCCGAATGACTGGTGCTACAGACGCCGGTGGATCTGATTTAGCCAAAGCTATCTCATCTAAAAAGGTAGGTGAAAAGATAAAAGTTACAATATCAAGAGATGGCTTAATTCAGGATTTATCGGTAACAATTACTGCAAATACCTCAGCGAGATACCGTATTGATGTAGACAAAAACGCAACGGCTGAGCAAATGGCTATTAGAGAAAAGTGGTTGAGTTTATAAGAGTTGGTTAAACATATTCTATATTCGTTCATCAAATAATAGATACCTCAGTCGTTTTAGCCTATGATACGCTGCCTCGTAGTGGATGATGAACCGCTGGCCCTTGATATCCTTACAGATTACATCGAAAAAGTTCCTTTTTTAAACCTGGTTGCTGCCACAACGAGTGCGTTCGATGCTTTGTCGATAGTGCAGAAGGGTGAAGCAGACCTGGTTTTTCTGGATGTTCAAATGCCCGAATTAACCGGTATTCAATTTCTTAAAATAATTGAGGGGAAGTGCAAAGTAATATTAACCACCGCCTATTCTCAATACGCACTTGATGGCTATGATCTCGACGTTGCAGATTATTTGCTCAAACCTATCGCATTCGATAGATTCTATAAATCGGTTACAAAAGTCCAAAACGTAATTCAGCACTCGGCCGCGCAAACTCCGGCGGTTAAGGTTTTCGACAACACAATCAATTCCTTTATTTTTGTAAAAACCGAACATCGTATCCAGAAAATTTATCTTGACGATATCTTATACATTGAAGGATTGAAGGACTATATCTCGATCTTCACAAAAGCCGAGCGAATCCTAACTCTTCAGCCCATGAAAAAGATGGAGGATAGTTTACCTTCAGGAAGATTTGCGAGAGTGCATAAATCTTACATTGTATCTGTTGATAAAATTGAAAGTATTGAACGTAGCCGGATTTCTATTTGCGATAAAATCATCCCGATAGGAGACACTTACAGAGATAATTTTTTTAAGTTGATTGAGGATAAAAATATTTGAGAATAGAGGCTAGCGCTCTAATTTTCCCCTGATTGCTAGCTCCGCTTCATCCAAAATTTGTTCATGCGATTTATCAGCTTGCTCAATCATTCCCAATACTGTACATGTTATCCCCTGCCCGAATTTCAACGGATAAGTACCATACTGTGTTAATTCCCAAGACCCTTGTATTGCAATAGGTACAACCAAAGCATTGGGTACTTTTTTTACAAGGGTAGCAACACCGCCTGCTAAAAAAGGCTTCATTCTTCCATCCCGGGTACGGGTACCTTCCGGAAAAATAACTGCTGACCAATTATTCTCCCTCATTCTGCCAGCTAGTTTCAAAATTTCTGAAATTGCTTGCTTGGGATTTTTACGATCAATATTCGCACCACCTCCATGAAGTAGATTAAAAGAAATACTTGGAATACCTTTGGTTAACTCAATTTTAGAAATAAACTTAGCATGATATTTCCGAAGGTGCCAGATCAAAGGCGAGATATCGTACATACTTTGGTGATTGGCTACAAAAATGATAGACCGGTTTTGCGGAAGATTGTATTGATTAATAAACCTAACATTACAACCAACCGTGTAATAGGTACTTACCAGGAAAAAGTTCAGAATATCAACAGAACGTTTATGCGCCGCATAGCCGCCAACTTTTAAACTTATCCATTGAATGGGATGAAAAACGAGTAGAAAAAAAAGAAAGGTAAGATACTGAAGCGGCGAAAATATATATCCTAAAAGTTTGCCCATGCAATTGGTTTGGTGTGCAAATCTAACAGCTTAAAGCTTATTTTCCATAATCAAAAGCTTCACTCTTAAAATCGCTGCCACGCTCAATGAATCAGTAACCTGACCTGAGACCACCATTTGATAAGCTTCTTCAAATGGCAATTTTTTTACTTGTAACTCTTCAGTTTCTTCCGGCTCAGCTTCGCCTTGACTGAGACCCCGAGCCAGGAAAACATATCCAAATTCATCACATACAGAGTTTGATAAGTGAAAAGGCATGAGTTCTGTCCATTCGGTAGCTACTAATCCAGTTTCTTCTGCAAGTTCCCTTTTCGCAGTGTCTAAAGGATCGGTTCCAACCGGACATCCACCCTCAGGAATCTCCCAGCTATATTTATTTAATGTATAACGAAATTGGCCGACCAGCCAGGTATTCATATTATCGTCCAGAGGTAAAATACCGATGCCTAGATTTTTGAAATGTACTTTTCCGTAGATGCCCTGGCCGCCCGACGGATTAATGACCTGATACTCTGTTACATTTATCCAGGGATTATCATATACCTCCTTAGCTGATAAAGTTTGCCAGGGATTGTGGTTTTCGTCGATCATATTATGAATTTAAGTTTAAAGTCGTCGGATGATCCTATCATAATTTGTTAGATTCATTTGATGAAATTGACCATATAGCAACTAAACAAAAAAACCTCCTGTTATACAAGAGGTTTAAATATAAGTTAAAGAAACCTTAAATGTTAAAAGCAGCTTTTACTTTATCTGCATAATCCAACTTCTCCCAGGTAAAAAGCTCAACCTCTACATTTTTCGTTTCACCATTGGCTCCTATAAACTGCTTTTGAACAACTTCAGATGTTCTTCCCATGTGGCCATACGCAGCAGTTTCTGCATACATTGGATTGCGAAGTTTTAATCTTGTTTCTATCCCGTAAGGAGTCATATCAAATATTTCTCCAACTTTAATAGCTATTTCACCATCATTTAAGCCAACTTTTGAGGTGCCATAAGTGTTCACGTAAATACCCATCGGATCTTTAACACCAATGGCGTAAGATACCTGAACCAAGATCTCGTCGCAAACTCCGGCAGCAACAAGATTTTTTGCAATGTGGCGAGTAGCATACGCTGCCGAACGATCTACCTTTGATGGATCTTTACCCGAAAAGGCACCACCGCCATGGCCGCCTTTGCCGCCATAAGTATCAACTATAATCTTACGTCCTGTTAAGCCGGTATCACCATGAGGCCCACCGATTACAAATTTCCCGGTAGGATTAATGTGATATTTAATGTCGCTGTTAAATAAAGCTTGTAATTCAGGTTTTAACTGAGCCTTAACACGCGGGATCAAAATATTAATAATGTCAGCACTTATTTTTTCCTGCATCGCCTTTTCTTCAGCAAAGTCGTCGTGCTGTGTAGAAACAACTATCGCATCAATGCGAACAGGTTTATGATCATCGCTGTATTCAATAGTAACCTGCGATTTGGCGTCGGGACGCAAATAAGATATTTCAGAATTTTCTCTGCGCAATGCAGCAAGTTCAATTAAAATTTTATGCGCTAAATCTAATGCCAAAGGCATGTAATTTGACGTTTCGCTTGTAGCATAACCAAACATCATCCCCTGATCTCCAGCACCTTGCTCTTGCCTTTCTAACCGATCTACACCCTGATTAATATCAGCAGATTGCTCGTGAATAGCCGATATAATTCCGCAAGAACTGGCTTCAAACATGTATTCAGCTTTGGTATATCCTATCTTAGAAATTACATCTCTTGCAATTTTTTGAACATCTAAATAGGTGTTTGATTTAACCTCTCCTGCTAAAACAACTAAGCCGGTGGTGACAAGTGTTTCGCAGGCAACTTTAGAATCAGCATCCCAGGCTAAAAAGTTATCAATTAAAGCGTCCGAAATTTGATCTGCTACTTTATCAGGATGTCCTTCAGATACAGATTCAGAAGTAAATAAATAGGGCATATTTAAAATTTAGAATTAACAAATAGGATTGATGGAATATATGGATAACACATTAGCAATTTTTTAATGTGGTTGCAATCCAGCCGCCAAAGCAGCAAAGCAAATCATTCCACTAACCGGGGCGAAAGTACAATTATTTTTATATTAAGGAAAATAAAGAGGTATTTTGGCCCTTTATACTTTCATTTGAAAAAGAGCATTTTATTTATCATTAATCCCATTTCAGGAGGTAAAAAAAAAGCGGGTTTTCCTGATCTTGCTAAAGCTCACTTAAATTCGGATTTATTTGATTTCGACTTTGTATATACCGAATGGCCGACACATGCTAATGACCTGGCTGTTGAAGCTGTTCAAAACGGGAAAGACATCGTAGTAGCGGTGGGTGGCGACGGAACGATTAATGAAATTGCTTCGGTGCTGGAAGGTACAAATGTGATTATGGGAATCATCCCTTTCGGTTCAGGAAATGGCTTGGCAAGATCATTGAAAATTTCGTTAAATAATATAAAAGCACTTAAAACCCTCAATAATATACATCACAAAAAAATTGATTCAGCAATTTTAAACGGCCGGAAGTTTTTTAATATGGCGGGGATAGGCTTTGATGCACTTATCAGTTCAAAATTCTCACAATTAAAAAGTAGAGGTTTGCAGGGATACATTCGGACGGCACTTATTGAAGTTAGTTCTTATATTCCAGATAATTATAGCCTGATTATAGATGGAATTGAATACCAGCGTGAAGCATTTATGATTAGTATCGCTAATTCTTGTCAATATGGAAACAATGCATATATATCTCCTGACGCCCTTTTAGACGATGGATTACTCGACATCTGCATTATTAAGCCTTTTCCATTAGTTCAATTACCAGTATTAGGATATCATCTCTTCAACAAATCTTTACACACATCAGAATATGTAGAGATAATAAAGGGAAAGGATATTCGTATTATCAGGCACAATGAAGGTGTCGTTCACTTAGATGGGGAGCCGCTGGAGATGAGCAAAGAACTGCGTGTTTCTGTCAAACCCTTATCGCTATCCGTATTAAATTAATCATGTCGAAAAAGAATAAAGACGTAGCCGGAGTAGTTTATTCTACAGACCCCGACTTTCAGTATCAGTACAACCAGGACAGCGAGCAAGAAACCTTGTTACCAGCTAAACAAGATTTAAGAGTTCAATTAGATAAAAAACAAAGAGGAGGTAAAGCAGTTACCTTAATTACGGGTTTTATAGGCACAGATACAGACCTCGAAATTTTAGGTAAAAAACTAAAGCAAAAGTGCGGATCGGGCGGATCTGCAAAAAATGGGGAAATATTAGTGCAAGGCGACTTTCGGGACAAAATCGTTGAAATGTTAAAAAATGATGGATTTAAGGTTAAGAAATCCGGCGGCTAGATGAAATAACTCAAGAATAGTCTACTTTTCTAATAGATTATTTGCATATGAAAGAAAAAATAGTTTTCATTGTAAAACATTTTTTTTCAATGGCTAGTTATAAGTCCGTTACCCAGCAAGTTTATTGAGTAATGGAAATGTCATCAACTGCTAACACTATTTCGGGAAACTTCGGTTACCCTACATTAAAGTAAACAATCATAATATTATATAATCTAAACTAAATTTAAACTAAATTTTAAGGAAAAAATGGCAACTGCACCAAAAGCAACAACAACAGCGAAGAAAGAGGGAACAGGTTCAAATATCTTTGCAAGCTTGACCATAGTAATCTGCATACTTATTGGTTTTTTATTATGGAAATTTGTAATGGGTAACCCTTCAAATTTTGTAGGCGGAGCAGACCCTGATCTACATACAACCCAGCCTTTACAAGGAAACTATTTTGGTATGGTTTATAAAGGTGGATTTATCGTGCCAATCTTAATGGGGATGTTTTTAATGGTAATTGTATTTTCAATTGAGCGTTTCATTGTTATTAACAAAGCTGCCGGCAACGGTAGTGTTGATGTTTTTGTAAGAAAAGTTCAAAGCTTTTTAAGTGCCGGAAATATTGAGGCTGCGATGGCTGAATGCGACAAACAAAAAGGTTCTGTTGCTAACGTGATTAAATCTGGTTTGAAAAAGTACCGCGAAGTTGAAGCTGACGGAAAATTAAACACAGAACAGGCAGCCTTAGCTATTCAAAAAGATATTGAAGAAGCAACTTCTTTAGAGATGCCAATGCTTGAGCAAAACCTTACCGTTATTGCAACATTAGTATCAATTGGAACACTTGCGGGTCTATTAGGGACGGTAACAGGTATGATCAAAGCTTTCGCCGGATTAGCTCAAGCAGGTAGCCCGGATTCGTCAGCTCTTGCAAATGGTATTTCTGAAGCACTTATTAACACCGCAACTGGAATTGGTACTTCAGCCCTTGCGATTATCATGTACAACATCTTTACTTCAAAAATTGATAAGCTTACTTATTCAATTGACGAAGCTGGGTTCTCTATCGTACAGACTTACGCAAGTACTCATAAATAATTCTTTTAGAAATTTTATACCGGGCTTATGGAAAGTCCGGTATAATTTCATCTAATAATTAAACTACTTAAAATTTAGCGATGCCAAGAATAAAAGTACCCAGAAAGAGTACGGCTATTGATATGACGGCTATGTGTGATGTAGCCTTTTTGTTGTTAACATTCTTTATCTTAACAGCCACGGCACGTCAACAAGAGCCTCTTGCCGTAGATACTCCGTCGTCAACTACACAGATAAAACAACCAACGGAAGATATTGCTACACTCACAATAGGTGGTAAAGGCAAGGTGTTCTTTGGAGTTGTAGGGCCAAAAGTACGTCAAAGCACTTTGGATAAAATGAGTGAACGTTATGCGCTTCCATTCACTCCAAACGAAAAAAACCGGTTTGCCCTAATTGAAAGTTTTGGAGTGCCGGTAGGAAATCTTAAACAGATAATTAAAATGGACGGTGCCGACCGTAATAAGGAAGGTCTTCAACCAGGAATTCCGGTTGATTCAATTGGTGGTCAGGCTTCTGAATTACATTGGTGGATTTATAATGCTCGTATTGCAACAAAAGAACTTAATGGCACTGAACTTCGGTTTAGTATCAAAGGAGATTCTAAAGAAGAATATCCAACCGTCAAAAAAATAATAGACATCCTTCAAAAGCAGGAAGTCAACAAGTTTAGTTTAATTACTGCGCTTGAAGGAAAAGATTAAAATTTAAAATATTAGGAAATGGCAGAATTAGATACCTCCGGCGGGGGTGGTAAGGGCGGGAAGGTTAGAAGTAAAAAAGCATCGACCAGAGTTGATTTAACTGCAATGGTTGACCTTGCCTTTTTACTGATTACATTCTTCATGCTTACAACTTCCCTGAATAAACCTCAGGCAATGGACATGGTGATGCCTGATAAAGATGAAAAGCTAGATGAGAAGCTTGAAATTGCAGATGATCGTACCATGACCATTTTATTGGGCAGCAAAGACAAAATTGAATGGTATATGGGAACCGTTGATAATCCGACTACACCGACCGTTGCAGATTATGGAAAGAATGGAATCCGTAAAACCTTATTAGATAAGATGAAATCGGTAAAAGCCACGACGGGTAAAGGCCTATTTGTAATCATTAAGCCCAGCGTTAAGTCGAATTACAAAAATGTAGTGGATATTTTTGATGAAATGAATATTGTAAACGTGGAACAACGTGCGCTTGCGGACATAACTCCAGATGAAGTTTCATTGTTGCAACGTGACGGTATTTATTAATATACACGGTTTAAACGTTAAAAGAAAAAATGGGAAAATTAGATATTTTTAATCCTGCATGGCTTGATGTTGTATTCGCAGGGCGTAATCAGGCTTACGGCGCCTATCAATTACGAAAATCGAATTCAAATACTACAACACGTGCCCTTTTAATTGGAAGTGCTATTTTTATATTGGCTGTAAGTTCACCTTTATTAGCTAAATATATAAAAGGTATTAATCCCGAGGATGAAGTTAAGGAAGTAGAAACGGAGATCATCTTAGCAACTCCTCCTCCAATAGATCCAAACACTCCTCCTCCTCCACCTCAGGTTGAACCTCCAAAACCTAAAACCAGCCAGGTTAAATTTCCACCGCCAGTGGTAGTTCCAAAAGAGCAGGTTAGAGATGAAGAGCCACCAACGGTTGAAGATTTAAAGGTTGCAGATCCCGGGCAAAAAACTATAGAAGGTGATCCAACTCAGGAAGTACGTATTGATGAACCCGTTGGTGAAGCACCTGTAGGAGCTAAGGTAACCGAAGATAATGGCGTGTATAACATTGCTAGCGTTGAAGTAATGCCTGAATATCCTGGTGGTATAGCAAAATTCTACTCTTGGGTAGGAAAAAATTATGTCTATCCTCCTGCGGCACAGGAGTCAGGCGTATCCGGAAGAGTAACAGTATCTTTTGTAGTCGAAAAAGACGGTTCATTAACAGATATTAAAGTGCTTAAAGATTTGGGATTGGGAACGGGTGATGCTGCTATCAAATTGTTAAAAAGATCAGCCCAGTGGAAACCTGGCATTCAGAACGGAAGGCCTGTACGGGTTCAATATACTTTACCTATATCCCTGAATTTAGAAGCACAGTAAAGTATGCCTTATAAAAATAAAGAACAGAAATCGCCCCAAAAGCGATTTTTGTTCATTTTTGGACTATTGATATTTGTTTGTTATTTAACTCTTGGGGTAGGCTTAATCGTTTATAAGAATATTTTCCCACAAATTGAAAACCCTTACCGTTGGATATTTGCTGTTCTTTTAATTGTGTACGCTGCTTTTCGGTTTATCAGATTACTGCAAACAAGAGATTAATATGCGATTCGCCTTTATATCTGTTCTGGCATTGATTTTTCTGGCTTGCAATAACAACCAGGAAAACAAACCCGCTGTAATAGAAGTTACTAAAATCTTGGTGGATGAAAGCTTTGAACCGATTATAGATGATCAGTATTTGGTATTCGAAAACAGCTACCCACAAGACAAGGTTAAACTAATTTATGAACCGGAAGTCAAACTGGTGAATGAATTATTATCAGGCAAGGTGAGTTTAGGAATTATGTCAAGGAAGTTATCGTCGAACGAACACGAGGTTTTTGAAAAGAAAAAAATCCAGATATTGAATTACCCTATAGCTACAGATGCGATAGCTCTTATTACACACCAATCATCTAAAGACAGTACAATTACTGTAGATGAAATTAAGGATGTGATGAGTGGTTCTTCTACAGGCAAAAGTCTCGTATTTGATAATCCAAATTCAAGTACGGTACGTTATTTGAAAGAACTTAGTAAAATTAAAGATCTTCCTGCAAAAGGGATTTATGCTTTGAAAACTAGTGAAGATGTAATTAAATATGTATACAATAATCCCGGCACTATTGGTGTTATAGGATATAATTGGATGAAACAGCCCACTATTGAATTAGAACCTTTAGTAAAGCAGTTGAAGAATTTGGCGATAAAAAACTCGACGGAATCAAAAGGTGAAGGGAAATATTACAAGCCCTCCCAAGATAACTTAGCGCTAGGTTTGTATCCTCTAAGCAGGAAACTATATTACATTGATTGTACCGGTGGAACAGCACGAAGCGGCTTTGCAGCTTTTGTAACAGGTGAAAGAGGGCAAAGACTAATATTAAAGTCGGGTTTATTGCCAGTATCGATGCCACCAAGAGAGATAATAATTAGAAAGACAATAACAAAATAAAAAACCATGAAGATGATTAATAAGGTTGTAAAAACAGGTTTAATGGTTGCTCTGGTCGGAGGCACATCTGCCTTTGCTCAATCATTAACCGATGTTAAAAGAGCTATAGATGCCGAACAATATCAAACAGCAAATACATCATTAAAAAAGATTATAGCAACTCAACCAAGTGCAGAAGCATACTTCCATTTGGGAAACTTGTATCTGACTTCGAACTACGCTGATTCGGCAAAAGCTGCCTTTGATAAAGGAGCAGCTGCTGATGCTAAATCTCCTTTCGGAGCAATTGGATTAGGCACTCTTGATCTAAGAAACAACAATGCAGCAGGTGCAAAAGCCAACTTTGATAAAGCTATTTCTCTAGCTGGAAAAAAAGATAATGACCCATACATCTATGCTGCAAAGGCGTTGATCGCGGCAAAGAAGCCGGATTTAACTACAGCTGTAACATACCTTCAAAAGGCAATAGCTATCGATCCGAAAGATGCAGAAGCTTATCTCGCTTTAGGCGATGCTTACAGGGAACAACAAAAGTACAGTGAGGCTTTCAGTGCCTACCGCTCTGCTTACGATTTTAATAAAAATTTATTACGCGCTAAAATCGAGCTCGGGGTAATCAACAAAAGATCTCAGGCATGGCAAGAATCTATTAACGAGTTTAATAACGTGTTAGCTATAAACCCAAACTACGGTCCGGCTTATCGCGAACTTGCAGAAACTTATAATCGTTGGGCAAGAACTGCAACTGAGACTAAAGATTACGAGTCGAGAAACAAACAAGCACTTGATGCCTATGTAAAATACATGGATAAGACGGATAGATCTCTTGAATCGCGTATGCGTTATGCTGACTTTTTAGTGCTTGCTAAAGACTATAAGACATTGGAGAGGGAAGCTCAGGAAATGGCCCGTATCAATAAAACTAATCCACGTATTTACCGTTACCTGGCTTACTCAGCCTTTGAAAATGGCAATTATCCGGCCAGCATTGAGGCAATGAATACGTTTATGTCCAAAGTTGAAAAAGAACGTATCATCAATGTTGATCATGCTTACCTGGCTAAGGCACAGTTAAAAACAGGTGATGTTGCAAAAGGTCTTTTAAGTCTAAAAACCGCTGCTTCATTAGATCCATCCACTTCTGTCGAAGGTTTAAACTTAATTGCGAAAGAACTGTATGATGCCAAAAAGTTTGATTTAGCAGCACAAGTGTACGACTTAACACAAGCGGCAGAAAATGCAGCGTTAATTGACTTTTACTATCAGGGAAATGCTTATTATTTTGACTACGCAGCCAAAAAAACAGCTAAGCAAAATCCTAGCAGAGATTTACTAGTAAGAGCTGACAGTGCTTATAGTAAACTTTTACAGCGCTCGCCAACAACAGAAGCTGCACTATTAGCAAAAGGCCGAGTGTATCGTTTAATGGATGACGAAAATGATAGTAAGGGTTTAGCAGCTCCCTATTACGAGCAATATGTTCAGCTGGTGACTGTTACTAAACCTGAAAAAGCAGAAAAGGCCAAGGCCGGGTTAAAAGAAGCTTATGGCTATTTAGCTGCGGTAGCTGCAAACCGGGATAAAAACAATTCAAAAGCAGCGGAATATTCAAATAAGGCAAATTCCTTAAAGTAAAAATATCTGCTGTTAAAAAGAGCCGGATCCAGAACGATCCGGCTCTTTTTATTTATATTTGCGCCCAGAAGTTAAAAATGGAAGCACAAAGTACCCCGGTTAGTTATCTTCCGATTATTTTCCAAATGATTGTTGCCCTAGGCTTTGTTGTAGTAACGATGGTTGCTACCCATCTTTTAGGGCCGAAAAGAAAGACTAAAGATAAATTAACACCGTTTGAGTCTGGTATAGAAGTGGTTGGAAACGCACGACAGCCGTTCTCAATTAAATATTTTTTGGTCGCAATTTTGTTTGTATTGTTTGATGTGGAGGTAATCTTTATGTACCCTTGGGCAGTAAACTTTCGTGAAATGGCAGCAACTGGAAACGGAATGGAAACATTGATTGAGATGTTCATTTTCATGGGAACACTTCTGTTGGGCTTTATTTACATCATAAAGAAAAAAGCACTAGACTGGGAATAGTAATTAGAACATTTCTAAATAGATATACCCTCCAAAACAAAATTTGTAATACTTTAAATTTGCCGCTTGATTCTTCATAAGTCAAGTATTGGAAGGACAGAACCATGAGTGATATAAAATTAGCAGAAGCTCCTCCGGGAATTGAAGGGTCAGGATTTTTTGCAACCTCATTTGATAAAGTAATCGGGCTCGCCCGTTCTCATTCATTGTGGCCACTACCATTCGCGACGTCTTGCTGTGGGATTGAGTTTATGGCAACAATGGGTTCTCACTACGATTTAGCACGCTTTGGTTCTGAAAGACCATCGTTCTCACCACGTCAGGCAGATATGCTTTTAGTTATGGGAACCATCGCCAAAAAAATGGCGCCGGTACTTCGCCAGGTATATCTGCAAATGGCAGAGCCTCGTTGGGTTATTGCGGTAGGTGCATGCGCAAGTAGTGGCGGTATTTTCGATACGTATTCCGTTTTACAGGGAATTGATGAGATTATTCCTGTAGATGTTTATGTACCCGGATGCCCTCCGCGCCCTGAAGCAATCTTAACAGGAGTGTTAAAACTACAAGAACTGGTAAGAAATGAACCGTTAAGACGTCGAAACGAACCTGAGTACAAAGAACTAATGAATAAATACGGAATACAGTAAATGGGTAAGATAAGCAACCAAGCTGTACTGGATAAATTAAATGCACAATTTGGCGATAAGATAGCTGCAGCAGCAGAACCTTATGGCCTTTTGACTTTTGAGACTACAAAAGAGGCTATAATCCCAATTCTTACGTTCTTAAAAAAAGATGAGGAATTGAAATTCAACTTCTTGACAGACATTACCGGTATACATTATCCCGGAACAGAATTTCCCATAGGTGTAATTTATCACCTGCATAGTTTCGTACATAATGTACGTGTTCGTATAAAAGTATTCTTGGAAGAAATCAATCCGGTTATACCAACGGCAACAGTACTGTGGGAAGGCGCTAACTGGATGGAAAGGGAAACTTACGATTTCTTCGGGATTACGTTTGAAGGGCATCCCGGCTTATACCGTATTTTAAATGTAGACGACATGACGGTTTTTCCGATGAGGAAAGAATATCCTCTTGAAGACCCCAACCGTGTAGATAAAAAAGACTTTTTCTTCGGAAGGTAAAAATGGATCACCCAATAATTGCCGAAAGGCACGAGTTAAAAGAAACAACAACATTAAATCTTGGCCCCACCCACCCGGCTACGCATGGAGTTTTCCAGAACATTCTGGAAATGGATGGTGAACGGATTATCAGTGGCGTTTCTACCCTCGGATATATACACAGAGCGTTTGAGAAAATCGCGGAACACCGCCCTTTTTATCAAATCACCCCGCTTACAGACCGCCTAAATTACTGCTCATCCCCTATTAACAATATGGGTTGGCACATGACGGTTGAAAAACTTTTAGGTATTCAAACCCCTAAACGTGTTGATTATCTGCGCGTAATTATCATGGAGCTTGCGCGGATTTCCGACCACCTAATTTGTAACAGTATCTTGGGTGTGGATACCGGTGCTTATTCGGGATTCTTATACCTGATGGAGCAACGCGAGCATATTTATGAAATATACGAAGAGGTATGCGGCGCACGTTTAACAACTAACATTGGTCGTATTGGTGGTTTTGAAAGAGATTTTAATGATACCGCTTTCGCGAAAATCAAGAAGTTTCTTAAGAACTTCTCGCCTGTATTAAAGGAGTTTGAAGCCTTATTCGACAGAAATAGAATCTTCATCGACAGAACCGCCGGCGTGGCAGCAGTAGATGCAGCAACAGCCTTGAGTTATAGCTGGACCGGACCAATTTTAAGAGCTTGCGGAGTTGATTATGATGTTCGCGTAAACGAACCTTATAGCTCTTACGAAGATTTCGACTTTGAAATCCCGGTAGGTACAAACGGTGATATTTATGACCGCTATCTGGTTCGTCAGGAAGAAATGTGGCAAAGTGTTCGCATCATTGAGCAAGCCTTAGAAAAAGTAGAAAAAGAACCGAAAGGCGTTTTCCACGCCGATGTTCCGGAGTTTTATCTTCCTCCAAAAGAAGAAGTTTATAACAATATGGAAGCCCTTATTTATCACTTTAAGATTGTGATGGGCGAAATAGATACCCCTAAAACCGAAGTTTATCATTGCGTAGAGGGAGGAAATGGTGAGCTTGGATTTTACCTGGTCAATGATGGTGGTCGCAGCCCGTACAGGTTGCATTTCCGCCGCCCGAGCTTTATCAATTATGCAATGTATGCGCCCATGAGCAAAGGAATGCTGCTCTCGGATGCCATCATTAATCTCAGTAGTTTAAATGTTATTGCAGGAGAATTAGATGCTTAATATTGCTCAACCCGAAGAGGTAATTTTTAACCCCGAGCTTGTAACCAAGTTTAATGAAATTGTGGCCCGTTATCCGGAAGGAAAACAAAAATCAGCTTTGCTGCCCATTTTGCATTTAGTGCAGGCCGAGTTTGGTTGGGTTAGCCCCGCTGCAATGGATAAAGTTGCGGATTACCTCGATATAAAACCTATTGAGGTATATGAGGTAGCTACTTTTTATACTATGTTTTTTCTGAAACCGCTTGGCAAATACGTGCTGGAGGTTTGTCGCACCGGACCATGTTGTTTAGTAGGCGCAGAAAAAATCATGAAATATATTGAGCAAAAACTTGGTGTAAAAGAAGGTGAAGTAACAACAGACGGTTTATTCAGCTGGCGCGGCGTAGAATGCCTTGCAGCCTGCGGAATGGCGCCGGTATTACAAATCGGCCCGGAATATAAATTCCACGAGAATTTAACCGAGGCAAAAATTGATGAGTTAATTGATAGTTTAAAGCTGACAACAGCCGTAAAACCTCAAATCAGCTAATAGAATGGGACGCAAATTATTATTAGAACATATAAACGTTCCCGGAATAAATACATTCGAAGTATATCGTCAACAAGGTGGTTACCGGGCTTTGGAAAAAGCTTTGAAAACCATGTCTTCTGATGATATTGTTGAAGAAGTAAAAAAATCCGGTCTGCGCGGCCGTGGTGGTGCGGGTTTTCCTACCGGGATGAAATGGAGCTTTTTGGCTAAGCCAGAAGGTAAACCACGTTACCTGGTTTGCAACGCAGATGAATCTGAGCCTGGAACTTTCAAAGACAGATATTTAATGACCTATATTCCTCACCTTTTGATTGAAGGAATGATTGTGTCAAGTTTTGCACTAGGTGCAAACACATCATACATATACGTGCGTGGCGAAATGATGCCGCAGATACGTATCCTTGAAAAAGCCATCGCGGAAGCAAAAGCGGCTGGATTTCTTGGAAAAAACATTTTAGGATCTGGCTTTGACCATGAAGTTTACGTGCAGCCGGGTGGCGGCGCCTATATCTGCGGAGAAGAAACGGCTTTAATAGAATCTTTAGAAGGAAAACGGGGAAATCCGAGGATTAAACCTCCTTTTCCGGCTATTTCTGGTTTATACAACTGCCCAACAGTAGTAAACAACGTTGAAACTATTGCGGCAGTTGTTCCAATTATCAATGAAGGCGGTGATGAATATGCCAAAATTGGCGTAGGAAGAAGTACAGGTACAAAACTTATTTCTGCTTCAGGAAACCTGAATAAACCTGGAGTTTACGAGATTGAGTTAGGCGTTACTGTCGAAGATTTTATCTACTCAGATGAATTTTGTGGCGGTATTGCAAATGGGAAACGCTTAAAAGCGGTGGTCGCAGGTGGTTCATCTGTTCCAATACTTCCTGCAAACCTGATTCTTAAAACCGTAAATGGTGAAAACCGATTGATGACCTACGAGTCGTTGTCAGACGGTGGCTTTGCAACCGGAAGTATGCTAGGCTCCGGTGGTTTTATCGCTTTTGATGAAGACCAGTGCATTGTTAGAAATACCTGGAACTTCTCAAGATTTTACCATCACGAAAGCTGTGGACAATGTTCACCTTGCCGTGAAGGAACGGGTTGGATGGAAAAAGTACTCCACCGATTGGAATATGGTCATGGAAAATTAAGCGACATCGATTTATTGGTTGATGTTTCGAAAAAGATAGAAGGGAATACGATTTGTCCGCTTGGCGATGCAGCAGCATGGCCTGTCGCGAGTGCAATTCGTCATTTCAGGGATGAATTTGAGTGGCATGTTACACATCCGAAAGAAGCGATGGAAAGAAATTACGGTTTGGCAGGCTATGCTGACCCACTTCCAAAGCTGGAAGAAGTAACTGCTACTAATTAGAGGGTTTTAAAATGTCCGAAAGAGTAAAAGTTTCGATAGACGGAATTACTATAGAAGTGGAGCCAGGAATAAGCATCCTGAACGCTGCACGTCAAATTGGAGGCGATATCGTCCCTCCAGCTATGTGCTATTATTCTAAGTTAGAGGGTAGCGGTGGTAAATGCCGCACCTGTCTGGTTAAGGTAAGCAAAGGTTCTGAAAAAGACCCGCGCCCGATGCCTAAGCTCGTAGCGTCTTGCCGTACAGCAGTGATGGATGGAATGGAAGTGCAAAACATCACGTCTCCTGAAGTGAAAGAAGCGCGTAAAGGCGTTGTTGAAATGCTTTTAATTAATCATCCGCTCGATTGCCCGGTTTGCGACCAGGCTGGTGAATGTCACTTACAGGATTTAGGCTATGAGCACGGCTCTGAAGCTACCAGATATGAATTTGAGCGCAGAACATTCGACAGAATTGATATAGGCGATAAGATTCAGCTGCACATGACGCGCTGTATTTTATGTTACCGCTGTGTTTACGTAGCAGATCAACTAACTGAGAAACGTGAGCATGGAATCCTAGGTCGCGGAGATGCATCTGAGATTTCAACTTATATCGAAAAAGCAATCGACAACGAATTCTCAGGGAACGTAATTGACGTTTGTCCGGTTGGTGCATTAACAGATAAAACTTTCCGTTTTAAACAACGCGTTTGGTTTACTAAACCTGTTGAGGCTCATCGCGACTGCCCTACTTGTACCGGAAAGGTATCGTTATGGTACAAAGGCGAGGATGTTATCCGGGTAACCGCACGTAAGGATGTCTATGGTGAAGTGGAAGATTTTATTTGCAACACCTGCCGTTTTGAGAAGAAAAATACTACCAATTGGATAATTGACGGACCTCGACAAATCTCTAACCGTTCAGTTATTTCATCAAACCACTATGAGCAATTAACTCCTCCAGCTGTGATTAGAAAAAATCATGCTTTACAGGAAGCTAACAAAGAAGAATTCGAAAGAGCAACTAAACATTAATGGAACTAGCATTCGTCATAGAGAAATTCATTTTAGTTACTGTCATTTTCAGCGTTTCGTTGGGAGTAGCAGCCTATTCCACACTGGCTGAGCGGAAAATTGCAGCATATCTTCAAGGCCGTGTAGGCCCGGCAAGAGCAGGCTGGGGCGGAATGTTTCAACCGCTTGCCGACGGTGCAAAAATGTTTTTTAAGGAAGAAATTATTCCTACACAATCCAATCATTTCCTCTTTATAGCGGGGCCGTCATTAGCACTTTTAACAGCCTTAATCGGTAGTGCAGTTATTCCCTGGGGTAGGCCACTAACGTTTGGGGATTCCACAATTGAATTACAGGTAGCCGATATCAACGTCGGTGTACTCTATATTTTTGGAGTTGTTTCACTCGGCGTTTATGGCGTTATGATTGGAGGCTGGGCATCTAATAACAAGTTCTCATTGATGGGAGCAATTCGGGCAGCTTCGCAAAACATTAGTTATGAGATTGCGATGGGGCTTTCGATTATAGCTTTACTGATGGTAACCGGAAGCTTGTCTTTAAAAACCATTGCCGAACAACAATCGGGTTTTGTGAATTGGAACGTATGGGTTCAGCCTCTAGGCTTCTTGATATTTATCATTTGCGCTTTTGCGGAATGTAATCGTACTCCGTTCGACTTACCAGAAAGTGAGAATGAGTTAGTTGGAGGATACCACACCGAGTACTCGGGATTCAAATTAGGAGCTTTTTTGTTTTCGGAATACATCAACATGTTTGTATCCGGAGCAGTAATGTCAACGCTTTATTTTGGGGGTTACAACTTTCCCTTCATGGATGATCTTGGTCTCCATCCAAATTTGATATCTATTTTGGGTATATTATTTCTTTTAGCTAAGATCTTCTTTTTCATCTTCTTCTTTATGTGGGTAAGGTGGACAGTTCCGCGTTTCCGCTATGACCAGTTGATGAATCTGGGATGGAAAGTGCTTATTCCTTTAGGAATAGCAAACATTGTAATAACCGGTATCTGGATAGTTGTTAAGGATATATATTTTAAATAAGATTAGTAAATACAGTTTGAAACTTAGGTAGAAAAATGAGTGTGAGTGATTTGATGCAGCTTTCACCTTTAAGCTTTCACCTTTTACCTTATTAATATGGAATCATTAAGTAACAGAAAAAAAGTAATAGAACAGAAACCCATGACCTTAGCTGAGAGGATGTATCTCCCGGCAATCATGAAAGGACTTGCCATTACTTTCAAACATATGTTTAAGAAGAAGGAAACGATCTTTTATCCTGAACAGGAAAGACCGATTTCTGAGAACTGGCGCGGTTTACATTCTCTGAAAAGAGATGAAAGCGGCAAGGAAAGATGTACAGCCTGTGGCTTATGTGCACTAGCATGCCCCGCTGAAGCAATTACAATGATCGCTGCAGAGCGTAAAAAAGGCGAAGAGCATTTATATCGCGAAGAAAAGTATGCTGCAGTTTATGAAGTAAACATGCTTCGCTGCATATTTTGCGGTTTATGTGAAGAGGCTTGCCCTAAAGAAGCTATTTATCTGGATGGCCCGTTTGTACAGGCCGATTATCTGAGAAAGGATTTCATTTTCGGGAAAGATAAACTGGTTGAAGCTCCCTTGAAATCGTAAAAAATTATACCTTTGCCCATCTTTTCAGGAGCTTAGCTCGAAAAGATGAGCAAAGAAATTATACAATTAATGAATTTATTCTATTTAATTGCTTTTTTATCTGTCTTCTTTTCACTGCTGGTTATCTTTTCTAAGAATCCGGTTTACAGCGTTCTGTATCTCATAATTACTTTTTTTACCCTCACCATTCACTATATTTTACTTAATGCGCAATTTCTTGCGATTGTAAATTTCATCGTTTACATGGGTGCCATCATGGTGCTTTTTCTATTCGTATTAATGCTTTTAAATTTGAATGAAGATTCAGAGCCGATGAAATCCAACGTCATCAAAATTGTTGGAGTTGTCGCCGGAGGTTGCTTGTTAGTTACGCTGATCGGTTCGTTTAAAGCACTCGGCGATTCAGGTCCTGTTCTTATGAAAAACCCGGATATCGGCTTGGTGAAAAACCTCGGAAAAGTACTTTTCAGTAAATTCCTTTTGCCTTTTGAGGTATCGTCCATTTTATTATTATCCGCCATGGTTGGAGCCGTATTATTAGCAAAGAAGGAACCAAAGAGAATCTAATGGAATCGATTACCAATTCAATACAAGGCGTTCCTCTAAACCATTATATCTTATTTTGTTCAATCATTTTCTCTATTGGAGTTATTGGAGTGTTGATTCGCAGAAATGCGATTGCGATTTTCATGTCCGTGGAGCTAATGCTGAATTCAGTTAACTTATTACTCACCGCTTTTTCGGTTTATCACGGCGATCCGGATGGGCAGGTAGTTGTATTTTTTGTAATGGCTTTAGCTGCTGCAGAGGTTGCAGTAGGGCTAGCCATTATTGTAATGATATATAGAAACACGCATTCGACCGACATTAATGTTTTGAACAGGTTGAAATGGTAAACTTTTAATACTTAACGTCGAATATACGTTCATGATAAATTTAGTTTGGTTAGTGCCTTTGTTTCCTTTGATTGGTTTCATCGTAATTGGCTTAGGCAGGAACATATTACCAAAAACCGTTGCGGGCATTATCGGGAGCTTAACTATCTTATTATCCTTTGCAGTCAGCGTTGGAATTTTCTTTGAACTTCAGGGAAGTGCAGAAAAAACCTTTTTTATCCAGCTCTTTGATTGGATTCATGTTGGCAACCTGCTTGTTCCTTTTTCCTTTCAGATAGATCCGCTTAGCTCATTAATGTTGCTAATCGTTACAGGAATAGGCTTTTTAATACATGTTTATTCCACCGGTTACATGCATCATGATGCGGGTTTTGCTAAATTTTTCTCTTATCTCAACCTTTTCATATTCTTCATGCTATTGTTAGTTCTAGGCTCCAATTACCTGATCATGTTCATTGGCTGGGAGGGCGTAGGATTATGTTCATATCTTCTGATTGGTTTCTGGTACACCAATTCATCTTACGCAAGTGCAGCAAAAAAAGCGTTTATAATGAACCGTATAGGAGATCTGGGTTTCCTTATCGGTGTCTTTTTGATCTTTTCGACGTTCGGAAGCATAGAGTTTTCCAGAATATTTCCTCAAGCGGCGACTGCCAGTACAGAAACTTTAACACTAATCACTCTTTTATTATTCGTTGGCGCAACCGGTAAGTCAGCTCAAATACCTTTATTTACGTGGTTACCTGATGCAATGGCTGGCCCTACACCTGTTTCGGCACTAATACATGCCGCCACAATGGTTACAGCAGGTATCTACATGATTGCCCGTTCGAACATTTTATTTACACTCTCACCACTTACATTACATGTGATCGCAATTATCGGTATTGCAACTGCCATTCTTGCGGCTACAATTGCCATAACACAAACTGACATTAAAAAGGTACTGGCCTATTCTACTGTGTCACAATTGGGATATATGTTTTTAGGATTAGGAGTTGGAGCTTATACCGGTGCACTATTTCACGTACTTACTCACGCTTTCTTTAAAGCTTTATTATTCCTTGGCGCAGGTTCGGTTATACATGCAATGAGCAACGAGCAGGATATGCGATTTATGGGAGGATTGAAGAAGAAGCTTCCGATTACCTTCATTACCATGCTCATCGGTACTATTGCGATATCAGGTATTCCACCATTCTCAGGCTTCTTTTCTAAGGATGAAATTTTAGCTCACGCTTACGAACACAATAAGATTTTATGGATTTTCGGTGTAATTGGAGCGATGTTTACAGCTTTTTATATGTTCCGCATGTTGTTTCTTACGTTTAACAATAAGTTTCGCGGAACTCACGAACAGGAGCATCATTTGCATGAGTCACCGGGTTCAATGACATTTCCATTAATTGTTCTAGCGGTTCTTTCTGTAGTAGGTGGCTTTTTAGGAGTACCAGAAGTTTTAGGGGGAAGCCATTGGCTTTCTAACTTTTTGAGTCCGGTTTTTCGGGAATCGACTAACAGAGCAGGGAGTATAGCACTTGATCACTCTACAGAATATTTGCTAATGGCCGTTTCTGTAGCCGGAGCTTTAATTGCCGCTTTAATTGCCTTTGTAAAATACGCGAAGAACAATCATGTTCCATTAGCAGACACCGGCGATAGAAGTGCACTTGCCAGGTTATCCTATAACAAATATTACCTGGACGAAATATACAATACCATCATAACCAAACCGCTAAACTTACTGTCGGGCTTCTTCTATAAAGTTGTTGATAAAGCAGCGATTGACGGTTTAGTTAACGGGCTTGGCAAGGCTACCATAGAGGCTGGAAAAGGCCTTCGATTGCTTCAATCAGGCAACATTGGCTTTTACATATTTATGATGGTAGCAAGCATTGTTGGTTTGCTTTTATACGGATTCTACAATATATAAGAGGGAAGAGACTATATAGATGGAAATTTTACTCCTTATTTTTTTACCAATACTTGGCGCCGTTTTAACATCGCTGTTAGGTAATTCACAGCAATCCAAAACATTGGCTTTTATATGGTCGCTTTTATCGTTAGCCTTAACCGCATACCTTCTTGTAAATTTTGAAACCGGATCTGCCGCTTTTCAATACAATGTAGATTATCCCTGGTTGAATAGTTACGGCATTCGTTTTAAAGCAGGTATTGATGGTATAAGCATGATGATGATCTTGTTGACCAATTTATTAATGCCCCTAATCATACTTTCAAGCTTTAAACATCATTACAAAAAACCCGGAGCATTTTACGGCCTGATCCTGTTTATGCAAAGCGGCCTATTGCTTGTGTTCACAGCATTAGATGCATTCCTTTTTTATATTGGCTGGGAAGCTGCCTTAATTCCTATCTATTTTATCTGCGCTATTTGGGGTGGAGAGAATAGAATCAAAGTCAACCTGAAATTCTTTATTTACACCATCGGTGGTAGTTTGGTGATGCTTTTAGGTATTATCTACATGTACGTTCATACGCCTTACCGCAGCTTTGGACTTGAAGCTTTTTATAATGTGAATCTGGATCAGGCTACCCAAGGTTGGATATTTTGGGCGTTTTTTTTAGCCTTCGCTATTAAAATGCCAATCTTTCCTTTTCACACCTGGCAGCCCGATACCTACACTGAAGCCCCTACAACCGGTACGATGTTGTTATCAGGCATCATGCTTAAAATGGGAATTTATGGAGTTATCCGATGGCTTATCCCTATTGCGCCGTTGGGCTTTGCAGATTGGGGTACAACTGCAATTATTCTGTCAATCATAGGTATTGTATATGCATCCTTAATTGCCTTTACCCAAAAAGACGTTAAGCGCCTCATTGCATATTCGTCAATAGCACACGTAGGTTTAATAGCCGCGGGAATTTTTGTTTGGAATCGCCATGGTTTGCAAGGCGCTATGATACAAATGATTAATCACGGTATTAATGTTTTTGGTTTATTTTTCATCATCGATATTATTAGCAGACGACTAAACACCAGAGAGATCAGCACCATGGGCGGTATCGCCAAAGTCGCGCCTCAATTTGCAATTGCATTTTTGATCATTCTTCTGGGAACAGTAGCACTGCCACTTACTAACGGTTTCATTGGCGAATTTTTGCTTCTTCTGGGAGTGTATCACTATAACATTTGGGCAGCCGGCATTGCAGGTCTTACCATAATCTTTGGTGCGGTGTATATGCTAAGAACCTACCAGCGCATTATGCTAGGTGAAACAAACGATAGTACATTGAATTTTCCCGAGATTGACGGAACGGAGAAGCTTGTGCTTGGAATTGTATGTTCACTAGTAATTTTTATAGGAGTTTATCCCCAGCCACTGCTGGATATCTCCGATGCATCTACCAAGGCACTAATTGAGTTGGTAAAAAACCGGATGCAGGGACTGAATCCAATGATACATTAAGACAACATGGACGTTATAATAACGATATCTCTTTTAGCGATACTGGTTTTATACCTTGGGCTTTTCAAAGGAGAAAAGGCTTTACTACCTGTATCTATTATTGGTTTGCTTGTTTCTTTAGGTTTGGCAATCAATCATTGGGATCTGGCAAATAATGCCCCTATCATTTATAGCGGCATGCTGCTCTTTAACAATTTTGCAGTTGCCTTTTCTTCAATAGCGATTGTATCAACAATTTTAATCCTAATGCTCTCAAAGGATTATTTCGAACGCATCAGCAGTAATGTGGCTGAATATTACTCTATAATTCTGTTTTCCCTGGTAGGCATAATTGTCATTGTTTCTTATCATAACTTGACCATGTTGTTCATCGGAATTGAGATTATGTCGGTAAGTTTATACATCCTTACGGGTATAAAGAAAAGGGACTTTACTTCGAATGAAGCAACACTTAAGTATTTCCTTATGGGAGCTTTTTCGACAGGATTCCTGCTCTTTGGTATCACTTTAATGTATGGCGGCTCTGGTTCTTTTGATTTAAGTCAGATACGAGCTTATGCTGCCGGCGGACCCGAAGAGATTTCACCTATTTTTTATGCCGGTATTCTTTTAACTATTATCGGATTATGTTTTAAAGCCGGCGCAGCTCCTCTCCATTTCTGGACACCCGATGTGTATGAAGGCGCTCCTACTCTTATTACGGCTTACATGAGTACAATTGTTAAAACCGCCGTATTCGCGGCCTTCTTAAGATTGTTTTATATCAGCCTAGCTCCCATAAGTGAATTTTGGATGCCTGTATTGATTGTGGTGGCCGCACTTTCTCTACTGGTGGGAAATATTACTGCAGTTTATCAGCAGCACTTTAAAAGGATGCTTGCTTATTCAAGTATATCGCATGTAGGATACTTGCTTTTCGCTTTTATAGCATTAAGCAGTTCCTCAGACAATTCGATTTTTGTTTACGCCGCAGCATATACACTGGCTTCGATCATCGCTTTTGCAGCGTTAATTATAGTTCAAAGACAAGCCGGCGGCGACAGCTTCGATAATTTTAATGGATTAGGAAAGAAAAACCCACTATTGGCGATAACCTTAACTGTTTCGATGTTATCTCTCGCAGGTATACCGCTTACAGCTGGTTTTATCGGGAAGTTCATGATGTTCGCCGGGGCATTAGAAAAATATCATACAAGCCTTGTTATTTTCGCAGTTATCAATGCTATAATCGGTATCTTCTATTATCTAAGAGTAGTGATAGCGATGTATTTTAAAGATGCTGAACGCAATGAATTACTTGTACCATCGTATTTTAAATTCGTGTTAATCGTTTCTGCAGTTGCAACGGTTATACTGGGGATTTATCCTGGGTTCATCGCCGATCTAATCTGATTATTATAAATTTAATTTTATTTTAATAATCGTAGATTTACGAGTATCAATTTATGTACGAAATCTGGGATTCGGTCCAACAGCTTATACATCCTGAAACTTTACTTAGAGAAGGCGGCTTTTATCTTCTTCTATTTGTGGTTTTCGCTGAAACCGGATTATTTTTTGGCTTTTTTCTTCCCGGTGATTATCTGCTATTTCTTGCCGGCATGTTTGTAGCTACAAATAAACTTGATGTGTCAATTTACGTTTTAATTGCCGGTTTAATTATTGCAGCAATCTCAGGTAATTTTGTAGGCTATTGGTTTGGTAGAAGAACCGGCCCGGCATTATATAATCGGAAGGATTCCTTTTTTTTCAAAAAAAAATATTTGGTCGCGGCCGAAGTGTACTATAATAAGCAGGGTGCGTTTGCATTAATAATGGGTAGATTTATCCCAATCGTACGGACATTTGCGCCAATCTTGGCTGGGATGATTCAGTTAGATTACCGAAAGTTCTCGCTATATAATGTTACCGGTGCATTTTTATGGATTACATCTCTAACGCTATTGGGCTACTTCCTGGGCATAAAGTTCGAGAAAGAGATTAACGACTATCTTTTTTATATCATTATGGGTTTCATTGCTGTTACCGCAATACCTTTGATATGGGCATATTTAAAAGAAAAGTACCCTAAAACAAAATTTCGAAACTAAAGTTGAACGAAAATATATAATCATATGAGTAAAGATCACCCCTGGCACGCAGTATCACCTGGCGAAGACCTGCCAAGTTTAGTTAATGCAATTATTGAGATCCCGAAAGGATCTAAAGCTAAATATGAAATAGATAAAGATTCTGGATTGCTTCGACTTGACAGGATTTTATTCTCTTCAGTAATGTATCCTGCTAACTACGGCTTCATCCCACAAACTTACTGTGATGATCAGGATCCATTGGATATATTAGTATTATGTTCTGCTGATGTTTATCCTATGTCTATTATTGAAGCTAAAGTTATCGGAGTTATGCACATGGTTGATAATGGTGAGCAGGACGATAAAATCATCGCGGTAGCAAAAAATGATATGTCTGTGAATTACATAGACGATTTAGCAGATCTCCCGCCTCACACTATGAAAGAAATTGTCCGTTTCTTCCAGGATTATAAAGCATTGGAGCACAAAAATGTGACTATCGAAGATCTACTTGGAAAAGAGTACGCTTATAAAGTTATTGAAGAAAGTTTAGAGCTTTACCAAAGTACTTTTGTAAATCACGCCTAACTGAATGGGACTCCAGATTTTTTGGACCTTCTTCTTAGTTTTTTTAAACGGGTTTTTCGTCGCGGCGGAATTCGCGATTGTAAAAGTGCGGGCCTCGCAGATTGAAATTAAAGCCAAATCTGGCAGCAGAGTTGCAAAAATAGCCAAACATATTACTCAACATCTCGACGGCTATTTAGCAGCAACGCAATTAGGTATTACCCTTGCTTCCCTGGGTTTAGGCTGGGTTGGTGAATCGGTGATGGAACACATTATCACCAATGTGTTAACGTTCTTCAAAGCAGATCCGGCGTTTATTGTTTCGTTTTCGCATTCTGCGGCCCCATATATTGCATTCGCTGTTATAACTGTTTTGCACATTGTGTTTGGAGAGTTAGCTCCTAAATCTATCGCTATACAGCAACCCATCGGGGTTACCATGTTCATCGCATTCCCGCTGCATTTTTTCTATCTTATATTCAGGCCATTTATATTCCTGTTGAATGGATTTGCAAATGGCTTACTTAGACTTATAGGCATTCAGGCGGTCGGTTCTCATGAGTCGGCACATACATCTGAAGAACTTCAGTACTTATTGGAACAGGGTAAAGAAAGCGGGGCTCTTAACCTAAACGAGCACGAGCTAATTAAGAATGTATTTGACTTTAATGAGCGCGTTGTAAAGCATATAATGGTTCCCAGGACCAAGATATCAGGCATCGAACAAGCAACCCCACCTCAGGAGTTTCTTGAAACCATTGTTAAAGAGGGTTATTCGCGTATGCCGATATACGATGAAACGATTGATAAGATCATTGGCGTAATTCACGCAAAAGATATATTGCCATTACTCGCACAGCAAAAAGAACTCGTATTAAAGGACCTGATACGAAAGCCATATCTTATCCCGGAAACGAAGAAAATTAATGATCTGTTAGCTGAATTTCAGTTAAGAAGAATTCAAATCGCTATTGTACTGGATGAATTTGGTGGAACTGCGGGGATGGTAACGCTTGAAGATATTGTTGAAGAATTGGTTGGTGAGATACAAGACGAGTACGATGAAGAAAAACCAATTGTAGATAAAGTATCTGAGTCTGAATTCATTGTTAATGCGGCGGCTACCATTTATGATGTGAACGAATACCTTCCCCACGATTTGCCTGAAGATGAAGATTATGACACTGTTGGAGGATTAGTTGGAGCATTATTTGGTAAGATTCCTGAAGTTGGTGAGTGTAAAGAATTTTATGGTTACAACGTTACTGTCTTGAAAAAATCTGAGCAAAACGTTGAATCTGTAAAAATGGAACTGGTTATTAATGTGGAAGATGCTGTTGACAAGCACTAAGGTGATATGCACCTGTTTTACACCCCGGATCTAGAAAACAACACTTACACTCTTAACGAAGAAGAAAGCAGGCATTGCAATAAAGTGCTGCGTCTTCAGCGAGGCGATATCGTCAACCTAATCGACGGGAAAGGTGGTTGGTATACTGCAGAAATTGTAGATTCTCATCCGAAGCATACCTCGCTTAAAGTCGTAGAATCTATACAAGAGCACGCTAAGCGTAATCATTACCTTCATATCGCGGTAGCCCCTACCAAAAATATCGACCGGTTTGAATGGTTTCTTGAAAAAGCAACCGAGATTGGAATTGATGAAATTACTCCAGTAATATGCGAGCGGTCTGAACGCAAGGAAGTAAAAACGGAAAGACTTAATAAAATTATTACTTCCGCAATAAAGCAATCGCTTAAAGCTTATCATCCGAAACTCAATGAACCCACACGTTTTGAGAAATTTCTGAACGTTAATGACGGGGAAAAATTCATCGCCCATTGTATCGAAGGAGAGAAAAAACCGTTATCAGATTTGATAAGCAAGAACGGCAAGTATATAATTCTGATTGGCCCAGAAGGGGATTTTTCACCGGTAGAAGTTGAACGCACAATTGCATCTGGCTATAAACCGATTACCTTAGGATCAAGTAGGTTGAGAACCGAAACCGCTGCTCTTGAAGCTTGTTTTGAAATAAACTTTTTAAACAGATGATCAGATCCTGGCTTTTTGGATTATTACTACTCACAGCTTTCTCTTCGGCAACAGCACCCACCTATAAATTGGGTAAGTTGAAATATAACGGAGGTGGGGATTGGTATGCCAATCGTACGGCACTTGTAAATCTAATACAGTTTTGCAATAAAAATCTTGGAACTAATCTTCACAGAGAAGAAGCGATTGTAGAAGTTGGCAGTTCCGACTTATTTAATTTTCCGTTCGTATACATGACCGGCCATGGAAACGTGTTATTTTCTGATCAGGAAGCTAAAAACCTGCGCAACTATTTAACTGGTGGAGGCTTTCTTCATATTGATGATAATTACGGTATGGACAAATTCGTCAGGCCACAAATGAAAAAAGTTTTTCCTGAACTGGCATTTATTGAATTGCCATCCAATCATCCTATCTATCAGCAAAAGTTTAAAATGCCGGGGCTCCCTAAAATTCATGAGCATGATGCGAAACGACAACAAGGCCTGGCGTTAATTTATAAAGGGCGGGTTGTATGTTATTACAGCTATGAAACTGATTTAGGTAACGGATGGGAGGATGCCGGAACATATGCTAAAGATTCTCCTGAAGCCAGGGAAAAGGCCCTAAAAATGGGAGCAAACCTTGTTCAATATGCTTTAACTCAATAGATATGAATACTGTAAAAGTAAACGATAGGCAATTTGAGTTAAAGGAAGAAAACGGCCTGCTGTTTTACAAAGGGCAAGAGATAAGTATTGACATCAAAGAGATTGATAAAGATTACTTCCACGCATTGTATAATAACAATTCATACAAAGTAGAACTTATCGATTTTAATCGAACTGAAAAGTTTTTGGAGTTGAAGATTAATTCCAAGAAGTATTCGATAAAAGTTACAGACCAATATGATGAACTTCTTCATAAACTGGGCTTCGATAAGGCCTTAAGTCAAAAGATATCAGACCTGAAAGCTCCCATGCCTGGCCTGGTTTTAAAAGTTTTGGTTAAGGAAGGGGATCAAGTTCTTAAGGGTGATAACCTGATTATTCTGGAGGCTATGAAAATGGAAAATATCATCAAATCTCCAATTGATGGTATAATAAAGAATATGAAGATCCAGGAAGGCGACAAACTTGAAAAGAATCAGGTTATGATTGTTTTTTGATAGCTGCGAATATTAGCATCGCAATCAAATGCGCCAGAATAAAAAAGGGATATATGACAAGTCATATATCCCAAATATAATTTCTTAAGGTTAAACTATCTAATCTTTTTAGGAGCTTTAGATGCTGGTTGTTTGAATTGAGGCTTCCCTTTTGAACTTATCTCGGCCGAACCTACCATACTCATCGCACATCTAAAACCAATTTCTGCACTGGTTTCTTCTTGCTGCATGTAGCGGCGTGTGCCAGGGTTTAACCAATAAGCTCGGTCATTCCAAGATCCGCCTTTATAAACTCTCGATCTATCGTTAGTTAAAGTTGTAACTCCGTACAGGTCCTGATTAACAGTATCTGCGTGACCTCTAAAATCCGGGTTGTATGCTTTTCCAGCAATAGCTGAATTTAGTCCCAAGGTATCTTTAACACCATTGAGCTCAGCCCAGGTTTGTTTTCTTCTTGACGGAGCCGGATCTTTAATTGGCTTACCGTATTTATCTTTGGCATAAATGCCTTTAGACTTATCTTCTAAACGTTTGTCAACGTATTGGTTACCTCTAAAAGGGTTGAAATCTTCAACATCTTCGAAGGAAAGTTTACGATACACATCGGCAACCCACTCACTAACATTGCCTGCCATACTATATAACCCAAAATCGTTTGGCATAAAGGCTGCAACCGGCCCGGTTATTTCATATTTATCATTTAAATAACCACCTGTACCCATGTTATCACCAGCTCCACGCTTAAAGTTGGCAAGTATTAATCCACGCGTTTTTTTAGAAGCAGAACGAACACCCAAGCCATTCCAAGGATAAACCTTCCCATCTTCTATATTTTCATATTCTGTATTGCCTGCTAAAGATAAAGCTGCATATTCCCACTCTGCCTCAGTTGGCAAACGATAAGGTTGTTTTAATATACCGTCTTCCAATCTAACAGGCCTTACTGGCTTGCCTTTCTTATCCCCGTTGGCAGCAGCACTCGGATTAAGATCTGGGATCATTTTTTTACCATCAATGCCTTCACCGCGATATTGCCCGTTAAGGTAAATGTCTGTGTTGAATGGTTCAGCTGGTGCCGATGCGGTGGCTGCACCAGATTTGCCTTTTCCACCACCGGCTAACGTTTTATAGTCTACAAGACGACCCCCTTCTCTCAATATATTCTCATTTACACGATCTGTACGCCATTCTGCATAAGCATTTGCCTGTTCCCAACTAATTCCCACCACAGGATAATCCTGAAAAGCAGGATGACGCATATAATTATTAACGTAAGGCTCATTATAAGATAATGGTCTTCGCCAAACTAATGTATCCGGCTGCGCATTGTAATAGTATTCCGCATCATCCGGGAAAGTTCTTTTTATCCAATATAGGTATTCCAACCAATCTACGTTAGCAACTTCGGTTTCATCCATATAAAAGGATGACACCGTTACGCGACGCCTTAAATTATCATACTCATAAGCTAAATCTTGGTTTAAGCTCCCGCCCATCACAAAAGTACCACCTTCAATGGCTATCAAACCGGGTCCTGGACCGGGCTTTACCTTCCTTGCAACTGAGAAACCACCATTGTATTTATCATTATAGTTCCATCCCGTTTTTGAAGATTTATCAGCAGACTTTTTGCTGTTACAAGCTGTTGTCCCCAGCATCACCAACGTAAATACACCAGTTGTAAAGATTATAGATATTCTTTTCATCGTGAATAAAATGAGCATTAATTTTTAAAATTACTATTAAAAATGAGCTACCAAAAATTGAAAATGATGATATTTCATATAAATAGAATAATTTCTACGGTTCTAACGTTAATTAGTTTCATTCGATATATTTTAAAAACATTTTTATATACATCTGTATTTCATTGTAGTTGTTTAAGTTTGGCGATAATTATATACTTTTAATAAATGACAATTTCTTCGGTTAGATACTTAGCAGCTCTCTTACTACTAATTACCATTGATTGTTACGCTCAGATCTCTGATGATGACCCAACAGCTACCACAGACGGTAGATCAGGATCCCGACTAATCTTAACAGGTGTTCCGTTTCTGTCAATATCACCAGATGCAAGGTCGGGTGCTATGGGTGATGTTGGGGCTGCTATATCCCCCGATGCAAATTCAATACACTGGAACCCAGCCAAATTAGCTTTTATGGAGGAGGGTAAGGGTATATCGTTTTCTTACAGCCCTTGGTTACAACGCTTGGTACCTGATATAAATCTGGCTTATTTATCAGGTTATCACCGCCTCGATGAAAGGAATACAATTGGTGGGTCATTACGCTATTTTTCCTTAGGGAATATTCAATTAACTGATAATGCAGGAACCGATTATGGTTCATATAACCCCAACGAATTTGCCATTGATGGTACCTTTGCCCGAAAATTTGGAGAGGATTTTTCTTTGGGTACTGCGGTTAGGTTTATTTACTCAAACTTATTAAACGGACAATTTGCATCTGGTCAGCAGACAAAGCCAGGAACAGCGTTAGCGGCAGATGTTTCTGCTTTTTACAAAAAAGAAACCGTTTTGTTAAACTCCGATGCACGATTTTCACTCGGATTGAACATATCAAATATTGGTACCAAGATCAGTTATACAGACAACGCATCAAAAATATTTATTCCCACTAACCTCAAACTTGGTACAGCAACAACGTTTTTAAATGGTCCGGGAGAATTTACAGTTGCATTAGACATTAATAAATTGCTTGTACCTACCCCTCCGATAAGGGATGTATTAACTGGAGATATTATATCCGGAAAAGACCCTGACCGGTCTGTTCCTGCAGGGATTTTCGGATCTTTCGCTGACGCACCTGGTGGTTTTGCAGAAGAATTGCAAGAAATAAACTATTCTCTTGGAATGGAATACTGGTATGATAAACAATTTGCTTTACGCACAGGTTTCTTTTATGAAAATCCTGAAAAAGGGAACAGACAGTATTTAACGTTAGGTGCGGGTCTGCGTTACAATGTTTTGAATCTTGATTTTGCCTATCTTCTAGCTAGTCAGCAGAAAAGCCCTTTAGCAAACACACTACGCTTTTCACTAGTTTTCAATTTTGGTTCACAGTCATCTCGCTAATGCGGATAAAAGTTGGTTTTGGTTTTGATGTACATCAATTAAAAGAAGGACATCCTTTTATTCTTGGCGGGGTTAACTTAGAACATCATGCCGGTGCATTTGGTCATTCAGATGCTGATGTGTTAGTTCATGCCATTTGCGATGCACTGCTAGGAGCTGCGAATTTAAGAGATATAGGTCACCATTTTTCCAATACAGACGAGCGATGGAAAGGTATCAGCAGTTTAATTCTCCTTAAAGATTGCGTAAGGCTATTAGCTGATAAAGGCTGGCGTGTAGGAAATATTGACTCGATGGTCTGTCTGGAAGCTCCTAAAATAAATCCTCATGTTAATGCGATGAAAAATCATATTGCTGAAGCAATAGGAATCTCAATGGATGATATTTCAATTAAAGCGACTACCAACGAAACTATGGGATTTGTAGGCAGGAAAGAAGGAATTGTCGCTTATTCTGTATGTTTGATTGAGTCTATTACAAATCAATCATAATGCTATCTTCTACCCTCTTGACAACGTACAAATTTAAAAATCCTGATATAAGTTCCTGAACGAACTTCTCAAGCCAAATGTCATCCAGGTAGTATTGTCATTCATCAAATTATTTTTTTCTGTTCTGAATACTGCGCCTAACTCAAAACGCAGATTCGTCTTGGGATTCAACAAAAATGATAATCGCGACTCCGAAAAGAGAAGTGTTGTTTTTACACCCTGACCTATATAAGTTCCTTCCTTTAAAGTAGCTTCTCTATATGTTTCCCTTATATTCTTTCCATAATGTGTATCAGCAGTTGGATCAAGGCCATATCTTGCAATATTCACCTTGCTACTTAGAGTAAGCCTGTTTATTTCATAGGATATGATTCCTACTGTCTCTTTGAAATTTGCACCGTATGGGTGGGCCAATGGCTCATTGTATTGGGTGTAACTCAGAATATCATTACGGCCAGTATAGGTATAAGGTGTAGCCCGGTTATGTTCTATTAAATAGCTTAATCCTTTTGCGGCGAACAAATCGGCTCCTCTCAGCCCAATTTGTGCCCCCCATTTATTACGGTAATCCCCTTCCTTTGAAAAAAAACGGCCCGCGATAAACTCATCCAGCAGGAATTGGCCATACAATGCATTTTTATTAAATATCTCGTACTTGCCAGTAAAACCCATTACAGCGTTGTCAGGAGACCCACTGAATGCTTCTAAAGGTCGAAGAAATATTATAGGATTGGCGTAGCTCAAATCAAAGCCCCTTTTATTTCCCTCGTCATCATATTGGGCCCAAACGATGGCATCAAAAAAACCCAAAGAAAGTCGAGAATTTATGTTCCAATCCAGGTAATGAAAAACGCCACCTTTCTTTCGATAACCTACCTCCTCTGAAAATCGCTTTGCGCTAGGATCCTGAAAGGCCGTCCACATGGCCATGTACTGTACATTACCCAAGTTTCCTGTCAATTTTAAAAAGGGATAATTGGAACTTACATCTGATAAAATGAGGGAGCGGTACCCATCACCAATAAAGGTTTTATCCTGGCCGATACTGATATTTAAATATTTAATTGGCGTGTATGAAATAAGGGCAGTTGCATAGGACCAATCTTTAACCACTGGGTTTTTACTCCCACTCCTGTCGTAGGATTGCCCAGGAACAACTCCAGTTTCATTTACATAATCACGATAATAAGGTGCAAATCGTCCCTGGTTTTCGTATCCGCTGGTGTAAAAAGAAAAATTCTTTCCTATTGTTCCACCTATTTGAAAGCCACGAGTGTTTAGCCATGTATTCTCGTTACTAGTTTTGCCAATTAAAAAATCCGGAAGTAAGTCTGCATAAGCAGTATAATCTTCTTTTTTAACCTCAATCAGATGCTCTGTAAAAAGCTTCCGCTGCAGCCAGCTTTGTTTAACGGGAAGAATTGAGTCACGGAAAACGGAATCACCGGAGAGCTTGGAGGCAGTATCAATCTGAAGAAGCGGCTTTAATGAGCTGTGGATTTTCGTCTTTTTATCATACAGATCGCGCTCAGAAACTGGCTTAACATTTTGTGCGATAATTTCGAGAGAAAACCCCAGAAAGAGGGTAAGAAAGTAAAAGATCTTCATACTTAAGATTCATGTACAAGCTTGGGAATATCCAGATCCTCATACACAGAATTCTTACTTTTAAACTCCGGAACTATCTCCTTCATCTTTAACACCACTTGCCGGTCTAAATACTGACAACTCAATTGAATAAGTTCTTTAATATGCTTGTTGATAGCTTCAAAATCGTAGACTCTTGTATTGGCGATCATTATTTTTTCATGATGCGTAGGGAGAGTGCTTTCATTGTCATTAAGAAGTTCCTCAAATAACTTCTCTCCGGGTCGTAAGCCGGAGAACTCAATAGCAATATCCTGATTGGGAATAAGACCAGACAAACGAATCATCTTTTTTGCCAGCTCCAAGATCTTCACCGACCTACCCATATCAAATATATATATCTCTCCACCCTCACCCATCGAACCCGCTTCAAGCACCAAACGACATGCCTCCGGGATCGTCATAAAATAACGAGTGATTTCGGGATGGGTAACAGTTATAGGCCCGCCCTTTTCAATCTGCTCCTTAAACCGTGGAATTACCGAGCCATTTGAGCCCAGCACATTTCCAAAACGAGTAGTAATGAACTTAGTGACCTTTCGTTTAATATTTCCATTTAAGTGACTCAATCCATTAGTATATGTTATCCCTCTTTCATTGAATGAATTGAAAAGTGATTGAACATAAATCTCAGCTATCCTTTTGGAAGCACCCATCACATTTGTAGGATTTACTGCTTTATCGGTAGAGATCATGACAAATTTCTCTACACCATATTTTACGGCAAGATCGGCCAGATTATGTGTACCCATTACATTTGTTCTCACTGCTTCCGCAGGATTGTGCTCCATCATCGGAACATGCTTATAGGCAGCCGCATGATAAACATAGTGAGGCCGGAATGTATTGAACAAGGCATCCATCCTACACTGATCCCTTACGTCTCCTATATAAGAATGAAATATATTATCCAGATTCTTATCCTGAAGCTCTAGTTGAAGCTCATGTAGTGGAGTTTCAGATTGATCATTTAGAATAATCATTTGCGGAGAAAAGGCAGCCAACTGGCGAACAATTTCACTGCCAATAGAACCCGCAGCTCCAGTCACTAAAACCCGTTTTCCTTTTAACTGGGATTCAATAATGTCGTTATGAATTTCTATTGGATCTCTTTCGAGAAGATCCTCAATATTTATTTGATGAATTTGTTGAGTATTAATATGTCCATCAATCCAGCTGGGGACAGGTGGAAGAGTGAGAACCTTAATACCGTTCTCTAAGCAAAAGTCTACTATGTCGTTTTTCCTTTCGGGCGAAATATTAGCTGTTATTAATAAATCATTAATTGTATCATCAACAATTAGGCTTTTGAATTGCCTTGGATGGAAGATCTTTATACTGTCGATTGATTTCCCGGATTTGCGTTCGTCGTCATCAATAAACGCCTGCACACTCATATTCGAGTTCTTATCATGATCTAAGGTCCTTTTCATGGCGATCCCCGTTTCACCAGCACCGTAGATAATAATACGACGCTTATCAAGGCTCAGATTTTTTATATATAGAAAAAAGTATTTTACCAATACACGGTAGGTTATTAAAAGCAAAAAACTACACAGGCCATTGATAACCAGCACCACATTGCTAATGATTATTTCTTCATTGAAAGATAGCAGAACGACATTGGTGACGAAAAGGATAAAATTGGTTATGAAAATGGAAACCAGTATTCTGAAAGAATCCTGGGCACTAGTATATCTAATAATCCCGGCATAGGTTCTTACATTGTAAAATACAAGGCTGCTGATAAAGGAAAATATCAGAAGATTTCTACTTAATTCATTTAAATTGATAAGGTTGATGTTAAAGTTGAATCTTATAAAATAAGCAATGCATAATGAGAAAATGCAAAATAGCAAGTCCAGACAAAAGATTATCCAACGAGGTACGATGTTTATACTTTTAAACATTTGGTAATGCGTTTAAAGATAGCAAAGATAAGTTTTCATTTCAAAGATTCATTAGATATTTGATTTGTTGGCGGGAGCCCTGTTCGGGCGGTGAATGGGGTTCCGTCAACTAAGCAGGCAGGATTTTATAGGGGTGGCAGTAAACGCATGCCCGGCACCATGCTTTTCGATTTTAATTAAATCGGCAATGACGATCCCCATTCAGTCATTTCCTGCGCGGGCAAGAATCTCAAGCGCTAGTCAAGCACTTATACCGGTATATTTTGCTCTGCTGAAGCAAACATAAGGGCGTTTTAAATACTGCTATAGCTACGGTTAATGATGTAGTAAAAGGTATAGCAATGGAACAGTTATTATTATAGCTGGCTATTCGCCTGATAATTTTATAAAGATAGCAGTTCTAAAGAACATTTGGATTTGTAATAATCCCGGCTAATCAAATCCCTTTAAAAGTGGTGCCTAATGCCAACGCTACAAAACCGATTAATAAAAGTATGTAGTTATGCTCTGTGATAAGGGGTGCATCTACATAGTGGCCAATTATTCCTAAATGCCGCAAATTAATCCAATAATCCAGGTAATTTGCTGAGGGGCCGAGGGTGCTTTCATAAGTTTTATAATTGAAATTTTGTGAAGGTAAATTGTAAATGTACAATAAAAAACCTTGTAGAAATATCTATAACTTACTAGTCAATTTACAATGGCTTTAATGATGTTAACGGTTATTGTTGATAAAATCGACTAATAAGGTTTTTACCTGATTTATTCCATCGTTGCCATTATTTTCAAGCTGTGTTCGTAAATCGAGGTAACCTTCGATTTGTTCAAATTCAACTTTGTTGCTTATTTTATAGCCCATGGACCAGTCTTCGAAACTTCGGACAGAAATATCACGGCTTTGAAGAATTATTAAGGCCGTATGTCTCGGGTCAGCTTTTATTTTATTAAACACCTTGTAAACGCTTTCTTCTAAACCTTCCAGCACCTGGAGAATATTGCCGTCACAATATATAAGCACTCCAGAAACCCCAATTTGAGAATTATTTGTACGGCTTATCTTTAATATATTTCCGAGCTCTTCCTCGGTTAATGCATCTGTGGCACTGCTTAAGTAAACCAGAGTAAATAATTTATCCATAGGGAGTACAACGACCTATAGCTGAAAAGGTTACTATTATTAATTACCAATTCATGATTCTTCAGAGAAGGATTTAAAGCCAAGCGCTGAAAGCTTAAACCAGTGTGTCACAATGTTTCAACGCAATTCGCGAAATTATTTCTCTTTTAGATCCATTGCCAAACACCTAATATTAAATTGAATTTAGTTAATCAAATCTATCTTAAATGAGGCGCGTAGTTATCGTGAATAGATGTTTAAATCGGCGTCACTTTTCTGCCGCAAACACCCCTATTATTGTCTCAATACCCCACCATTTTTATAGCTTTTATTTTCGATTTTTGAATAACTAGAATTTTTAAAATTTAGGCTTCAACTTAGAAATAAAAAACTAAAATCAAATAACATTATGGAAGCAATCAAGAACCCTATCGGGTGGACCGAAATTTATGTAGAAGATCTTGCAAGGGCGCAAAAGTTCTATGAGGCAGTATTGGCGATTACAATGCAGGCTGTACCAATGCCACAGGGAATGGATGCAGAAGTAGGTAGCGACAACTACTTTGAGATGGTATTTTTCCCCGGGGATATGGCAGGTCCGGGTTCAAGCGGTGCATTAGTAAAATCTCCAATGTTTAAACCCGGAGCTGGCGGCACCATGGTTTATTTTTCATGCGAAGACTGCGCTCTAGAGATTTCGCGAGTAGCAGCTGCAGGTGGCAACGTGATAAGTGAAAAAATGTCAATCGGAGAGTATGGCTTTTGTGGAATTTGTGAGGACACAGAAGGTAATCCAATAGGACTTCATTCGATGAAATAAAGCTAAACCCTTCTGGCTAAATTAGCCGGAAGGGTTATATTTTTAAAAAGAAGATATTGAGCTCGCATATCTAGTTGACTTACGAGGCAATCCCTTAATTTTTGGATTTTAACCTCAGTTTTTCCCCTCGTTATCTGTAAACAAAGCAAAGAAACCCATTTCGGGGCTGATTACGTTTTTGGAACAAGAATTTTGCCACCATTTTTTCTACTTTGTTCTTAACATAACGATACTAAGATTTAGGAAGTATTATACACAGACACCTGCGGGAAGTATAATTTAGCGACACGCAGTCCGGCTTCATGCTACTTAGACAATTCTTTACCTGCTAAGTTGATTCCTTCCGGAGATTTACCATCAATTGAAACATAAATAAGCCTGCTCTGATGCGGCGCTAAATCT